>JBGPFD010000180.1:0-7020 GCA_041483175.1 Thermoanaerobaculia bacterium | reverse complement strand
TTTGCGAAGGCGCGCGGGCCGTGGCCCGACTCGATCGAGGCGAACGACATTCATCTGATCGAATTGCAGCCGGGCTACGTCTACGGCACGTATCGCTATCGCGTCCGCTACGGTGCCGACGAGCACGTCGGAATTTCCGAACGGCTTTTCGTGAAGACCCCCGACGGATGGAAGATCGCCGTCACCGGCGCCATCGACACGCCCCCCGGCACGCCCGCCCCGCCGCGCGCGCTCACCGGCGCGACGCTGATCGACGGCCGCGGCGGCGCGCCGGTCGCGAATGCGAACGTGATTCTCCGCGACGGCAAAATCGACTGCGCCGGGACTGCGAAGCAGTGCCCCGCTCCGGAAGGCATCGACGTCACCGACGTTCGCGGGATGTGGATCACGCCGGGGCTGATCGACAGCCACGTGCACTTCTCGCAAACCGGGTGGGCGGACGGGCGGCCCGACTCGCTCGACGTCCGCGCGCGGCATCCATACGAGCAGGTGGAAGCCGAGCTGAAGACGAATCCCGATCGCTTCGGCAAGTCGTACATCTGCTCCGGTGTGACCTCGGTGTTCGACGTCGGCGGCTATCCGTGGACCATGCGGCTGCACGACCGCTTCGAGAACGACACGCGCGTGCCGCACGTCGTGGCCGCCGGTCCGCTGCTCTCCACGCTCGATCACTGGTTGAATCTCGCCGCCGAGCGGCAATTCATCGTCCTCAAAGATCCCGAATCCGCGGTCAATGGCGTCCGCTATCTCGTGGCGCAGGGATCGAAAGCAATCAAAGTCTGGTTCATCGTCAATCCGAAATTGCCGGTCGAGGGATCGACGCCCGCGCTGATGGCCGCTGGCGAAGAGGCTCGAAAAGACAAACTTCCGCTGATCGTTCACGCCACCGGGCTCGCGGAGGCAAAGGCGGCGCTGCGCGCGGGAGCGAACGTTCTGGTACACAGCGTTGAGGATCTGCCGGTCGATCAGGAGTTCCTCGATCTGGCGAAACGCAACGGCACGATCGTCATCCCGACGCTCACGGTGATCGACGGGTACATGCGCATGTGGCGGGGAGTCATCGACCGGAAGGCGCCCGCGGTTGACGATCCGAACGGCTGCGTCGACCGCGCCACGCTGGCGAAAGTCGCCGAAACGGCGGCCGTCGATCCGTCGCTCTTTCCGCCCGAGCGGCTTGCGCCGCGCCAGCAGCGCGCCGAACAATTCACGCGAGTGACGCGCGCGAACTTGAAGACCCTGGTTAACGCCGGAATCCCCATCGCTACCGGTACCGACGCCGGCAATCCGCTGACGCTGCACGGCCCCGCGATCTACGCCGAGATGGAGGCCATGCAAGCGGCCGGGATGACGCCGATGCAGGTCATCCTCGCCTCGACCGCCACCGCCAGCCGGGCCATGGGCATGGAAAAGGACGTGGGCACCATCGAGAAGGGGAAGGACGCCGATCTCGTGGTCCTCGCTGCGGACCCGGCCGCGAACGTGGCAAACTTTCGGAAGATCCGGTACGTTGTTCGCTCCGGAGTCGTTCGCGATATGACCGATCTCCACGCATTAGCCCAACCATGACCGACGAACGCTCCGAAGACGCGCGCAAGAGTTTCGAATTCTTCAGCAACGAATACGCGCAGGCGCTGCACGCCTTCAAAGCGATCGAGGATCAGTCGACCACGCTGATGCTCCTCGGTGTGGCCGACGATCTGCGCGGCTTCGTCGATCAGTTCCTCGAGATGGCTACCCGCACCCGGCAGCTCGCGGAGGAGAAAAACGAGCCGCATTTCGCCGAGTGGTTCGCCGAGTTGATCGAGAAGGCGGAGGCGTTGCGCGGGGCGATCCCCAGTCGCTGAGGGTACAATTCGCCGATCATGAAAACACTGATCGCCGCGTCGATCTGAGGAAGCTGTAGCGTGCTCATGGCTGTCGCGATGACCGTTGCGCTCGACCAGCGCATCGATGATGCCTCGAAGAAGGTCACGCTGTCGGTGACCGAGTGTCGGCGCGACATCCACCAGCATCCGGAACTCGGAAACCGCGAGTTCCGCACCTCGAAGCTGGTCGCCGATCGCCTCCGCCAGCTCGGCATCGAGGTGCGCACGCCGGTGGCGCATACCGGCGTGGTCGGCGTTCTGCGCGGCGGAAAGCCGGGCCACGTGGTCGCGCTCCGCGCCGACATGGACGCGCTTCCGGTGACCGAGCAGGTCGACGTGCCGTTCAAGTCGACGGTGCGCACGACGTACAACGGGCAGGAAGTCGGCGTCATGCACGCCTGTGGGCACGACGCGCACGTGGCGATTCTGCTGGGCGCGGCCGAGGTGCTGGCGTCGATCCGCAACGAGCTGCCGGGCACGGTGGTGTTTCTCTTTCAGCCCGCCGAAGAAGGCGCGCCGCAGGGCGAAGAGGGAGGGGCGGCGCTGATGGTGAAGGAAGGGGCGCTCGACAATCCGAAGGTCGACGCGGTCTTCGGATTGCATGTCACCTCGCGCCATCCCGTCGGCGTGATCGCGTATCGGCCGGGGGCGGAGCTGGCCGCAGTCGATTCGTTCCATATCAAGGTGATCGGCAAACAGACGCACGGAGCGTATCCGTGGCTCGGCGTCGATCCGATCGTCGTCGCCGCGCAGATCGTTCTCGGGCTGCAGACGATTCCCAGCCGGCAACTGGACGTCTCTCTGGCGCCGTCAATCGTCACCGTCGGCGCGATTCACGGCGGCGTGCGCAACAACATCATTCCCGATGACGTGGAGATGCTCGGCACCATTCGCTCGCTCGACGAGAAGATGCGCAGCGACATTCATGCACGCGTCCGACGCACCGCGGAGGACATCGCGGCCGCCGGCGGCGCGAAGGCCGAGGTGACGATCGAAACGGGATATCCGGTGACGTACAACGATCCGGCGCTGACGGAGAAGATGGCGCCGACGTTTCGCAAGCTCACCAGCGACGTGATCGTGGTGAATCCGACGTTAGGCGCGGAAGATTTTTCGTTCTACCAACAGAAGGTTCCGGGGCTTTTCTTCTGGCTCGGAACGCGGCCGAAGAATCAGACCGCGGAGCAGGCGGCGTCGAATCATTCACCGCTGTTCTACGTCGACGAGAGCGGCCTCGAGCTCGGCGTGCGCGCCATGGCCCACGTCGCGGTCGATTACCTGCGCCAGTGACGTAGCGCCGGCTCTCCAGCCGGCGCGTGAGCCGACTGAGAGTCGGCTCTACGTCAGCCGACTGAGAGTCGGCTCTACGTGAGGGGCTTTATGTTTTCATCGCCTGGATCCGCCCCCAGAAATCGGCTCCTGACAACCACTGCCCGCCGTCGATGACGAACGCCTCGCCGGTGACGTACGCGGCGTAGTCGGAGAGAAGATACACGGCGGCATTGGCGACTTCATCGAGATTCGCGAAACGCCGCAGCGGAATCGTGCGGCGGATTCCCTCTTCGATCGCCGGATCGGGGAACAGGCGCTTCGACGCTCCCTCGGTGTGCACCGGGCCGGGGGCGATGGCGTTGACCCGGATCTTGTGCCGCGCCCACTCCACCGCGAGGGTGCGAGTCATCGCCAACACGCCCGCCTTGGCGCTCGCCGAGTGCACGACGCCGGGCGCGCCGGTCCACGCGTAGTTGGCGATGACGTTAAGAATCACGCCGCCGCGCTTCGACTCGATCATCCGCTTGCCGACGGCGCTGGTGCAGTAGAACGTGCCGTTGAGCACGATGCCGATCACCGCGTTCCACCCGTTGGTGGTGAGCTGCTCGGACGGCACGACGAAATTTCCGGCCGCGTTGTTCACCAGAAAATCAACCGCTCCTACCTTCGCCGCCATTGCCTCGACGGCCTCGGCATCGCGGACGTCGAGCACGTGGTACGACGCGCGCTCGCCGAGCTCGCTTACGGCCTTGCGGAGGTTTTCTTCGTTACGGCTGGCGAGGATCACGCGCGCGCCGAGGCTCGCAAGCTCGCGGGCGATGGCAAAGCCGATCCCGGTGGCGCCCCCGGTGATGATTCCGGTGCGCCCGTCGAAGGTCTTATCTGGAAGCATGCGCGCACTCTACAGCAGCTTCAGTTCGCAGCATGCCGGCACGAAGCGCACCCGCTGGGCACTTTATAATCATGGCGCAGTGATCGAAGAGCGGCGGCAGTTTCAGCGCCTGAACATCACCCGGCCGGTCGACGGCTGGTTCGGCGACTTTTCGGTGATGGTCGTTGAAGTGAGCGCGGACGGCGCGAAGATCGTGCACGACGAAGAGTTGCCGGTCGGCGCACGCGGCCTGCTGCGATTCTCGTGGCGCGGCGAGGATCTAGAGCTGACGGTGGAAATCGCGCGCAGCGACGGGGCCCGGAGCGGCGTGCACGTCCTGGAGGACAGCCCGCAACTGCGCCGTCTGATCGTCGAGTCGGGCAACGAGCTGCTCCGCGCGCAGGAGGCGAACGCGAGCGGCGACCGCGCGAGCAACGTCATCGGCGACGGCACGCTCACCGCCGCCTCGGCCGGCGTCCGGGCCGGAAGCGGCTTTCTCCAGTACCACTTCGCGAACGGCGAATGGAAATGCCATCGCGCCCTTCTTCCCGATCAACCGGAGGACGGCTTCACCGTTTCGGCAAACGAGACGCAGGAGCAAATCGATCTTCTGTGCGCGACCTACGCCTCGGGCGACGCGGAAGCGAAGCGGATGACGCGCATGATCGCCGAGGTAAGCGTCACTCGCTGAGCGGCGTGCCGACCAGCACCGTGGCGATCGTCTCGCCGGCGGCCGCCGCGGTGACGCCGGTTTCCATGATGGCGAAGCCGTTCGCCTGCAGCATCGACGTGGAGACGCCCGAGCCCTGGGCGCTCATGGGATACGCCAGCAGCGCGCCGTCGCGCGCGATCACGCGCACGCGGAGGTAGCTGCGGCGGTCGCCGCGCGATTTCAGCGGGCCCGTCAGTCGCGTGTGCACCGTCGGCGGCAAAATCGCCTGCTTCTGCCCCATCGCCTTGCGCAACGCGGGCGCGATGAAGAGGAGGAACGACACCATGCACGAAACCGGATTCCCCGGCAGTCCGAAAAAGATCCGATCGCGCACGCGCGACAGCACCACTGGTTTTCCCGGCTTCATGGCCACTTGCCAGAACTTCGTCTCCGCGCCGACAGCATCGAGCGCGTCCTTGACGAAGTCGTAAGCGCCGACGGAGACGCCGCCGGAGGAGATGATGAAATCCGATTCCAGCGCCGATTCGATCGCCGCAATTGTTGCGCCGCGGGTGTCGGGAACGATCCCCATCATGCGCGGCAGCGCCCCGGCCTCGCGCGCCAGCGACGCGAGCGAATACGAATTCGAGTTGACCACTTTTCCGAACGCGCGCGGCTGATCGACCTCCACGATCTCGTCGCCCGTGGAAATGATGGCCACCGCAGGCCTTCGCCCTGCCCGCACCACCGATCGCTGCACGCTCGCCAGCACGCCCACCGCCGCAGCATCGATGACCGTGCCGTCGCGCAAAACGAGATCGCCCGCGCGCATGTCTTCGCCGCGCCAGCGCAGATTCGTCCCGCGTTTGAGCGATTGCCTGATGGTCACGATTTCCGAGCCGGCGTCGGTGATCTCGACGTGCGCGACGGTATCGGCGCCGTCGGGAATCATCGCGCCGGTCATGATGCGGACTGCCGTCCCCGGCTCGACGCGTTTCGTGGCCACCGATCCGGCGGGAAGGTCTTCGATCACCCGCAGCTTCACCGGGGGATTGGCGATGTCGTCGGCGCGAACCGCGTAGCCGTCCATCGCCGTGTTGTCCGCCTGCGGAACATCAGACGGCGCGACGATGTCTTCCCGCAGCACGCGCCCCAGCGCCTCGGTGAAAACGACCTGCTCGGTGCCGAGAACCCTGACTTCGGAAAGGACGCGCTCCTGCGCTTCCTCAACCGAGATCATCTGCTCACCCGCGCGCGGAGTCTGGAAGGTGGTCACCGACGGGCATCATAGTGTAGCGGTGGGCGTCCTCGCCCGCCGGGCCGGCGAGGACGCCGGCCCCTACACTATCCCCCCGAGAACGCCACGACGATCTCCACCTCATCACCGCTGCGGAGCTGCACGTTCTTCTCGCCGTGCAGAATCAGCTCGCCGTTGACGGCGAAGTTGTACAGCTCGTCGCGCTCGCCGTCGAGGGCCAGGTTCTGGATGATCTCGGCGAGCGTCGACGCGGTCATCGTGACCACCTCGCCACGGCCGTCGCGCAATGGTTCGGGAAGGCGCACGGTGATCACGACGCCAGCACCGATTCCAGCTCGCGGCGCCACTCCGGCCGCGGAAGTCCTTCCTCGGTAAGGTTCGAGATCGCGTAGAAGCGCGACAGCATTGCGTCGAACTCGTTCCGGTCGATCTTCTCGCCCTTGTAGGGCCCGACACCGATGGCCTCTTCGAACCAGCGTTTCGGCAGCGTGTCGTCCTTGCGCGTGACGCCGAGCGTTGCGTTGATCATCCGCTCCACGCCCATGATGTTGAGGCCGATCCGGTCGATCTGCTCGAGATCCAGCTCGATCCCGGTGACGTTGGCCACCTGATCGATGAACTCCTCATAGCCGGGCAGCGACGGCGAGTTGAACAATTTCGTGGTGAAGCGGCACATGCCGATGGCGTCGCCGACGGCGAAGACGTTCTCGCAGCGGCGGACGGCGATCTCTTTTCCTTCATAGCTGTTCGGCGCGGCGGAGACATCGCCGCCGTACAGCTCGCGCTTGAAGTCGGGATCGTCGTTGATCTTCGCGTTGATCTCCAGCGTCACGCGGTTGCGCAGATGATCCATGCCGCGCGTGGCCACGGCCAGTCCGAGGGCGAACGCTTTCAGGATGCGCGCATCATGCGGATCGCTCTGCGTCAGCCCCTTCACCGCCATCAGGTAATCGAGCGCCTGGGGCGGATAGTGACCCTTCTCGACCGCGCGCGACGAATCGGCGATCACGTTTCCGAATCCTTGGCGCTTCGCGGTCATGAACAGCAACCGCTCCAGGACATCGTAGTTTCCCCAGGTCAGGTCGAGATCGCAGGAGATCAT
>JBGPFD010000179.1:0-7042 GCA_041483175.1 Thermoanaerobaculia bacterium | reverse complement strand
CGTGCGTCGTCACGCCCGGGCTCGCGGGAGTGCCGATGCTCCTGGTGCAGCCGCTCGACAAAGCGCTGAACCCAAAAGGGAAGGCCATCGTCGCGGCCGACGCCACGCGCATGGCCGGGAACGGCGAGCTGGTGTCGTACGAGGGAGGGCGGGAGGCGGCGATGGCGCTCGAGGAGACGTTCGTGCCGGTCGATCACGCCATCGTGGCCATCGTCGACGGGGTGAACGTTGCGAAGTAGCCCCTCATCCGCCCTTCGGGCACCTTCTCCCCGCAGGCGGGGAGAAGGGTCTCACGCGAGTCTCCCTCGCCCCGCGTAGCAGGGAGAAACGTCTCACGCGAGTCTCCCTCGCCCCGCGTAGCAGGGAGAGGGTGCCGCGAAGCGGCGGGTGAGGGGCTCAGTCTGGCGATCAGTCCGCGGATCCGTTTCGATTCCGTTCGATAGGCATGTTTTCCGACGATCAGCCGCGGCGAGATCTCCGCGATGAGGTCCTGCATCTCGAGCTGGTGCACGCGCACGGTCTCGCCGGTCTCGACGAGATCGACCACGTGCGACGTGAGATTGAGCACCGCCGCCAGCTCCACCGATCCCGACAGCGGCACGATCTCCGCGCGGAGCTGCTTCGATTCGAGATATTGCCGCGTGATCCGCGGATACTTCGTGGCCACTTTGGTCAGCGGCGGCGCGCCCGGCGCGGCGATCAGCATCATCCGGCAGCGCCCGAAGGGAAATTCGACCGGCTGATACGCGGTCGATTCGTGCTCCAGGATCTGATCGAGTCCCGCGACGCCGGCATCAGCCGCGCCGTGCTCGACGTACACCGGCACGTCGCCATCCTTGACGAAGATCCATTCGATCCCGTCGCGGACGAAGACGAGCTTGCGCGTCCGCAGCTCGGCTTCGCCGGGGATGTCGTATCCGGCGGCGCCGAACGCGGCGAGCGTTTCGTTCTGCAGGCGGCCTTTCGGAAGTGCGATGCGCAGTGGGTTCATGTCAGTCCAGATCGTCGATGGTGAAAGTGAAGCCGACCGCCGCGGCGGGCGTGCCGAAGCGTTCGTAGAGGTTGTCGTAGCGCCCGCCCTGCGCCAGCGTGGTCCGCGATTTCGCGTCGTACACGCGAAAGCGCACGCCGGTGTAGTAGCCGGCGTTCTCTTCGAAATCATCGAGGTGCAGCTCGAACTCGGGAAGTGCGGCGGCGATGGCGCTGAGCCGCGATGCCGCTTCGGGCGCGAACGGTCCGATGTCTTCCAGCGTCGCCGTGCCGGCCACCAGTTTCTCCGCCAGCGGGCGCAGGGCCCGCGGCACGTCGGTCATCCGCTTCGCCGACAGCACGGGGCGGAGCGCCGGCAGCGCCGCGATCAGAGAGGCATCGGTGTAAACGACGTTCGGCTGCAGGCCGAATTGGCGGACGAGATCGGCGGCCAGGCGGAGACTCTCGATGTCCGCAGCCGTGGCGGCGCCGCCGACGATCTCCGCGCCGATCTGGAACATCTCGCGATTGGCGCCGAGGCGCGAGCCGTCGCAGCGGATGACATCGCCGCGGTAGTAGACGCGCAGCGGCAGATCGCCCGGCGCGATCGCCGGCGCGAGCGCGCGCGCGGCCATCGGCGTGAAATCGGAGCGCAGCGCCACCAGCTCTCCCTCCCGATCGACGAAGCGGTAGCTCTGCCGCGAGACGTCGCGCGTTTGCAGCGGCGCGTACGGATCGGCGTAGTCGATGATCGGCAGTACCACCTCGGCGAAGCCGGCGCGCTCGAGCACGTCGATGAATCGCGTCTCGATGCGCCGGCGCCGCGCCGCCTCGTCCATCAGCAGCGGCCGTACGCCCGTCGGATATCGATATTTCGTGGCCATAAACAAAAAACCTCTTCCCCGCGCGTGGAGAAGAGGTTGGGTTGATGCTTATGGCTTCGTCGCTCTTGCGGCGCCCCTTCTCGACGGGGGGCGCTTCGCACAAAAAGCACCCCTACATCACATGGTGATGGCGGTGGTGCCGGTGAGCGAGTGCGTTGTTCATAAAAACTCGGCGAGTGTAGAGACGCCAGGGCGGCTTGTCAAATTCCGAGGGATAATCCTGCCGTGAGCATCCCGGCGCATCGAGGGGCGACGTATGAGGATCTGCTGCGACTTCCGGACAACGTCGTCGGCGAGATCCTTGATGGCGAGCTGAACGT
The DNA here is from genome assembly GCA_041483175.1 of Thermoanaerobaculia bacterium. Lineage (GTDB taxonomy): Bacteria > Acidobacteriota > Thermoanaerobaculia > Gp7-AA8 > Gp7-AA8 > Gp7-AA10. Next base: position 4,869 of record JBGPFD010000179.1, on the reverse strand, counting down.
ATCGCCGCGGCCCGCTCCGCGGCATGGACGAGCGCAATCGGCCCTCATGTTTCGGATCGGGCCTCCCTACGATGACGGACAGGGTGGGCCGGGCGGGTGGTGGATCATCGTTGAGCCCGAACTGCATCTTCGGCGTGATGTCGTCGTCCCCGACATTGCCGGTTGGCGCCGTGAACGCATGCCCGCCCTGCCCGAGACAGCCTGGTTCGAAATGGCCCCCGATTGGATTTGCGAAGTGATCTCCCCATCGACCGGCAGGATCGACCGGGCGAAGAAGCTCCCCATTTACGCGCGAGAACAGGTCGGGTGGGCCTGGCTCGTCGATCCTGTGCAGCGAACACTCGAAGTGATGAAGCTGGCGAACGACGTCTGGACTGTGCAGCACGTTTATGGCGGTGATGACAAAGTCGCCGCCCCGCCGTTCGACGCCATCGAGATCGACCTCCGCTCGATCTGGGGCGACGCGGCGTAGCCCTGCCGTACAATCGGCGCCCGCATGGATGTCGAACAGCAATTGGACTTCCTCACCAAGGGCGCAGTCGATCTCATCGACCGGAAGGACCTCCGCGCGAAGCTCGCCCGCGGCAAGCCGCTCACGGTCAAGGTCGGATTCGATCCCACCGCCCCCGACATCCACCTCGGGCACACGGTCGTCATCCGCAAGATGAAGCACTTCCAGCAGCTCGGGCATCGTGTCATCTTCGTCATCGGCGATTTCACGGGAATGATCGGCGACCCGACGGGGAAGAAGACGACGCGCCCGGCGCTCACGCCCGAGGAGATCGAGCAGAATGCGAAGACGTACGAGCGCCAGGTGTTCAAGATTCTCGATCCCGTCAAGACCGAGATCCGCTTCAACAACGAGTGGCTCGGCGCGCTCGGCTCCGCCGGCATGGTGAAGCTCGCGGCGAAGTACACCCTGGCGCGGATGCTGGAACGCGAAGATTTCCGGAAGCGATTCGAAGCCCATCAGCCGATTTCCATCCACGAGCTGCTCTATCCGCTGGCCCAGGCGTACGACTCGGTGGCGCTGAAGGCGGACGTGGAGATGGGCGGCACCGATCAGCTTTTCAATCTGCTCGTCGGGCGCGACCTGATGCGCGAGTACGGCCTCGAACCGCAGGTCGTCCTCACCACGCCGCTGCTCGAAGGGCTCGACGGCGTGGAGAAGATGTCCAAGTCGCTCGGCAACTACATCGGGATCACCGAAGATCCGCAGTCGATCTTCGGCAAGGTGATGTCGATCTCCGACGCGCTGATGTGGAAGTACTACCTCCTGTGCACCGATTTGACTGTCGAGCAAATCGAAAAACTGAAGAGCCATCCGATGGAGTCGAAGCGCAACCTTGCGCGCTTGATCATCACCGAGTTCCATGGCAAAGAAGCCGCTGACGCCGCTGACAGAGAATTCCGTCGCATCTTCAGCGAGCGCCAGGCGCCGAGCGATATCGAGGAGAAGACGCTTCCGGCATCGAACGAGCCGCAGTTCCTGACAAAGATCATCGTCGCCGCGGGGCTGGCGCCGACGAACAAGGAAGCGCAGCGGCTCGTGGCCCAGGGCGGCGTGCTGATCGATGACGCGAAAGTTGAGCATGTGAAGCAGACGCTCGACGCGCACGGCGGGAAGTCGTATCTGCTCAAGGTGGGGAAGCGCAGATTCGCGAGAGTGAAATTCGAATGACGTGACGTAGAACCGGCTCTCAGCCGGTTCGGGGCCGGCTGGAGAGCCGGCCCCACGTTGGATTAATGACGTAGAACCGGCTCTTAGCCGGTTCGGGCCGGCTGGAGAGCCGGCCCCACGTGGAGAGCCGGCCCTACGTGGAGAGCCGGCCCTGCGTTGGGTTATCGGAAGTTCACTGGAATCGTCAGAATGTCGGAAACTCCGTTGACGGTCGCGCGAACCTTCAGTACTCCCGTCTGTCCTTTCATGTTGCCGCCGGGTGCCCACTCGATCGTCTGGGCATCGATCAGCACCGCGTCGAGCGGGGCGTCGACGATCTCGAGCGTTGCACCGCCAGCGACGACGACGCGGAAGTAATTCGGATAGAGCGACGTGAAAATGTCGATCGGCTGATCGAGCACGCCGTCGTGATTCGCGTCGGCCACATCGATCGTGCCGTTCTCATCGAGATCGACGCCGAGGAAGTTGACGCGGATGTCTTCCCGCGCCGCAATCCCAGGCACGTACGTCGGATCGCTGCTGGCGTTGTTGACCGCGCTGCCGTAGGCGATCACCTTGCCGCCGGTGATGACGGCCTGCACGGCGTCGTTGTCCTGCGCGGTCGCGCCGAGCAGTGTGCTGATGCCGTTGTTGAACTGCAGTTGCGTTCCGGCGGCATAGCTCTGCACAGCGATCGGCGTGAGCAGCGTGCCGTCGGCGCGCACCAGCTCCCAGCGAACGGTGGCATCACTCACGGCGTACAGGCCGAAGTTGAAGCGCGCGTCGGTCGCGGACGACGGCGCCTGCAGCACGACCACCGCGCCGGCCGCCGCGGCGTCGTTGGCGTTGATCGCCGGGATGTCCTGCCCGAACTGGCCGTTGGCCGAACTGTTGAACGTGCGCGAGGTGATGGTCAGCTTGCTGGCGCTGGCATCGGGAACGGTGATCTCGATCGCGCCGGTGGCGCTCTGGCGTCCGAAGCGGCTGGCGACGATGTCGGCGATCGACAGCGTGCCGCGCGCGTTGACCGTGACGCTGTCGCCGTTTTGCACGCCGGCGCGATCGTGGAAGGCGAGGCCGGCGGTGACCGGCGAGGAGCTGGTGTTGTGGAGCGTCAGCTCGCTCTGCCAGTGACTGTCGTTTGCCCCCGGGCCGGTGCCGGCGGCGGGGACGATGAGCGTCGCCGCGCCGGCCGCAATTGGCAGGAGGGCGATCGATGCTGCGGTGATGAGTTGCTTGAGTTTCATGAGGGCTCCTTTCGAATTCAAAGTCGCCCTCTGATACGGGAACACCGGGGAAACTGTTTATGAGATTATGACATGTAAATGAGTGATGAAAATTGTTAGATTTCCGGGTACTGGTGATACGGAGCGCGCGCGGAGTTCGTTTAGCGGACCCCTCATCCGCCGCTTCGCGGTGGCCGAAGGCCGGGTGAGGGGCGATAGACTCTTGCCGCCATGCCAGTCCCTCTACTCGATCTCAAGGCCCAATACGCCACCATTCGCGACGAGATCCTCCGCGTCACCGAAGAGGTCTACGAATCGCAGGCCTTCATCCTCGGCAAGCATGTGGAGGCATTCGAGCGCGACTTCGCCGCCTACCACCAGAGCAAACACGCCATCGGCGTCTCCTCCGGAACCGATGCGCTCCTCGTCGCGCTGATGGTCCTCGGTGTTGGTCCCGGCGACGAGGTGATCGTGCCGGCCTACTCGTTCTTCGCCACCGCCGGCGTCGTGGCCCGGCTCGGCGCGACGCCCGTGTTCGTCGACATTACGCTCGACGACTACAACATCGATCCGGCGCGCATCAAAGAACGGATCACCAAACGGACGAAGGCCATCATGCCCGTGTATCTGTACGGCCAGACCGCGGCGATGGACCAGATCGATTTCGGGATTCCGATCGTCGAGGATGCGGCGCAGGCGGTCGGAGCGGAGTACGGCGGACGGCGGGCCGGATCGCTCGGGACGATCGGCTGTTTCTCGTTCTTCCCGTCCAAGAACCTCGGCGCCTTCGGCGATGCCGGCGCGGTGACCACGAACGATGATGCGCTCGCGGAGAAGTTGGTCGACTACCGCGTGCACGGGATGCGCCCGAAGTATTACCACCGCTATGTCGGCGGGAACTTCCGCATCGACGCGCTGCAGGCGGCGATCCTGCACGTGAAGCTGGCCCACCTGGATGCCTGGAGCGACGCGCGCCGGCGGAACGCTTCGATCTACGGCGAACTGCTGCGCGGAGTCTCCGGAATCGTTCTGCCGCGCGAGATGCCCCGACGGCGGCACGTCTTCAATCAGTACGTGATTCGGATCGAAAAGGGCCGCGACCAGCTCATGGCCCATCTGAAAGGCGCCGGAATCGGCTGCGAGATCTACTATCCGCTCACGCTGCCGCAGCAGGAGTGTTTCGCGCATCTGCGCGCCGGCCGCTTTCCTAATTCCGAAATCGCGGCGCAGCAGACGCTGGCCATTCCGGTCTATCCGGAATTGACGCGGCCGCAGATCGAAGAAGTGGCGCGCGCGATCATCAAAGGTCTTCGCCAGCCCTAGTGTGGCGGCGGGCGCCCCCGCCCGCCGAGCGCGCTGTCACCCCGAGCGTTAGCGAGGGGCCTGGAAGGGCGGTTGGCGCGCCACCCACGCCACCAGGCCCCTCGCTGACGCTCGGGGTGACAGGGTCTCAGACGCGGTAGTACTCCCGATACCACTTGACGAACGCCGCGATCCCATCGTGCACCGTCGTTTGTGGCCGGAAGCCGGTGGCGCGTTCGAGATCGTTCACGTCGGCCATGGTCGACGGCACGTCGCCCGGCTGCATCGGAAGCAGATCGAGCTTCGCCTTGATGCCCAGAGTTTTTTCGAGGACGGAGATGAAGTGCAGGAGCTCCACCGGGCGGTTGTTGCCGATGTTATAGATGCGGTACGGCGCGTTGCTCGTCGCCGGATCGGGATGGTCGCTCTCCCATTCCGGATTCGGCGCCGGGATCACATCGAGGATGCGCACCACGCCTTCGACGATGTCGTCGATGTAGGTGAAGTCGCGGATCATCTGTCCCTCGTTGTAGACCGGGATAGGCTCGCCGGCCAGCATGGCCTTGGTGAACTTGAACAGCGCCATGTCGGGGCGCCCCCATGGCCCGTAGACGGTGAAGAAGCGCAGCCCGGTCACCGGCAGTCTGTACAGATGTGCATACGCGTGGGCCATCAGCTCGT
>JBGPFD010000178.1:0-7126 GCA_041483175.1 Thermoanaerobaculia bacterium | reverse complement strand
GGCTCCGTCGCTCCGGACCGGAAGACGGTGCATCGCGGACTCCGTCGCGAGGACCTCTTTACGGTCGTCCTCGAGCATTTCCAGACCGACACCGCTGACTTCGCGGACGTCCTCCTCCCCGCGACCACGCAGCTCGAGCATGACGATCTTCACCGGGCATACGGCCATCTCTACGTGATGTACAACCGGCACGCCATTGCGCCGCTCGGCGAGGCGCTGCCGAACAGCGAGATCTTCCGCCGCCTCGCCGCGGCGATGCATCTCGATTTCCCGGAGCTGCGCGCGAGCGATGAGGAGATGATGCGCGACGCACTGCGCGACACCGGCGAGTCGATGCACGGCATCACGCTCGAGGCGCTGCGGGAACACGGCTGGATCCGCCTCAATGTTCCGTCGCCGCATCTTCCCTTCCGCCGCGGAAGCAAACTCCGGACGCCAAGCGGGAAGATCGAGATTGCCGCCGCGGGGGCCCTCGCCCACCACGTCGATCGCCTCCCCGAATACGTTCCGCCGTACGAGTCGGAAGAGCGCGACCCGGGGCTCGCCAAGCGCTATCCGCTGTCGTTGATCTCTCCTCCCGCGCATTCGTTTCTCAACTCGACGTTCGCCAACGTCGCCTCACTGCGAAGGGCGGCTGGAAAGCCGACGCTGGAAATCCACGCCGAGGACGCGGCGTCGCGCAGCATCGTCCCCGGACAACGCGTAACCATCTTCAACGATCGCGGCGCGTTCACCGCCGAGGCGGTGATCAGTGAGATCGTGCGACCCGGAGTCGTATCCGCGCCTTCGATCTGGTGGGGAAAGCTGACCGAGGACGGCACGAATGCAAACCAGACAACCTCACAAGCACTGACCGACATCGGCGCCGGGGCGACGTTTTACGACAATCGCGTCGAGGTCCAGGGCCTACAGGCATGAGTGCGGAGAGCGAGTTGCCGACATGAACAGCGATCCGAAACGAGACTTCCTGCGCCACGTTGCGGCTACGCTCGCCTATCGCGGAGGGAAGGCCCTGCGCGATGCGCCGCCGAGCTTCGCCGGATTTCGCGCCGGCGACACCACCCGCACGCCCGCCCAGATCCTCGCCCACATCGGCGACCTGCTCGATTGGGCGATCACCCTCGGCCACGGCGAGAAGACGTGGAACGAGACGGCGCCGCAATCGTGGGACGCCGACGTGAATCGCTTCTTCGCCGGCCTGGCGCGCCTCGATGCGTTCCTCTCGCAGGAGGAGCTGCAGTGCGAGGCCGAGCGGCTGTTTCAGGGGCCGATGGCCGACGCGCTGACGCACGTCGGGCAACTTACGATGCTGCGCCGCATGGCCGGCGCACCGATTCGCGGCGAAAACTACTTTCGCGCCGAAATCAGCGCCGGCCGCGTCGGCGCCGCGCAGACCCCGCCACGGCGCGAGTTCGATTGATGAACGCGTACGTTCTGCCGCTCGTATTCATCGGACTCGTCTGGCTGGCAATCGTTGTTCTGAACGAGCGCTATGGGCTGCTGTCGGTCGATCAATTTCCTTCGCCGGCGGTCAAGTGGGTCGCCTGCATCTGGCTCGGCGTCTTTTTCGTCGCGGTCACCATCCTGATCGTCACTTCGGCGCGCCACGCTCCGACGCCGAAGGAGCTGACGCGCGTTCCGTTCTACTCGCTGTTTCTGCTGCACGCAATCCTGGTGGCCTTTCTGATTGGCTGGTGGTTGATGACGCGCCGGCCGCGCATCGATGAATTCCTGAACATTCGGACCGAGCATGCCGGGGAAGCGGTGATGACCGGATTTGCGGTCGGCGTCGGCGGCTGGATCGTGACGATCGTGATCGCTATTGCGGTCGCGCTGATCCTCACCGCCGCGGGAATCATTCCAAAGAATCTGCAGCCGTCGCCGATGATCGGATGGATGGCCGCTCTGCCGTTGTGGAAGAAGGCGACCATCGTGCTTTCGGCGATGACTATCGAGGAGGCCTTCTTCCGCGGGTGGCTGCAGAAGCGCATCGGCCTGATCGCCTCCACGCTGTTGTTCGCCCTGGCGCACAGCGGACTCGGTCAGCCACTGCTGCTGATCGGCGTGTTTATCATCTCCCTGATCATCGGCTTCACGTTCTATCGCACGAAGAACCTGATTCCCGGCGTGATCGCGCACGGAATCTTCGACGCGGTGCAGCTCTTCGTCATCATCCCAATCGTCTTCAGGATGACAGGATTGGGATGAGCGAACGCGACGGCGGCAGCAAGCTGCCGCACGGTGCTCTTCTTCTCATCGCCGTCGCCACGCTCCTCTTTGCGGACGTTCTCTTCCTCGGCAACAACTTCTACCTTCGCGACCTCTTCCAGTACCACTTTCCGCTGAAGCGGATCGTGCGCGACACCATCGCCGGCGGCGAGTTTCCGTGGTGGCAGCGACGGATCTCCGGCGGCCAGCCAATGGCCGCGAATCCGGCGTACGAGATTTTCTATCCCCCGCAGTGGCTCATCCTCGTCGGGCCGTTCGCCTTCGGATTCGCCCTGCACATCGTCTTTCACGTTTATGTTGCGCTGCTCGGGATGTACGCATTTCTCCGCTCGCTCGCCTTGCGCGTCGAGGCGGCAATCTTCGGCGCTTTCTCGTTCGGCCTCAGCGGGTTCCTCCTCGGCACAGTCACAAATCTCCCAACATTTTTCGTCTGGAGCTGGGCGGGCGTGGTCGGGTGGGCGGTGTTGCGGGCCGTTCGCACCGGGCGGATTGGCGCCGCCGCGATCGCCATCGCCATGCCGCTGCTCGTCGGCGAGCCGATGGCCCTCGCGCAGATGCTGCTGCTGATCGCCTCCGGCACGCTGTGGCTTCTATGGGGGCCGGCGGCCTCGCCGGACGCACGGCGGGCGGAGGCGCCCGCCGCCACACTCGATCGACGCGCCGCGGCGCGGGTGGCGGGGGCGATGCTGCTGGCGGTCGCGATCGCCGCCGTGCAGATCGTTCCGGCCATCGATCACGCGCGTGACTCCAGCCGCTCGCGCGGCTTTCGCTACGACGTGGCCACGGACTTCAGCATGCCTCCCGCGCGCCCGCTGGAGCTCTTCAATCCGCGGCTGTTCGGCGTCTTGACGCCCGAGGCGCATGCCTACTGGGGAGTGCATCTCTTCCGCCGCGGGTCGCCGTACCTGCCGAGCCTCTACTGCGGCTTCGCGGTGGCCATTCTGGCGCTCGCCGGATTGCTCACTCGTCAGCGCGGGTGGCCGCTCGTGCTGTCGCTCTGCGCCGCGTCGTACGTGCTGGCGATCGGTGATCAGACGCCACTGTTCCGATGGCTCTACGACGCCGGCCTGCGATCGATCCGCTATCCCGAAAAATTCGCGGCGATGGGTCTGGTCGTGACGATCGTCTTCGCCGCGTTCGTCTGCGACCGCCTGCTCAGCGGCGACCGGCTCGTCCGTCGCACAGCCGTGGAGATCGCCGGCGCGATGGCCGTGCTGCTCCTCATCGGTGCGTCGATCTGCACTCCCGCGCTCTTCACCTCGTTCTGGCGATTGCCGTCCCGAGCGGCCCCTCTTGCATCCGCGGCGCGGCAGACGCTTTTCGTGGCAGCGGTCATGGCCGCGCTGTGGGGCATGGTGATCTGGCGAATCCGCGCGTCGCGCGTCTGGATGTTCACCGCTTTCGCGCTGCTCCTCTTCGATCTCGGATCGTTCAGTAACGAGGCGCTCCCGCGAATGCCGCGGGAGTTCTTCACCACACCGTCCATCGCGCGCTCACTCGAGGGCGTCGTCTTTCATCGTGGCGAGTGGACGCAGGGCGCGCTCGCGGCGCAGTACGCGAGCCTCTCCCCCGGCTGGACTGCACGCAACGGGCTGCGTCCCTTTTCCGCGGCCTCGTGGGGCGTGCGCAGCGTTCTCGAAGCCGACTTCGATGAAACCGATCTGCTCCCGACGCACGATCTCCTCGACGCCATGATCCGCCTCGGCAATTCCGGATTCCCGCAATGGAGCGAGACCTTCGCGGAGCTTTCGAACGTTCGGACCATCCTCGATTACCGTGCATTCCGCACGGCGTTTCAGGAGGCTCAAGGCGATCCCGCGCGATTGCAGCCGCTGGTCATCCACCGCCTCGCCAGCCACGGCACGTATTTCTTCCCGCGCGCCCTCCTTCCGCTCGATGTCGTGCGAGTGCACACTCCGGAGAGCGCGTTCGTGCCATTTCCGCCCTTCACTCCCGCGCCGGCGCGCGTGATCGCTGTCCGCGAGACTTCGAACAGGGCGACGATTGATGTCGATGCGTCGGGCCGCGCGTTCCTCGTGGCCACCGTCACGCGTCACAAGTATTGGCGCGCGACCATCGACGGGCGTCCGGCGCAGCTTCTGCCGGCGAATTTCGCCTATCAGGGCCTGGAAGTTCCGGCAGGCCGGCATCGGATCGAGATGCGTTATCGGAATCCGCTGGTGATCTGGGGAGGAGCGGTCAGCGCGCTCGCGCTCATTGCTCTGATACCACGACGCCTTCGCCCTCGAAGCGAACCTTGAAGCCGCTGCTTCCGGCGCTCTCGATCATCACGTTCTCCAGGGATTGATCATCGACGACCGAAGCAATCAGATTTCCGGTCCAGGCGACGAGCGACGCGGACGAAATCGAGAGCGGAAAGTCGGGCGTCACGCGCAGCGTCAATGGCTCGATGGAGGTGGAGATGGCCAGCGAGCCTTTGCCGAAAATCTTCAGCGTATCGATCTTCCGCTGGTACGCGCCGTCATAAATCGGCTCGACGCGATAGGTCAGCGTCTCCTCGAGCGCGAGCAGATTGCTTCCCTCGACGAAGATGAATTCTTCGTTCAGATCGAGCAAAAACGCCTTGCGCCCCTTCTCGTACACGAAAATCCTCCCCTGCCCCACCGCTTTGACCAATGTCTGCGCGGTGGTGCCGAGCAGCCCCGACTCAGCGACGAATTTCAGATTCCCTGAGTAGCTGGAGACCGTCCCCTTCTTCACATGGACGCTGTTGCCGAAGTTGATCTCCAGAAACCCGTTCTCGTGCAGGACGAGAGTCTTCGACGCTCCCTCGACCTTGCGGCCGAGGCGCAGGTCGATGCGCTTGTCCTCGGCGACGAGATGTGTTTCATCGACCGCCTCCTGCAGCTTGTGCGCGGCGGTGGTCGACGCGAGAGCGCCGGGCTGGGTGCTCAACTCGGGCGCCGGCACCTGCGCCCGCATAGGCGTCATGGCCGGAATCTTCTGGGTGGTGGCCCTCGACGGATCCGGCGCCTTCGCCGGGGGATGCATCTCCACCTCCACTTCGTGAGCCAGCTTGTCCGCTCCCGCGAATCGAAGGTGATCGAGCGCCAGGCCGAGCTTTCGACGCTGCCGGTAGAGCAGCCCGAGATAGAGGTGCGATTTCGCGTAGTTCGGCCGAAGCTCGACCGCGCGCAACAGGTACTGCTCCGCCTCATCGAGCTTTCCCTGCTTGAAGAGAATCAGGCCGAGATTCGAGTGCAGGATGAAAACGTTCGGATTTTCCTTTGCCAGGCGGCGATAAATGACCTCCGCCTCCGGAAACGCATTCGTCTTGAAGTAGACGAGACCAAGCAGATTCAAGACGTCGGGATCGTCGGGCCGAAGCTTCTGCGCACTCTCCAGCTCGCGCCGCCCCTCGCCGTATCGCCCTTCCTGAAACGCCTCCCGTCCGCGGTTGTAGTGAAGCAGGAAGACTCCCTGATCGAACGGCGCGGTCAGATTGATCGCCGGGTCGTGGTCAGCCATCGTGGTACGAATTCTATCCCGGGCTGTGGAGCGGCGGCCGCTCAGGCTCTCGACGCGCTCAAAGGCCGTTGCTTCATTAACGGTTGCCGAGGACGCGCATGCCGGGGAGGGCGGCAATTGGCTGCAACAGTTCGGACGAGAAGCCGCCGGCGAGCTTGCGGCCGCCAGGCGATCCGGGGAACCAGACGGCCTGTCCGTATGGCGTACCGTAGTAGACGGTCAGCGCGCGTTTCACGTAGGTGGCCGTCTCGTCGTACGGAGGAATTCCGGCGTACTTGTGGACCGCGTTCTCTCCCGCGTTGTATGCCGCAAGCGTTCGCGGGAGATCGTGCGGGAAGAGCTCCAGCAGATCGGCGAGGTAGTGAACGCCGCCGCGAATGTTCTCCTCCGGATCGAAGATCTTCTTCGTGCCGTAGCGCCGAGCGGTCTCCGGCATGAGCTGCATCAGACCGCGCGCGCCACGCCGCGAAACGCAATTCGGATCGAAGGCCGACTCCACCAGAATCACCGCGCGAACCAGAACGGGGTCAACGCCGTAACGATTGGCGTAGCGATCGATGATCGGGTCGTAACGCGAGCGGCGGTCGCGCTGTTTGGCCAGCCATTGATAGTCGCTCACGTGACCGCTAATACCGAGGTTGGTGATCACTGTGCGGCCGTCCTTGCGAACGCTGAGCTGCACCTGGGCACCGGCCGGCACCACGATCAGCAAGGCGAACAACGCTGCAGAGAACCGCATAGGCAACTCATGATGCTAGCACGCCGGGCAGCGTAGACTGCCACGGATGAGCTTCGTACCAATCCAGCAATCCGTCGATACCTGGATCCGCACGGCCACGACCGGCTATTTTCAGCCGCTGCAAATGATTGCCCGCCTGACGGAGGAGTTGGGAGAACTGGCGCGCGCCGTCAGCTACCGGTTCGGGGAGAAAAAACCGAAGCCCGGCGAGGCTGCCTCGGACGTCGCCGACGAACTTTGCGACCTCATCTTCGTGGCCTTCTGTCTGGCCAACTCACTGCAGATCGATCTCGATACGGAGTGGAAAACGCTGCTGAAGAAGCTGTACCAGCGCGACGCGACGCGCTGGAAGGCTTGAACATGCCGTGCGCGACCATTTGCGCTATCATGCGCCTACTCGCGATCGAAGGGCTGTGAAGGGCTGTATGGATGGTTTGCTCCGGGCGCTCATCAAGACTGTTCGACGGCGACTTCGCTCCGATGAAGAAGTGACGGTCGAAGCAGTCACCAAGGAGCTCGGATACACACGGCAGTACGTCTCCGGACGCTTCCATCGCATCACCGGCCGACTGCTCAGCCATTTTCTGAAAGAGAAACGTCTGGAGAAAGCTGCGCGCCTGCTCAAGGCGGGAAACTTGCGCGTGTCGCAAATCGCGAGGCGCTGCGGAT
>JBGPFD010000177.1:0-7185 GCA_041483175.1 Thermoanaerobaculia bacterium | reverse complement strand
CTGCTCCTCCGCCGGAAGGCGCGGATAGATCGCCACCGCGATTTGATTGGACGTCGCGTGCTCGAATGCCGCGAGCGACGCGGTGAGGCGCTGCTGCTCGCCGGCCTGAAAGAGATTCGCCGAATCCTTTACGTAACTCGTCAGCGCTACGGGTTCCCTCGGGTCGGCCGCGACGGTGGGCTTGCGTTGATAGCGGCCTCCGACGTAGTTCACGGCCGTCACGGCGAGCCAGAAGATCGTCACAGCGAGCGCAATCCACACGATCTCGGGGACGTCATCGGAAACATCAGCCCCGCCGGGCTGCCACGGCAGCGTCCGGCCGGACTTCGTCGCCGGCGCCGGCGGCAGGAATAGAAGGGCCCACGTCAGAATGGCGAACGCCATCAGCCAGAGCCAGTAGCCGTAGATTTGCGCAATGCCCGGGAGGAAGAACACCAGGCTCGTGTTCAGCACGAGGAACCCGATCAGAAGAACTTTCCACGTCATGCGAGGTGGTATCGGTCGCCATGCGACGCGCGAAGCCCACAACACCAGGTTGCTGAAGAGGGCGAGCGTGAGGAGGATCAGTCCGACGAAATGAATCCCGTTGACCCTCTGTGGGAAAAAGCTTCTCCATTGAATGACGAGCGCGGCGACATGGAAGCCCCAAGCCAGGCTGAGTACAAACAGGAGCCAGCCCGCTCGATACATCCATTTTCTGGAGTGGAGGAACTCCGCGACATTCATTCGTAATCTGCTTCGCAGGATCTCACGAAGGGACGTGCGGCCTGAAATGAATTGGTTGCGGGGGGTGGATTTGAACCACCGACCTTTGGGTTATGAGCCCAACGAGCTACCAGACTGCTCCACCCCGCGTCACGGATGCTGCTGAAGGGAGGCGATTATCGTCAGTAGACGAATCGCCCGTCAAGGACTCGTAACAACCGCGTGTACGCGGGTGAAAATTTCGCGCAAAAAAAGAATTGCCTCGCCCTGGTGCCCCCCGGGGCGAGGCAATCGGCCCGGTGAGACACAGCGCTCACCCAAGCCGTATTCATCAATACGGGCGCGGCAGGAGAAAGTTAGCAGTGGCACGACTCTTTCTTGCCTGCCCGAGCAGTTGATGAAAGCCGTTCTCGCCGCATGCCTTTTCTCCGTCGCGTCGCTGCACGGCGCCGCTCTGCCCGGATTTGGTGTGCGCCTGCTTGGATCGACCGCCGGATTCGCCACCTCTATCGCCGTCGACTCGCGCGGAACGATCTACTACACCACGACTTCCGGCAACATCTTCCGCTTCGTTGACGGCGAGAGCACGCTTGCGGCGCACGTGGCCACCGAAGCCGTCGGCGACTCCGGCCTCCTCGGCATGGCCTTGCGCGACGACGACACGGCGATCGTGCACTACACCACGCCGGGCCAGACCGCGGACATCGTCTCGGCGATCGATCTCACGACTGGAAAAGAAACGGTTCTGCATTCCTTTGTTTGCGACAAGGACATGCCGCAGCGTGGATCGCCCACCGAGCATCACGGCGGCAATCCGCACGTCGCGTCCGACGGGTCGATTTTCGTCGGCATCGGCGACTACGGCGGGCGCGCGATCGCCGCGATGCCCGAGTGGAACGCCGGCAAGATCTTCCGCATCTTTCCCCACGGCTCGGTCGAGCAGTTCGCGCGCGGATTGCGCAATCCGTTCGACATGGCGTGGGACGCCGCGCATCAGAGGCTGATCGTTCCCGACAACGGCGACCTCGCCAATGACGAAATCAATATCGTCCACGACGGCGACTATTGCGGATGGCCATACACGATGGGGAATGCGCCGCCGATCGACGGAGCGGTCGCGCCGCTCTACACCTTCCCGATTGTCGTCGCGCCGACGGGGCTGGCCGCCCTCAGCGGCCGCAATGCGGCGCTCAAGAGCGGCTATCTGCTCGCGGCCTTCGTGGCCAGGGCGCTTTACTACATCCCCGACATCGACGCGCGGCCTTTTCCCGATCCGATTCCGCTGATCCAGCGGGAGACGGACTCGATCATCGACGTGGCCGAGGAGCCGGACGGGGACATCGATTTTGTCACTGGGAATGCCGTTTACAGGCTGGTCGTTCCTGCGCTGCGTGGCCGCGCGGTGCACAGCGGGGCCCGGTAGTTGAGATGCTGTATCATCCACAACGGAGGCCAGGACATGTACGATGAACGAATGGTGAGTGGGATGCGCGAGGAGCTGACGCGGCTCGGCGTCCAGGAAACGCGCACTCCGGCCGAGGTCGATGCGGTCCTCGGCGAGAAGAAGGGAACGGTGCTGGTGGTGGTCAACTCCGTCTGCGGATGCGCGGCCGGAATGGCCCGCCCGGCAGTGGCGATGGCACTGGAGCACGACGTCCGGCCGGACAAGAGCATCACCGTGTTCGCCGGAAACGATCAAGAAGCGACTGCACGGGTTCGTGAAAAGTATCTGATCGGGTACCGGCCGTCATCGCCCGCCCTCGCGCTGTTCCGCGACGGCGAGCTGGTGAAGATGCTCGAGCGCTGGCAGATCGAAGGACGCGCCGCGCAGGACATCGCCGTCGATCTCGTGGCGGCGTTCGATCAGTTCTGCGCGAAGCAGCCGGCGTAATCGGAGGCCTTTTCAGGGCGGTGCCTGGGCACCGCTTTGAAAGGCGGCGGCAAGCCGCCGCACTCCGAAGGCCGTCACCTCCCGGCAATTTCCTTTGGCGCGCTCAGCATGCGCGACGTCTCCACCATCCGCAGGAATTCCTCGCGATAGCCCTCGAGATCGCTGCCGCGCATGGCGCGGGCGAGCGCGAGGACATCCGCGTACGTCGCGCTTCCCTTGTACTTCGAGTTGCGCAGCAGCATGCCGAATTCGGCGACTGCCGCGGCGAACTGGAAATCGGGCGACGCACCGTACACGCTCCTGCCCTCGTCGGTGGCCGGTGCGGTGATGAGCTGGCTGGTGTCGCTGTGCGGATCTTTGTAGCGGAGCCGCAGCGTGGCCACGGCGCCGCTGCCGCGCGGCACGATCTCGTAGAGCGCGGTCACCGAGTGGCCGCATCCAAGCTCGCCCGCATCTTTGCTGTCGTCCTCGAAATCCTTGTTAGCCAGCGCGCGGTCCTCGTATCCGATCTGCCGGTACGAAGCGACCAGCGCCGGATCGAACTCGAGCTGCACCTTCACGTCTTTGGCCACCGCCACCAGCGTTCCCTGAAGCTGCTTCACGAACACTTTCTTGGCCTCGTTGATCGTGTCGAGGTAGTAGTAGTTGCCGTTGCCTTTGTCGGCCAGCGACTCCATCAGCGCGTCGTTGAGATTGTCGGTGCCGACGCCGATGCAGGTCAGATAAATCCAGTGCTTGCGCTTTTCCTCGATCAGCTTGGTCAGGTCGTCGATGCTGGTGGTGCCGACGTTGAAGTCGCCGTCGGTGGCCAGGATGACGCGATTGTTCGCCTCCGGCGCGAAATTGTCCTGTGCCGTCTTGTAGGCCAGCTCGATTCCCGCGCCGCCCGCGGTCGACCCTCCCGCCTGCAGTTTGTCGAGCGCGGCGAGAATCGCCGCCTTGTCGGCGCCCGACGTCGGCGGCAGCACCAGCCCCGCCGCGCCGGCGTAGACCACGATCGACACCGAGTCCTCCGCTCGGAGCTGCTCGACGAGCAGACGGAACGCCGACTGCAGCAGCGGCAGCCGTTCGGGTGGCTGCATGGAGCCGGAGACGTCGAGCAGGAAGACGAGATTGTTCGGCGCGAGCTTCCACGCGTCGATGTTCTTGGCCTGGATGCCGACGCGCAGCAGGCGATGATTTGCGTCCCACGGACAGCCGGCGACCTCAGTGGCCACGCTGAATGGGCTGCCGTCGCTCGGCGGCGGGTATGAGTAAGTGAAGTAGTTGACCATCTCCTCGATGCGCACGGCATCCGGCGGCGGGAAGAGATTCGCGTTCAGAAAGCGGCGCACGTTCGCGTACGAGGCGCCGTCGACGTCGATGGAGAAGGTCGTGGTGCGCTCTTTCGCGGCATCGATGAAACCGTTCTCGGCGATCGGCGTGTACCGCGCGGTGCTCTGCGGCGGCTCCGCCGGCAGACTCTTGGCCGCGCGGGCGATGTTTGCGGCCACGAGGCCGTTTGCCCTCGAAACGGGGGTTACGCTGGAAACGGTTTCCGGTTTGTTCGGTGCCGACGTGCACGCAACAAGAAGAATGATCGGCAGAATGCTCGCTCGTTTCATGAGAACTCCTTGTCCCTGTGAGACACCGCTGCACGCCGCCGCGAAACCGGTGTGTGGCGGCGGGCGCCCTCGCCCGCCGCTGAGCGGCCGAGGGCGGCCGCTCCCACATCATGACCGTATACTCCTCGCCGATGCAGCGGATCCGGGTCATCGATTCCCACACGGAAGGCGAGCCGACGCGCCTGATCGTCGACGGCGGCCCGGATCTCGGCGGCGGATCCCTCGCCGAGCGGCGCGAGCGATTCCGCCGCGACTTCGATGGCCTTCGCTCCGCCGTGGTCAACGAGCCGCGCGGATCGGACGTCTTCGTCGGCGCGCTGCTCGTTCCTCCCACCGATCCGTCCTGCGCTGCCGGTGTCATCTTCTTCAACAACGTCGGCTACCTCGGGATGTGTGGGCACGGAACGATCGGCGTCGTGGCCACGCTCGCCCATCTCGGCAGGCTGAAGACGGGCGTCCATCGGATCGAGACGCCGGTTGGCATCGTCACCGCGGAGCTGCACCGCTCAGGCGATGTGTCCGTCGTGAACGTGCCGAGCTACCGGCTGCAGAAGGATGTGGCCATCGATGTCGACGGCTACGGCCACTTCACGGGCGACATCGCCTGGGGCGGCAACTGGTTCTTTCTCATCAACCAACATCGCGAAGCGATTGAGCTGCGAAACGTCGAGCGCCTGACCGAATTGACATGGGCCATCCGGCAGAGCCTCGAGGCGAAGGGAGTCCGCGGGCGCGACGGCGCGGTGATCGATCACGTCGAGCTTTTCGGGCCGCCGGCCCGCGCGGACGCCGACAGCAAGAATTTCGTGCTCTGCCCCGGGAAGGCGTACGACCGCTCGCCGTGCGGCACCGGGACGAGCGCGAAGATGGCTTGCCTCTACGAAGACGGCAAACTGCCGGAGGGGAAAGTGTGGCGGCAGGAGAGCATCGTCGGCAGCGTGTTCGAAGGATCGGTGAGGGTTGTGGGCAAGGCGATCCAGCCGACGATCCGCGGATCGGCGTTCGTCAATTCGGAGGCCACACTGATCGTGAACGAGAAGGACCCGTTCGCGTGGGGGATCCGGTAAACAGAGCACCGGCTAAAGCCGGTGTTCCATCGTTATGAGTAAGCGCATCGCCATCGTCGGCGGCGGAGTCATCGGACTCTGCACCGCGTATTACGCAGCGGAGCGCGGCCATCGCGTCTCGCTTTTCGATGGCGCGTCGGAAACGGACCTCGGATGTTCGTATGGCAACGCGGGAATGATCACGCCGAGCCATTTCGTGCCGCTCGCCGCGCCGGGGGCGATCCGGCTGGCGCTGAAGTGGATGGGGAATCCGGAAAGCCCGTTTTACATGAAGCCGCGCTTCGACAGGTGGCTGATCGATTGGGCGTGGAAGTTTCACCGCGCGGCGACGGTCGATCACGTGAAGCAAGCGGCGCCGCTGCTGCTGCACCTGAATCTCGCCAGCCGCGATTGTTTCGAGCAGCTCGCGCACGAGTGGGGGAATGCGTTCGATCTGACGCCGAAGGGCATCATCCTGATCTGCAACACCGAGGAGGGGCTGGAGCATGAGATGGCGACGGCGGAGATGGGGCGTGCGCTGGATCTTCCGGTCGAAACGCTCGATGCGAAGCAGCTCGCGTTGATGGAGCCCGGCCTGGCGATGCGCGCAACGGGCGGAATCTACTTCCCCAAGGATGCGTATCTCACGCCGAGCCGATTCCTGAGCGCGCTGATCCAGAGGCTGCGCGATCGAGGCGTCGATCTATCGTGGAACACTGCGGTGACGGGGTGGCACGCCGCCGGCGGTCGCATCAACGCGGTGATGACCGCGCGCGGCGCCGTGCACGCAGATGAATTCGTGATCTGCGGCGGTGCCTGGTCGCCGGCGCTCGCGCGGCAGCTGCAATTGCACCTGCCGATGCAGGCGGGGAAGGGCTACAGCCTCACCATTGCGCATCCGCGAAAGCAGCCGGCGCACGCCATGATCCTCTCTGAAGCGCGCGTCGCAGTCACGCCGATGGGAGCGGCGCTGCGATTCGGCGGCACGATGGAGATCACCGGCACCGACCTGTCGATCAATCCGGCGCGCGTGCGCGGAATCATCAAAGCCGTTCCGAAGTATCTTCCCGATTTCCGCGCCGAAGATTTCGCGGACGTCCAGCCGTGGGCCGGATTGCGCCCCTGTTCGCCCGACGGACTGCCGTACATCGGGCGGTTTTCGTCATTCGCCAATCTCTCCGTGGCCACCGGACACGCGATGATGGGGCTGAGCCTGGGGCCGATTACGGGGAAGTTGATGAGTGAGGTGCTGTCGGGCGAGTCGCCGTCGATACTGCTCGATCAGCTTTCGCCTGATCGCTACGGTGAGAGGAGAATTTCGAATTTCGAATTTCGAATGAAGAATTAAGAATGAAGAAACGCACCCGCCGGCCTGCACAATTCTTAATTCTTCATTCGAAATTCGAAATTCGAAATTCTCATAGAATTCGGTTCCGATGAACTGGTCCGGAGTTATCCCCGCGATTACCACTCCCCTTCGCGAGGATCTCAACGTCGATCACGCGTTCCTGGCGAAGCACGCCGCGTGGATGATCGACGCCGGCTGCAGCGGCATCGTCGCTCTCGGCTCGCTTGGCGAAGGGGCGACGCTCGAGTTCGAGGAGAAGATCGACGTTCTGAAGACGTGCGTGCGTGCGGTGCGCGTGCCGGTCACCGCGGCGATCTCCGCGCTGAGCACCGGCGCTGCCGTGCGGCTGGCGAAGAAGGCCGAGGAAGCCGGCTGCAGCGGCCTGATGGTGCTGCCGCCATACGTCTATTCGACCGACTGGCGCGAGATGAAGGCGCACGTCGCCGCCGTGCTGCGGGCGACGAAACTCTCGTGCATGCTGTACAACAATCCGATCGCCTACGGCACTGATTTCCTCCCCGAGCAGATCGCCGAACTGGCGTCGGAACACGAGAACCTGCACGCGGTGAAGGAATCGAGCGCCGACGTTCG
>JBGPFD010000176.1:0-7210 GCA_041483175.1 Thermoanaerobaculia bacterium | reverse complement strand
TTCGCGATGGGAACGTGAGTTCGCCGCGGGAGCCATCGCCAAACAATTCAATGACGCGCGCCTCTTGCCGCCCGAGCTGAGCGGATGGGCAAAGGTGCGCGTGCTCGAAGCGGCATCAGTGGTCTCCAATCACCTCCGCTCCACGTACGCGCACGACGCCGATCCGCTGGTTCGCGAAAACGCCCTGAGCACAATCCCCGACGATGGGATCGAAGCGAACCTGCCGCTGATCCGCGCTGCGCTCGACGATCCCGATGTCATCGTCCGCGGTTATGCCATCGATCGCTACGCCAAGTCGTCCGAGCCGAAGAAGCTCGACACGCTGATCGCCGCGGAGGAACGGTCGCGCAAAGACTCGCAAAACGACGCCCGCCTTGCAGCCATCCACGGCCTGGCGCAGATCGAGTTCCCTGACCGCGAGCGGCTGCTCCGCACGTTTCTGCAGGACGATGACCCTGTTGTGCGCCGCGTCGCCGCAGACCTGATCGAGCAGAAGCTCGGAAAGGCACGCCCGCAATACACGCCGCTGCCGATCCATCGCAGCGACTACGCCGAAATCGTCCAGTGGGCGCGGCAACCGCACACGGCGACCATCCACATGTCGCGCGGCAGGATTGTGATCGCCCTCCTGACGCAGGACGCGCCGATGACGGCGTGGAACTTCGCGCAGCTCGCGCGAAAGCACTTCTTCGACAACACCAGCTTCATGCGCGTGGTGCCCAATTTCGTCATTCAGGGGGGCGACCCGCGCAACGACATGGAAGGAGGACCGGGTTACGCCATCCGCGACGAGATCAACCTGCAGAAGTACACGCGCGCCGCGGTGGGCATGGCGCTTTCCGGTCCCGACACCGGCGGATCGCAGTTCTTCATCACGCACTCGCCGCAGCCGCATCTCGACGGGGGCTACACCATCTTCGGCCGCGTGACCGACGGGTTGAACGCGGTCGTCGACCAGACCGAACGCGGCGATCGGGTGGAAACGATTACCATCGACGAGGGACCATGACCGAGCACAGCCACCGCGAGTCCCTCGCCCCGCGAAGCGGGGAGAGGGTGGCCGGAGGCCGGGTGAGGGGCCACCCCTCATCCGCCGCTTCGCAACACCTTCTCCTCGTAGCCGGGGAGAAGGACCTCGGGCAATCTCTGACCGTATGACCGCCCTCATCGGCCGTTTCCTGCAGCTCATTGGAATGATCACCCTGCCGATCGGGCTGTCGATCGGGCTGTTCGGCAACAACGTGGCGCTGGAGGTGCGACTGCTGCTCATTGGCGGCGTGGTCTTCGTGATCGGATGGTTGATGGCCAGAAGAAAATAAGGGAACTCGCAAAGGTGTCACCCCGAGCGTGAGCGAGGGGCCTGGTGGTGGCCATCCTAACCTCCGACCAGACCCCTCGCTCACGCTCGGGGCGACAGCGAATATGAAGTACACGGTCGTCCTCACCGCCGCCTATCCGCCGATCGCGCGGGAGATTCTCGCCGGCGAGTTCGACATCGTCGAACATCCGACCGAGCACCAGCGCAGCGAAGATGACGTCATCACCATCCTTTCGGAAGCGGATGCGGCGATGACTCTCCTCAGCGATCCGCTGACGCGCCGCGTGCTGACGTCGAATCCGAACCTGCGGGTGATCGCCAACTACGCGGTCGGCTACAACAACGTCGACCTCGACGCTGCGCGCGAGCTGGGAATCACGATCACAAACACCCCGGGCGTGCTCACGGAGGCCACCGCTGATCTGACGATGGCGCTGATTCTCGCAGTCACCCGCCGGCTGATCGAAGGAGACAGCGAGGTCCGCTCGACGGGGCACTGCATCTGGGAGCCGCTGCACATGCTGGGAGCATCGCTGCAGGGAAAGCGGCTCGGAATCATCGGCATCGGCCGGATCGGGACGGCGGTCGCAGCTCGCGCCAAAGCGTTCGGCATGGAGGTGGACGGGGTCCGGCGCGGCGAGCCGCTGGACGTGCTGCTGGCCGGCAGCGACATCATCTCCATCCACGCCCCGCTCAATCGCGATACGCATCATCTGATCGATCGCGCGGCGCTGGAGAAGATGAAGCGTGGCGCGTTCCTGATCAACACCGCGCGCGGGCCGATCGTGGAGGAGGCCGCGCTCTGCGACGCGCTCGAGAGCGGACACCTCGGCGGTGCCGGCCTCGACGTCTACGAATTCGAGCCTGCGGTCAGCCCGCGCCTGCGGTCGATGCGCAACGTCGTCCTGGCGCCGCACCTTGGCTCGGCAACCTTCGAAACGCGCAGCGCCATGGCCAGGATCGCCGCCACCGACATTCTTCGATTTCTCAACGGGCAGAAACCGCTGCACGCGATTACGTAACCGCCGATTCCGCTGCGCGCGCTATGCGTGCTCGCCCGGCGCGCTTCGCCTGATACAGTGCCCGGTCGGCTGCGAGAAGCAGATCGTTCGGATCACTGCCATCAGCGGGATAGACGGCGATGCCGATGGAGACCGTCACGCCGTGAGTCGCCGCCGCATCTCCCCGCGGAAGTTGCTGCAAATGATCGAGGAGCGAGCGGGCACGCTCATCGACGATTGCCGGATCGGCCTCCGGCATGATGATCACGAACTCGTCGCCTCCATACCGGCAGACGACGTCGTCGGCCCGCACGGCCCGCTGCATGATCGCCGCCGCGGTGCGCAAGAGATCGTCGCCAGCGAAATGGCCGAAGGTGTCGTTGAACTCCTTGAAGCGATCGAGATCGAGGAGCAACACCGAAAGGATCGAATGCTGCCGCGCCGCGCGATGAAGCTCGCGCGCCAGCGTCTCTTCCATGTACCGGCGATTGAACACGCCGGTCAGCGAATCGCGCATCGCCTGCCGGCGCAGCGTCTCCTGCAGCGTGAGGTTCGCCTGCGCCAGGCCGAGCTGCTCCGACACCGCGATGGCCAGCTCATTCGACCCCGATCCCTCCGCCACCCATGACACGTGCAGCAATCCGATCGCTTCTCCATGCGCCACCATGGGAACGCATAGGACGCGCAGAGCGCCTTCCGCGGCAGCGTGTTTACAGGGGACGTTGACGCCACCGGGCGCGACCTCGTGCATCGCTCCGCGCCGAAGGGCCCAGCATTCCGACGGGGCAAAGGAAACACGGTCCGCCGCATCGTCCGGCCAGGCAGTCAGCGGAACGACGAGATTTCGCGATGGGACGATGGTGAACACCGCCCCCCTGGAACCGTGAAAGAGCTTGGGCAGCACTTGCTGGATCACGGTCGCCGATTCACCGGAACTCTCGCAGCTCTGCAGAAGCTCGCCCAGACGCGTCAGAAGCGCCAGTTCCTTCGATCTCTGCTGCAGGTCGGAGACGCGGTCCGTCAGCTCGCGATTCGCGGCGGCCAGCCGCAGCTCGGAACCTTGCCGCTGGCGCGCCTGACGGACGGAGACGGCGAACGCGCCGATGGCCAGAGCAAAGGCCAGCACATCTCCGGCAATCACGATCGCCTTCGCCTGCGCCACGCTCGCATCTTCGCGCGCGTTGCCCATGTCGAGAAGACGCTGTTCCTCCACCTTCATCTGATCGATCGCCGATTGCAAACGATCGAAGCGGCCGACCCAGGCTGGATTTCGCAGTTCGGCGAACGCAGCGGCCGGATTGGTGTTCCGGATGGAGAGCACCCGCATCTGCTCCGCCGATTCCTGTCCTAACAACGTCATGACGTTTCGGATGCGCGCCTGTTGCCCCGGATTGTCCCGGGTCAGATCGACAACACGGGAGGCGGCCACTTCTCCCTCGCGCCGGGCCCGATCGAAAACCTCCAGCCGGTGCGAATCCCCGGTGGCAACGTAGGCGATCGTGTCGCGCCGTGCATCGATGGCCAGCCGAAGGGTCGTCTCGAGCCCTTCCAGCACGTCATGCGAATGCTCGACCGATTCGGCGTCAGCCGACTGCCGGTTGATACCGATGATCGACGAAATGCCGACGGCGACGAACAGCATGACCGCGGCGAGCAGCGCAAAACCTGAGGCGCGCAAAAGTGAACCCTGAGTCATCTTAGCGCGGTCTGATACAGTCGGCATATGACTCGGCTCGACCGCACGCGCGCCGCGTTGTTGATCATCGACGTCCAGGAGAAGCTGATGCCGGTGATTCACGAACATCACGCGGTGACGGCCAACATCGACCGGCTCGTGCGCGGCTGCCACATCCTCGGCGTCCCGGCGCTGCTAACCGAGCAAAACGTAAAAGGACTCGGTAAGACCGTGCCGCAGGTGCGGCGCGCATTCGAGGAGACTTCCGGCTACACGCCGATCGAAAAGTTGTGCTTCTCCTGCGTTCGCAACGATGCATTTCACGACGCGCTGCAGCGGCTCGGGCGGAAGCAGATCATCGTCGCCGGCGTGGAGACGCATGTCTGCATGTTTCAGACTGTTCGCGATCTCCTCGACGGCGGTTACGAAATCACCATCGTGGCCGATGCGGCCTCGTCCCGCACGGCGGAGAACAAGGACATCGCCGTGCGCCGGATGATCGCCGACGGAGCAAAGCTGAGCTCGACAGAGATGGTTCTCTTCGACTTACTCGTCGAGTCTGGGACGGACGAGTTCCGGGCGATCGCCAAACTCGTGAAATAGTTCCGTGCCCGAAACTTGTACCTTTTCCTCCCAGGCCTGTGATGCCCGCAGAGCACGAGCTTCATCCTGGCCATGCGCGACCAACGGATTTCTGCCTGAAGATCCGCTCCCCTGTCCGCCGCCCGAAAGCGAAGCATGCGCGCGAAGGGACCGGGACTCTTCCTGGCCGAATTAGTCGCTACAATGCGGCGCCGATGAACGCGCGCCGCTACGGGGTGCTGCTGGTCGCCGCCGCGGCGCTCCTCTGGTCGACCGGCGGCATCGGCATCAAAGCGGTCGCCGAGCCGCCGCTGAAAGTGACGTTCTATCGCTCACTCTTCGCCGCGATCACCTTGATGCTCTTTCTTCCCCGAGGCGCCTGGACCACGCGTCGATGGTCCTCCAGCCCCGTCTTCGTCGGCTCGATCATCAGCTACGCGGCGTGCCTGACGACCTTTGTCGTGGCCACGAAATGGACCACCGCGGCCAACGCCATCTTCCTGCAGTACGCCGGCGCAATCTGGGTCATGCTCCTCTCGCCGCTGGTGGTCCACGAGCCGATGCGCACTCGTGATGCCGCGGCCATCGCTGTGGCCCTGGGCGGCATGGCGCTCTTCTTCGTCGGCCGCTTCGAAACGCGGGGCATGGCCGGCAACGCGCTGGCGCTGCTGTCGAGCTTTTTCTTCGCCGCGCTGATCCTCTCGTTGCGTCGCGAGCAGCGCGCGGCGCAGGCAACGGTCACCTGGGGCAACGTCCTCACCGCGGCGTCGGTGCTCCCTTTCATCGCGCGCGACCTCGGCATCACGCTCGTTTCGTTCGCCATCCTTGCATTCCTCGGCGTAATCCAGATCGCCCTCGCGTATGTTCTCTTCACCCGCGGCCTGGCAATCGTGACCGCCACCCAGGCATCGATCACCGGAATGCTGGAGCCGGTCTTCAACCCCATCTGGGTTCTCCTTTTTCTCGGCGAACGGCCGTCGGTGTTCGCCGTCGCGGGCGGCGCGATCGTGCTCGCGGCGATCGCCTGGCATACCATGCGCGGGGAAGCGGTGGCCGAAATACCTGCGCCGGACTAGTGTCCTGTAACGTCGGAATTGATAGCAGATGGCACCGGGATCGGCGACGTGGGCGAGGCGCGCCGACGCAGGCATAGTGGTGACTTGGCTGTGGAGGCCAAACGAAGCCCACCGCGGCGAGACCAAGCCAGGTGCTATCAATTCCGACGTTACAGGACACTAATTGCCGGTTGTCGGATGCCAGGCGATCGACATCAATTTCAAAGGCGCTTATCTCGCCGGAATAGTCGTCCCGGCCCGTTGTTCCGAGTGCCAATGCCGTCCGATCCGAAGTCCCACGCCCGCGCCGCACTGCTCGCCGGAGCCATGGCCTTCGAACCGCGCGTGCTCGATCCATTCGCCATCATCGTCCGGGCCCTGCGGCGGGTGATGCCGCGGATCACTCCCCCACTCGATCTTTCGGTGATTCCGTTCCGCTACCGCGTGAGAGCCGGAAGAATTGAAGCGATCCGCCCGAAATGCGGCCACGGGCACAAACGTCCGAGCACCCGCCACCGCAGAGAACAGCGGACTATGGAGTAAACGACGCCTCGCCCTTGAAGGCCATCGAAGCCGGCACAGCGCTCGTACGTTGGAAAATGCTCAATGCGCTTCGATGGAGATGCTGCCGTTCGTCGTGCGCAGGCGCAGTTCGGCACCGCCGCCGTTGATGGTTCCGCGCAGCGCGTTGTGGCGCAGCTCGGTGGTGCTCACCGGCAGATCCGTCCGGACCGATCCGTTGGTCGTCGACGCGTCGATGCGCGCGCCCATCGACTTCGGAAGAGTGACGGTCAGGCCGCCGTTGGTGCTTTCCAGTCGAATCGGTTTGCCGCGATTCACTTCCGCCAGCTCTGCGCGAATGCGACCGTTGGTCGTTTCTGCTTCGATGTCCCCCGCGCAGCGCACGCATTCGATGTGACCGTTGGTGTTCGACACGCGGATCGAGCCGTGCACGTCGCTGATGTCGATCGCTCCGTTGGTGTTGTCGATCTGCACGTTCATCGAACGCGGCACGGTCAGGTCGTAATCGACGTTCATGGTCACGCTGGTGCCGGCGATCCAGTCGAACAGCGATTCGTTGCGTCGCGGAAATTTCGTCTCGATGCGCAATGAACCGGCGCTCGCAGTGGGGACGATGGCCAGCGCATCGAACGCCTTCTTTGCCTCTCCCGCATCACGGCTTCCAACGCGCTTTAACGCCTGTACACGGACGCGAGGCTCGTCCCACGACCGCACGACGATGTGCCCGTTTGTGTTGTCGAGTGCGAACGAAGCTCCCGGCTTGACGTCGAACGTGCGGTCAAACGTTCCCTGCAGCGTCGCCACCTCCACCACCGAACCGATGAGGGCAAAGACCGCGAAATATAGCAACGATCTGCGCATGGTGATCTCCTCAGCGAGACCATACGCAGGAACGGTTCGGGAGTTGCAGTCTAGTGTGGTGAGTCAGAGATACGCAGCATTTCGCTGGTGCCGCTTGCGGCCGAGATGCAAGGAGCGTGTAGGTGGCGATGTGGTGACATCGTTGACGACGAGCGACGCCGCAGATCGGCCGCAACCGGCACCAGCCCAGAGGGTT
>JBGPFD010000175.1:0-7255 GCA_041483175.1 Thermoanaerobaculia bacterium | reverse complement strand
GATCAGGCGACCCACGATCACGGTCACCTTCAGGCGGCGGAGCGGGACGGCCGCACGCGAGGGCGCGGATAGCGGTACTCCGCGGCTTCCACGGCGCACCGGAGAAGATCGCGTCTCAAGTACTCGACCTTCACCGCGCGGTTCGGGTCTCGCAGCAGGCGACGCAGCGACTCACGACTCAGGACGATCGAGCGCAGCTTCAAGGCGGTCCCACGAACCGTGTAGCGGATCGCGTCCCCCCATTCGGAGTACGCCCGTGGTGCCGTGAACCCGAGAACGCTGACGATCTTCTCGGCCACCGCCGCTTCACGGCTCCACTTCATCGGATGCGGTCTCAATCGCGCACCACTTCTTCATGCGACAGCGAGCTGACCTGGTGATCGGTGAAGGTGATCCAGGTAATCATCTTGCTGTCGTAGCTGGTCATGTAGCCCCACGACTCCGTAAGGCCCTGCATCTCGCGCCGCTCGGCATCATGCCGCATGATCCCGCGAACGTCGCTTCGCCACTGTCCCTTGTGAATCTGCGCGATGACCGTGGCATTGAAGATGGAGTTGCCGCAGGCCTGCGCATCGCGGCGATCCGGGTAGCACGGTTGAATGGCACCTGCCGCGTTCATGTCGCCCGCCGGCGCGGAGCTGGTCATCACCGCCGCGCAGCCAGTGAGTGCCAGCGAGGCGATGGAAAGAACCACGCAAATCTTATTCATGAATTTCTCCAATCGATCAGGAGGAATCACCATCAGACCAGAAGGTCCGTCCCGTGCCGACAACCTTGGCCGTATGAGCGCAGTCGTGGCCGGCCGCATACATACATCGCAAATGGCTGTACTTCCGCGGCCGGGACATGCAGCGATCCGCCTCCTCGCCAGGTTCGGGATTGTGTCGCGGCATGGTTCGTACTTGTTCGACGGATCGCCCGCAGGCGAAGCAATTGGAGAGCGCGCGTTCCTGGGAATCGACCGCTGACTGCCAGCCCTTTGAGATCATCGGTCGCCTCCCAACCGCGCTGTCAGCGCTTCGATGCTTTTGTCGAGTCTTTTCAGGTTCGCTTCGTATCGCTGCTCCAGGCGCTGCTCGCGATGGTCATAGTGCGTGCGGAGACCTTGTTCCGACTTCGCGCGGTCGAACGCGTCCAGATCCACAACCGACAGTTTTGCGGTGATGGAATTCTGCTGGTTCCGGTACACCCGCCAGGAGGCGACCATAAACTGGAGCATGATCATCGCCATGACGAGAGGCAGCAGCGATCCGACCAGAGCCGGCCCGCCGCCGATCCAGAGGTAGATGACGGTGAGGGTGATCACGAACACGAGGGCCATTACGGCTTCACGGCGATGGTTTCCGAAGGAGCCGAGAATCTGACGGACGTATCCGGACTTCGTCACTGAGGGTTCGCTCATACCCCCGCCCCCTGCGGCTGCATTTGATGCGACGGCATGACCGCCTGCCATCGCTGCAGGACGTCCTCGGGAAGAACGAACTCGAACCCCTGACTGAAGCAGCGGAGCCGCAATACTTTGCCGTGCGCGACCGGCTGTCCGGTGGAGAGTTCGTCCTCATACTCGACTTCCTGGATCCAATCCAGATCGAGCGAGGCCTGCATGGTGGAGTTCTCGTAATACAACGCCCGCTCGCTGAGAGCCAGAGCGACAGGAATGTGGCGGCTTCCATCGATGAACTCACCGCGGCTGACGAGACGGCAGGAATCGCGGCGTTGGTCGTTGAGCCGCCGAATGCGATCGGCCGCCAATCGTTTCGTCAGGCTCCACAGCAGCATTGCGGCGACGGCAACGATGATGATCGAGAGCAAGAGCGAGGGCGCGTGGGACATTGGTAGCTCCTCCTTCGTGAGCGTGAGCGGAGTCAGGGCAGCGACGCACTTCGAACGCCCGGGAGCTCCCGCCGATGCGACGCTGTTTCGAAGGAAAGTTGCTAAGACGATCGATTCAGAGGATCTGACTTAGCTCAGAAGGACTGAAAGCGCGGAGAACGTCCTCCGCACGCCTCGTCACCATACGCCCTCTGCGCCGCAATGTCACCTTGCACATTCCTGGCCGCTTCCCCTGTTACAGCCGAGTTCAGCAGCATTCCACCGGAGCATAGCGGCGGCGCTCACGTGAGCGCCGCCGCTACCGGAGTTACTGCTTCGCCGGAATGGTCGTCGGGTCGTTGGTCTTCGAGTCGATCATCGATCCGGAGGTGAGGATGTTCGTCCCCTTCAGCACCGTGACCGTCGCGAATCCCCAGCCGAGATCGGGCGCGTTTGCCCGGTTCTTGAACGGCTCGCCGTCCTGCAACACCTGGCCGGCGGGGATCGTCAGGTTGTAGTTGGTCAGCGACTTGCCGCTGGCGTCAAACAGATTGACCGCCACCTGCGCCTCGGTCGTCCCGCCGTTGGTGATGCTGATGTTCGAACGGAACGCACCGACCTTCTGCCGCAGGCCGATCAGGCTGATGGTCTGACCGCTGCTGTAGCCGAGGTCGGCGACGCGGCCATCGAGGTTCTGACCGAACGTGCCGTCGGTCGCCTGGTTAAAGATGCGGCCCATGACCAGCAGAGGCTGATCGGAGCAGATCTCGAGCGAGCCGATGTTGTTCGTGCCGCCCATCGTTGCCACGAGGTCCTCGAACGCGTTCTGCCCTCCGCCGAGCACCGATCCGGTGCCCTGGAGGTTCGCCGCAGCGGCTTGGTGCAGATAGAACTTCAGCGACGCATTCGACACCGACAGATTGCGCGCGACTAGATCCGTCCGCCACTGACTCCCTTCGCTGCCGGGCGCGTGTCCGGCAATCTCGGCCCAGTAGACATACGGCGTCGTGCACGAGACCGCGCCCGCGCCGTTCCCGACTCCACCGCCAAGGGCTGCGTTACCGATGGCGGGGTTGGTCGCACTGGTGTTGACTGAATTCACTGCGAAGAGCGAGATGTCCAGCGCTGAGTTCACGAACGCTGGATTGTGGACGCCCTTGCTCTTGTCGCTCTCGACCATCTGATAGTTCCAGCCGGCCTTGGCAATGGCCGGATCGGCGACGGCATAGAGCTCGACTGCTGCGCCCGCCGGACGGACGACCTTCACCGCATTGAGGGCGATCGCCTCGATCTTCGTTCCGTTGCTAAGATCGACGGTGATTCCCTGCCGCCCGTGGCTCTCCGCGAACTCGACACCGGCGAGCTCCGACGCACTCTTGAGCGTCTTCTGGCCGCCGACATCGATCGAGTTCCCGAGCCGGAGTTGGGTCTGCATGACCGTCTTGATCGCGGTCTCGATGGCACCCTTTAGCGATTCCAACTTGGCCTCGACGGGACCCTGCACCGAATCCGCAGTGATCTCGGTGTGGCACTTCGAGCAGATTGTATTGCTCGCGTAGAAGGTGTGGTTGGTCCCCACGCCGGGAAGCGAGAGGTCGGCCGGCGGCGGAGTCTTCTCCATGTGGCAGGTCACGCACGAGTCCTGGACCATGGCGTGGAACCCGCGGTTGCCAACCTTGGCGAAGTAGAGGTTCTGCCCCATCACCACGTCGGCCTGCGGCCCAACGTGCGGCGCGCGCGACATATCGGTCACGTCGAAGTGCGCATCATCGCGCAGACCGCGACGGCCGTTGTGGCAGGCCATGCACGTCGCCGCGGTGCCAACATTCGTCGCCGTGAAACCGGCGTCCAGCATCGGCGTGCTGCCGTTGAGGCGCACCTGCGCGTTCGTGTCGGAATTGCCGGAGGTCGTGCCGATCGAGTGCGGCTCGTGACAGGTCTGGCAGGTCTGTGGATGGACTTCATCGGTCGTCCATGTCACGTTGATGGCGGCCGAGCTGAAGCCCTTATCGGCCCAGGCCACAAAGCCCTGCGCGCTGTGGCACTTCGCACACGATGGATTGGTTCCCTCGGACATCGCGGTTTCATAATTCGCGTGCTTCGATAACTGCCACTGCTGGAACCGGCCATGACGCGCCGGCTCGCCGTGGCAACTGCCGCAGACGTTCGAGGAGAGGCTCATCCGCGAGCCGTCCTTCTTCATGTGCGCGGCGCTGTCCTGCGGTCCGTGGCAGTTCTCGCACTGGATGTTGGCGAGCCGCGCGGTCTCCGGGAACTGCGCGAGGATCTTGGTCCAGTTGCCCGCATCGCCGTGTGTAAGAAGACCGGAAGTCAGGAACGCGGAGAAATTCGGGGCTTCGTCAATGCCGCCGTTTTTCACCGCCGTGTCGTTGTAACCGACCGAATGGCAGCCGAGGCATGACGGGCCGTAATGACCGTTCGGCGTGTTCACGTTCTGCGTGAAGATTTCCGCGTGCCCACTCTTTTTCCACGGAGTGAACAGGTCGAAGTGCGGCGTGTTCTGCACGTGGCACCCCATGCACTGCGCATCGGGCACCGGGCGCCCGTTCGCATCCTGGCCGGTGATCATGCCCTTCCAGGTGCCGGCGAAAATCGTGAGGTTGACGGTCTTGTTTGCCGCGATATCAGTCACCGCGAGGTTGTACTCGCCGGCGATATCGGGCATGAACTCGGGATTCTGCGTCGTGGCATCGCTGAGCACCGTGGTGGAACCGGGCGGCGGTGTCAGGACCCAGTTGTATGTCGCCTGGTTCTTTCCGTGCAGCAGGACGGGGAGAAGAATCGGGACATTGCGCACGCTGGTCGTCGTGGTCCATGGCAGCTTGCCCGCGATCGCTGCCGTGGTGTGAACCGTGCCGGAGGTCGTCGTGACCGCGACGTCGAGATTCACCGCCCCCGCTTCCGCGAGCGCGTGCGGCACGATGCCGATGACGCCGAAACGATTCTGCAGCCCGGCCTCGTAGGCGGCGGCCGACGGAATATTCGGCGGGAGCTTCGCATCGGGGATGGGCTGCTCCTCGATCGCGTTCAGGAGTTCTTTCTTGAAGACCTTGCGATCGGGGAGGACGACGGTGACAGTGTCCGTGGCGACATTGGAGAGCGTGGCCGCGACACCGCCGGTCTGCGTCCACTTGATGCTCTGGAGGGTCGATCCATCGTTGATGGTCACGTTCGCTTTGGCGGTAACCGTGGCGCCGGGCGTGGAGTCCCCCGTCACTGTGACCGTGACTGTGACCGGCGTGGTCGCGGCAACTGCCATGGCCGCGAATCCGAGCAGCAGGATCGCGGCGACCAGAAGATGCTTCGCTGAATTCATGGACACCTCCTCAAGTTCTGCACACATCAGAACTTGAGAGGCGCGCGGTCGATACTGTTCCGGTCACCGAGCGAACACAATTGCGGTCACTGAACGGACGTAATCAAAGTCACACCTGTGCGTGTCTGCATTGTTCGGTGACGTCGTGTTCCTTCGCCGGCACAAGACAACTCGGGCGGCCGTGAGGCCGCCCGAGAACTGACACCCGACAACGCAGCGGGCGGGGGCGCCCGCCGCCACACTTCACTGCTCTTCCTCGAAGTCCTGCGGCATGCCGGTCCTGGCGGGGATCAGGCGGCCCAAATCCTGAGCCGCGCCCCTGCGCAAGAACGCATCGGGCGGCCGCGAGGCCGCCCGAATTGACAACTGACAACCGACAACGCGGCGGGCGAGGGCGCCCGCCGCCACACTCACTGCTCTTCCTCAAAATCCGCCAGCGAGAGTGCCTCCTCGTCCTCGGGGCGCAGCAGGTCCTCGAGGGTGGGCGGCGGGGCGGGCTCTTCCTTCTCCATGTAGATCTCGCGATATTGCGGCATGCCGGTCCCGGCCGGGATCAGGCGGCCGACGATCACGTTTTCCTTGAGACCGCGCAGGTAATCGACGCGGCCGGCGATCGCGGCTTCTGTCAGCACGCGCGTGGTCTCCTGGAACGACGCCGCGGAGATGAAGGACTCCGTCGAGAGCGAGGCCTTGGTGATGCCCAAAAGCAGCGGGGTTCCGTCCGCCGGCTCGCCGCCGCGGTTCACGACCTTCTCGTTCTCTTCCATGAAGCGGAAGCGATCGACCTGCTCGTCCACGAGAAAGTCCGTATCGCCGACGCGCGTCACGCGCACGGAGCGCAGCATCTGCCGGCAGATCGTTTCGATGTGCTTGTCGTTAATGGCCACGCTCTGCGAGCGGTAAACCTCCTGGATCTTGTCCACCAGGTAGCGCTGCAGTTCCTTGATGCCGAGCACGGACAGCACATCGTGCGGATCGATCGGCCCGTCGATGAGCGGATCGCCCGCCCGCAGCCGCTCCCCTTCCTGCACGTTGACGTGCACCGAACGCGGCACCGAGTACTCGTGGCGCGTTCCTTCGTCGGTCTCCACGATGACCCGGCGCATATTCTTGACCACCGGGCCGTGATGCACCGTGCCATCGACCTCAGAGATGATCGACTTGTCGCGCGGATGCCGCGCTTCGAACAGCTCGACCACGCGCGGCAGACCGCCGGTGATGTCCTTGGTCTTGGTCGTGGCGCGCGGAATCTTGGCGATGATGTCGCCCGGATAGACTTCCACGCCGTTCTGCACCATCAGGTGCGCGCCGGTCGGAAGCAGGTACTTGCGCTCCTCGCCCGCCTTCTTGGTCTTCACGGTGATGGTCGGCGTGCGCTTTTCCGCGGTCGCCGATTCGACGATGACCATCTGGGTGAGCCCGGTGACGCGGTCGGTCTCTTCGCGAACGTTCTCCCCTTCGACGATGTCCTTGAAGACGATCTTGCCGCCGACCTCGGTGAGAATGGCCGAGGTGAACGGATCCCATTCGACGAGCGGCTGTCCGGCCTCGGCGTGCTGGCCGTCGTGCACCTTGAGCGTCGAGCCGTATACCAGCGCGTAACGCTCCTTCTCACGCGGCGCCATCATTTCATCGGTCTTCTTCGAGCGCCTTTGCGGCGTGTCCTCGACGATGATCAGCTTGCCGTTGCGGTTGACCACCACGAGGTCGCCGTTCTTGTTGGTGACCGTGGAAACGTTGATGAACGTCACCTTGCCGGGGTTCGTGGCCTCGTGCTTCGACTGCTCGGAAACGCGCGACGCCGTACCGCCGACGTGGAACGTGCGCATGGTGAGCTGCGTGCCCGGCTCACCGATCGACTCCGCGGCGATGACGCCGACCGCCTCGCCGATCTCCACCAGTTTTCCGCTGGCCAGATTGCGTCCGTAGCAGCGCCGGCAAACACCGCGGCGCGTTTCGCACGTCAGCACCGAGCGGATCTTGACCTGCTCGATGCCCGCTTCCTGGATCGAATTCGCCAGATCGTCGGTGATCTCGTCGTTCTGCGACACCAGCTGATCGCCGGTGAGCGGATCGTAGATATCCTCCTGCGCCACGCGGCCGACG
>JBGPFD010000174.1:0-7394 GCA_041483175.1 Thermoanaerobaculia bacterium | reverse complement strand
GCCTAAGGCCTGACACCTAACGCCTTTGGCGGAGGCGTGTCGGAATCGAACCAACCTTTCGACGCTTCCGCGCCGAAACAACGGTTTTGAAGACCGCGGAGGCCACCAGACCCCATTCGCCTCCAACTGATGCGCGCGCAAGATAACACGGCGGAGTTTTCGAACTATTGCGCCCAGAACGCAGAACGCAGAATGAAGAATGAAGAAATCTGCGCAGCTTTCTCAATTCTGCATTCTGCGTTCTGCGTTCACCGTACAATCGCCAAGGATGCCGCCCGCCCTCCCCTTCTTTGCCTTCGCCCTCGGCGCGATCGTAGGGAGTTTTCTCAATGTGATCATCCATCGCTATCCGCGCGAGGAGTCGATCGTTTTTCCGCCGAGCCACTGCCCCCACTGCAACGCGCCGATCCGGTGGTACGACAACGTTCCGATTCTCAGCTACGCCGTGTTGCGCGGCCGCTGCCGCGCGTGCCGCGGAACGATCTCGCCCCGCTACCCGCTGGTTGAGCTGGCGAATGCGCTGTTCTACCTGGCCATCTATTTTCAAACCGGCCCGACCATCGGATTCGCCCTCGTCGCCGCGATCGTCTCGATGACCATCGCTCTGATTTACGTCGACGCGGAGATTCAGATCCTCCCCGATGTGATCGATCTGCCGGGAATGGTCATCGGAATCGCCATCGGCGCGCTGGGGCTCGGCCTGTCGTACCCGATGCTGGTGCTCAGCCAGTCGCTCACCGACGCGCTCATCGGCGCGGCGATCGGGGCCGGCGTGCTGATCGCGTTGATCGGCGCCTACTGGCTGATCCGGCGGGTGGAAGGAATGGGACAGGGCGACGTGAAGATGCTGGCAATGCTCGGCGCGGTACTGGGATGGCGCGCGATTCCCGCGGTGCTCCTGCTGGCCTCGGTCTGCGGCGCGCTCATCGGCGTGCCGCTGGCGTTGCGCAGTGGCCGAGGGATGCAGCTCCCGCTGCCGTTCGGTGTGTTTCTCGGCTTCGCGGCGTTGGCCATCCTCTTCTTTGGCCCTACACTCTGGACATGGTACTTGACGCTCATGCTCCGCTGACCCGGATCGGGTTCCGGCGGGACGTGAACCTCTTTCTCATCGGCCTGGTCGGATTTCTCGGCATTCTCATTTTTGTGCTCCTCCTGCTGCTGCGCAACGATCTGACGCGGACCGAAGAGACCATCGATCGATCGCGCGCGCTCGTGGCCGACATCGCGGCGGAGGCGATCAATCACACCAACCCTGATCCGGGAGCTCTGGTGACGCAACTCGTTTTTCTGCGCGGACGTTTCGGTGTGGCGTCCATCGAGTTCGACCTGCGCAACGGCCAGCGAATCGTCTCCGGCAATCCGAGCGGCGCATTCGATGAGGTGCTTCGACTCACCGGCACGGGCACACTCAAGCTGCGATTCGCCTCCGCGGACCGGCGCGATGCGCAGCGGCGCTTCTGGATCACCTCAGGCATCTCCATCGTGGCCACGACGCTCGGCGCGATGCTCCTTCTGCTGTACCTGCCGCGGATCACACGGCCGATCGAGGAAATGCTCGGCGACGCGAAAGAGCTCGGCGAGCGGACGGCCGGGCAGGACGAGACGGCATACCTGATCGAGACCTTTCGCAACTCGATCAGCACGCTGAAGAGCCAGGAAGAGGAACTGACGAGACTCCACGATCGGGAGAAGACGCGCGCCGACGATCTCGAACGGGTGACCGCCGCGCTGACGCGCAGCCTGACCTCGGGCCTGATCGCCGCGGATGCGAAAGGGCAGATCGTCGACATCAACAGCGCCGGACGCGACATCCTCGGCATCGAACATTCCGAACCGGTCACCGGCCGGGCCTTGCGCGATGCCGTCGATCTGCGCGCCTTCTCCCAGGCGCTGCAGAGCGCGTTCGAGGAGCAGTCGGCGATGACGCGCATCGAAATCGACGATGTTCGCCGCTCCGGCGAGCCGATGACCATCGGCCTGACGACCGTTCCGCTGCGCAACGAAAGCGGGGCATTCCTCGGCCTCCTCGCGCTCTTCACCGATCTGACGCCGATCCGCAGCCTCGAGGCTCGCCTTCAGGAAATGACGACGCTGGCGCAGCTCGGCGAGATCTCCGCCGGAATCGCTCACGAGTTCCGCAGCTCGCTCTCCACAATCCTCGGGTACATGAAGCTGGCGCGCCGCGGACAAATCGATGGAGTAGCCGAGGGACGCCTGCAGAGCGCGGAGAAAGAGGCTGCCCTTCTGCTGCAGGCCATCGAGCGATTGCTGGCCTTCGCGCGGCCGGTCGCTCTCAACGCGGAGAGCGTCAACCTGCGCGATCTCGTCTGCGAACAGGCGCAGCAGCTTCACGAGATTGCTCCGGAAGTCGAGTTTCACGTCGACGGTCCGCCCGTGGCCATCGAAGGCGATCGCGTGCTGCTGAGCCGGGCGATCGAAAACCTGCTGCACAATGCCGTCGATGCGATTCGGCAGAAAGGCGGCGGCGGATCGGTGCTGGTCACGTTCCGCGAAACGCCTGCCGGTATGACCATCGCCGACGACGGCATCGGCTTCGATCCCGCCGAGACCAACCGGCTCTTCCTCCCCTTCCATTCGAACAAGCCGAACGGATTCGGCATGGGTCTGCCGCTGGCGAAGAAGATCGTGCTGCTGCACGGCGGCACGTTGCGGCTTCAGGGACAACCGGGAAAAGGGGCAGTAGCGACGCTGGAGTTTGGCAATGGAGTGTAGCGGCGGGCGTCCTCGCCCGCCGGGAAGCAGGGACTGTTACTTTATGTAACAATCTGTGTCAAAATGCGAGCAGCCAAAATCGGCGGCAAAAGTGAAAGGTGAGTTGGTTCAATTGGTTATGCGAGCTTCGGCGCAGTGGCACCTCGCTCGCAGAATGGAGGTGTCAATGAACGCCAATCAACGCCATCAAGAAGGGTACTCCCTGGCCGAGATGCTGACGGTCATCGCGATCATCGGCGTCCTCGCCCTGGTGACCGTACCGTCGTTCATGACGTTTTACCAGTCGAACAAGATGAAGGCCTCGATGCGCACTTTCACCACCGACCTCCGTTCGGTGAGGCAGTTGGCCATCACGCGAGGAAGGCAGACCTTGCTGACATTCGGGACCGGCCCGACGCAGCGCTCCTACAACTGGTGGGTCGGAGACAGGCCGTTCAACTCGACGACATGGACGCCGATGACCGGACCCAACTCCAACCCGCCCCGGGCGACGAGAGTTCTCGATGACGTCGTCTACTTTCCGGCGAACAGCGCTCCAACACCCCAGACGTTTACTGACGTCCTCAACTGCTCGTCAGGCACGAACTGCCTCGCCGTCCCGCCGGCGGCGGGGGACACTCTGATCGACGTGATCTTTCTTCCCGACGGCACCTCCCTGCTCCCGGGGAACGCGAGCAGCGCCACGATTACCGTCAAGACGGACATGAGAATCCCGAAGTCGCAGTACACGGTCACCATCAGCCCGAGCGGCCGGGTGTTAGCGCAATAGCGGAGACGACGCGATGAAAGAACGAAGTCAAACCGGCTACAGCCTCGTAGAGGTGTTGATCGCCATGGCCATCACCAGCATCGTTCTGCTGACGGTGGTCACGCTCTTCTACATGGGGCGGCGGAACGTCTACAGCGGAAAACAGATGACCTACGCCGTTTCGGTCGGAACGCGCATTCTTGAGGACCTCTCGCCGTTGTCAGCGGACGATGCGCTGACGGCGTTCAGCATCGACGACAACACGGGCCGTACGAACGTCACCGTCCAGGGAGTCGTTTATGCGAACAGTGCCACGCGCGACACCACCGGGTGCACGTGGAACGGGACGGTGTGGACGTGCACGAATGATTCGGGCGGGTATCTCGCGGCGTGGCAGGGTTTGATCGATCCAACCAAGCTCGCCAACGCGCAGGCGGGGCTGATCTTCACCCCGCGCGCTCCAAGCGACAACACCAAACCGTGGACGACGGCGCAGTTCGTCAAAATGCGCGCCTACATTCAGTGGGACGAGGCGCAGAACCGCCGCCGCATCGCATTCTTCGACACCACCAAAGTTCACCGCCCGTAACACAGGGGAGAAATCGCCATGTTGCAACACCGCTTCGAATTGTCTGATCGCCGGCAGCGTGGTTTCACGCTGGCCGAGATTCTGGTCACCACGGCGATCTTCGCCATCATCATGATCGCCGCGCTGGCGATCTATGACCAGAGCAACCGCGTCTTCAAGACATCGGCCGAGGCCGCCGATATGCAGCAGAGCACGCGCGTCGGATTCGACAAACTGGTCAGCGACCTGCGCATGGCCGGCTTCGACTACAACCGCGGCGGCCAGCCGCAGGAGTCGTGGCAGGTGGCCCAGCCCGATGAACAGATCGAATACGCCGGCTCGACGGCGCTCGTCTTCCGGGCGAACTTCAACTACAACACCGCGGCCTCGCAGGGAAATGGGATGGAGCCGACGTACACCCCGGTCAACGTCGGCGGGCAGTCCATCTTCCCCTATGTGACTACCAGCAATGACGAGATCGTCGGCTACGTCCTGCGCTCGAGCACCGCGAGCGCGAACACCGGCTCCATTTCTTTCTACGTCGACGATTACGTACCGCGCGCGGCGTTTCCGTCGACAATCGTTCCCGCGCCGGCCGGAGCCAACCCCTCGCACCCCGAAGAACTGGTGACCATCAACAATATCGATACCACCAACGCCAACCCGCCGTACACGCTCTACCGCGTGTCGGTGAGCGACGTCCACAACGGGTCGATCGGAACTCCGGTGGCGGAGAACGTCCGCAGCGTCAATTTCCAATACTTCACCGACACCAAAGGGGCGACGCTGCTGACGGCCTCCCCCCCCGGCGGCGGTGCCATCACCGACGGCGCGATCGGCGGCGCCGGCCAGTACGATCCCAACAACGTCGGCACGACGGCGAACTTCGCCGACCGCATCCAGCGCGGCCTGATTCAATCCATTCGCGTCAGTCTCGTCGGAATGAACGCCAGCCCCGACCTTCAGGGCTACACCAACCCCACCGAAACGATCGCCGGAATCAAGGGCTATCGTCAATACGCGCTCTCCTCGCTGGTCGTGCCACGCAACCTCGGCAAGACCGGCTTCCCTGAGCCGACCTACAACCCACCGGGACCTCCGACCATTACCGGGATGTGCGTCGGCTATTGCGGCGCGCCGGTCATCTACTGGCAGCCGCCTTCAGTCGGCGGTCCGGTGGTGCAGTATCAGATCCAGTGGGACACCAGCCAGAACGGCGCGTTCAACAACGGCATCACCGTTCTGGACCCAGCTGCGACGCAGGCCGTCTTCATGGACGATGGCGTCAGCGACGTCTCGCAGCAGCGCTACTACCGCGTCATCGCGCAGAACGACAACGGCCAGAGCATTCCGAGCGCGCTCTACGCCGCGACCCCGCAGAACACCACGCGGCCGATGCCGGTCTCGAATCTCACCGCCACCGGCGGGGCCAACCGGATCACGCTGACCTGGAACAGCCCGACGAACAACACCGCAGCGACATCAAACCTCTCCTGCACCGGCACGGGCGGATCGACGAATGGCTCGCTGATCGTGCCGCAGGAGGTGTTCAGCTATCAGATCTGGCGCGGCGAGGAAGACGATTTCAACCCGAATGCTCCTCCGGGGCCGGGCGTCGACAACGGCGTCAAAGTGCTCGACTTCTTCACAGGCTCGCAGCCCGCGCCGGGGACTCCGGGCTCGCTGACGACCTGGGTCGACTCGGCGACCACCTCCGCATTTCCGCCGGCGAACTGCAAGCGGTACTACTACCGCGTTCGCATCGCCGACCGCTGCATGCGGCAGGCGAACTGGAACAACCCGAGCGGCACGGCCAACTCGATCAGCGACTTCTATCCGCCGCTCGGATCGAATGCCATTCCAGGCAGCGGCGTCCAGGGAACGTCGGCGATCACGCCGAATCCTCCGGCGACTTTGACGATCGACACGGCCACGCCGAATGCGACCGGCTGTCCCGATCCGCAAGACCTCTCCTCCCCGGACTGCAGAATCACGCTGACCTGGCCGAAGGTGAACACCGACACCGCGAACAACCCCATCGCGGTCGATACCTATCGCATCACACGACATCTGCGGGTCCAGGGGAGCGGCAATGCCTTCGGGCTCGACAATAACTTCGGCACGAATGGCACGTTGGTCGTGAACTGCTCGACCGGAACGTGCTCGACCAATACCTTCACCCAGCAGTCGGGTGCCAACGCGGGATATGTCGACTTCCCACCGATGCGGAACGGCAACGGCCAGAACAACGAGTATCAGTACACGGTGGCCGCGCTCGGATGCGCGAACGCCGTCTCCACACCGCCCCAATCGAACGACCCGTACAGCCTGGAATCGCCCCCTGCAACCTATCCGGGTTGCGCGCTCAATCCGACGGTCACGCCGAGCGGCGGTAACACACCGGCGTCGCCATTGGTCTTCGGCAGTGGTGACTCGATCACGGTGACGGCGGGCTCGCCGATCACCAGCGTTCAATTCGACGTCTCAATGTGGCCGCAGGGAACTCCTGTTGGCGGCCTCGGCGGGCTCCGTACCACATCGCCGTACAGCATGACCTGGAGCAACCAGATCGACAACCAGATCTACATGGTGAAGATCACCATCACCGACCCGACCCCCTGCCAGCAAATCGTCGTGAAGTACGTCCAGGACCAGCCGGGTGCACCGTGCGCATTCTCGAACCAGAATCCGCTGCCGTCCGGAGCGCTCGCCATTCCGAACAGCAACGCCTCGAACATTCTGGACACCTACACAATGACGTTTACAGTTCCGACCAGCGGCACCGATCCGCTGCAGCTCGCCTCGCAGAACCTGAGGATCACCTGGGCGCTCCCGGCGGGCGATACAACCCACACCGACCTGAAATTGACCGCGGTGACCTGGACGGTTGGCACGTTCACGACAACCAACAATCTCACGCCGGTGCCGCTGGCGAGTCCCGCCCCGACGGTCACCAACGTGGCGACACCGTCGAACGTGCCGAACGTTCCTGCGGGAAGTTCGTTCCTCCTGCAGGTGCGCTGGCAGTATCTGAAATCGGACGACTGCGCCAGCAACAACTGCACCGGCAGCAACCCGCCGCTACCGGCTCTGGAGATGCAGCCGAGTCCGAGTCCGCTACAGAAGGTCTGCATCGATTACCGGATTGCCAGTGAGCCGGGCGTAACCAAGCACTGCAACCTGGCTGGACAATCAGTGACCAGCAACAATCCGAACGGGTGCGACTGAGGTGACTCGATGAAACGAATCAAACGCTCTCACAAAATGCGGCGCGACAGCCGCGGGTCGGCCCTGCTGGTCAGCCTCATGGTCATCGTCGGCCTGTCGCTGCTCGGCCTCGGATTC
>JBGPFD010000173.1:0-7414 GCA_041483175.1 Thermoanaerobaculia bacterium | reverse complement strand
GGCGGGCGATTCGCGCAGCGTTGACAAAAGGGCATTCGTCACGCCGCCGCCGAGGTAGATCATTCCCGCCTCCAGCAGGTGATGGAGGTTCTTCTGACGGCGGCTGTCGCGGCCGCGATAGATCGGCACGTTGATCACCTGGAGCTCGGGATCGATCTGGCGGAAATAGCTTCCGAGGTGCGTGGCGTATTCGGCGGAGCCGGAGGCGGTGGGGAGAAAGGCAATGGTGCGCCGGCTCGCCGGCAGACTGCGGACGAGAAACTCATCGATCTCGCGCGTCTCGCCGAAGGAAAACTCGCCGCCGCCGATCAGGACCAGCAGGGAAACAGGGACGGCGAGTGTGACGTTCGGCGGCTGCACGGCAGGCCGGACTTTATCAGTGAACGAAGCGTCGCCAGCGTCCCGCGCCGTGCCCCGAAGTTCCCGCGAGCCGTGCCGGTATATGCTCCTCGCATGCGCCATGCGATTCGTTGGATCGCCGTTCTTCTGCTGCTGGCTCTCCCCGCGGCGGCCCAGAGCGGAGAAGCGCTCTGGAACTCTCTGCTGGAGGGAAATCGGGCTTTTGCCGGCGGGAAAGTCACCTTTGACCATCTGGCCGATCTGCGTCGCGAATCGGCCGCGCATCAGCACCCGCCGGTGACGGTTCTCTCCTGTTCCGACAGCCGCGTTCCGCCGGAGCTGGTATTCGATCGCTCGCTCGATCAGCTCTTCGTCGTCCGCGTCGCGGGCAATGTCGCCTCGGCGTTCGAGCTCGCCAGCATTGAATATGCGATCCAGAGCGGCTACACGAAGCTGATCGTGGTTCTCGGACATGAAGAATGCGGCGCCGTGCGCGCCGCGCTGACCCCCGCCGATCCTCCGACGCCGAGCCTCGTCAACCTCGTGCAGCGCATCCGGGAGTCGTTCGCCGGCATCGAACCGTGGAGCCTCGAGCCGCCGGCGGTGCGCCGTGCGGTGGAGGCGAATGCGCGCGGCAGCGCGGCGTATTTGCTGGCCCATAGCGCCGTCATCCGCGATGCGGTGCAGAGCGGCCGCGTCGATCTTGTGGTCGCGTACTACAACCTCACCAGTGGCGTTGTTGAACGCCTTCGATGACTTCCGAAGACGTGGCCATCGTCACCGGCGCCTCGTCCGGCCTGGGCCGTGAGATCGCGCTGCTGCTGGCCGGACGCGGAGCGCGGGTGTTGGGAGTCTCACGGCGTCCCTTTCATGAACCGCCGATCGTGAGCATCGCCGGTGACGCCTCGCGGCGCGAGACCGCGTCGCGCGCCATCGACGCCGCGCAGCAGCTCGGCAAGGTCACGCTGCTCGTCAAT
Organism: Thermoanaerobaculia bacterium; assembly: GCA_041483175.1. GTDB lineage: Bacteria > Acidobacteriota > Thermoanaerobaculia > Gp7-AA8 > Gp7-AA8 > Gp7-AA10. Next base: position 6,098 of record JBGPFD010000173.1, on the reverse strand, counting down.
TGCGCCGGAGCGGGAATCTTCGGGCCGGCCGGTTCGTACGATGAGGCGGCGATCGCCCGGGTTCTGGAATCGAATCTCGTAGCCACGATTGTCTTTTGCGAAGCGCTGGTTCCACGGTTTCGCAGCGCGGGCGGCACGATTGTGAACGTCCTGTCAACCGCCGCGTTGGTCGGGAAGCCGAACGAAAGCGTTTACTGCGCAGCGAAGTGGGGCGCCCGCGGCTACAGTGAGGCGCTGCGCGCCGAAGCGAAGGGGACGAAGCTGCGCGTCATCTCCGTGGCGCCGGGCGGAATGGACACGCCGTTCTGGAAGGAGCGGCGCGAAGACTTCATGGATCCGAAAGATGTCGCCGCCGTGATCGTCGACGCGATCGAGCGCCCCGTGAATGTCACCGAGATCGTGATATCCCGAACGAGTTAACAGTTAACAGTTGACGGTTAACAGGGTCGGCAACTCAGGCCGGCCGGAAGAATCTTGCCGTCGCTGACGTCGAAAGTATGCGGCGATTACGAGCGCAAAGGGATGCTGTTGAATCTTCTCGTCATCACGTTCCGAGTTCCGGCTAACAGTTGGGCGTTCGCCCTGTTAACTGTTAACCGTTAACTGTCAACTGTTCACCACTTCCCGAACTTTCTTCCCCATGTCGGCGGGCGATTTCACGACGTGAATTCCGGCGCGCTGCAGCGCGGCCATTTTCTCCGCCGCCGTCCCCGTTCCCCCGCTGATGATCGCCCCGGCGTGGCCCATGCGCCGTCCCGGCGGCGCGGTCTGACCGGCGATGAAGGCCACCACGGGCTTCTTCACGTTGGCCTTGACGAACGCCGCCGCGTCTTCCTCAGCGGTCCCTCCGATTTCGCCGATCATGATGATGGCCTCGGTCGCGGGATCTCTTTCGAATGCCGCGAGACAGTCGATGAAGTTCGTTCCCGGAAGCGGATCGCCGCCGATGCCCACCGCGGTCGACTGTCCGATGCCCTGCGTGGTCAGCTGCCCGACGGCTTCGTAGGTGAGCGTTCCCGATCGCGAGACGATGCCGATCGGTCCCGGTTTGTGGATGTGCCCCGGCATGATGCCGATCTTCGCCTGCCCCGGGGTGATGATGCCGGGACAGTTTGGTCCGATCAGCCGCGACCCCCGGCCGTACTTTTTCAGAAAATCGTGCGCTCGGATCATGTCGTTCACCGGGATGCCTTCGGTGATGCAGACGATCAGCGCGATTCCCGCCTCGGCCGACTCCATGATGGCGTCGGCGGCGAAAGGCGGCGGGACAAAGATGAGCGAGCAGTTCGCTCCTTCCTTCTCGCGAGCCTCGGCGACGGTGTTGAACACGGCGAAGCCTTCGTGGGTCGTGCCGCCTTTTCCCGGAGTGACGCCGCCGACGACGGTCGTTCCGTAGTCGCGGCATTGGATGGCGTGAAAGGTTCCTTCGCGCCCGGTGATGCCCTGCACGATGACGCGTGTGCTCTTGTCCGCCCAGATCGCCATGTTTCTCCTGTCACCCCGAGCGTTAGCGAGGGGTCTGGGGGAGTGGGCGGCGCCCGAATGTCCTTTTGGCGGCCGCCCGTTCCCCCAGTTCCCTCGCTACGCTCGGGATGACACCTTTCTTGCCGCGGCGACGACTTTCTGTGCCGCGTCGCCCATTGCGTCCGCCGTGATCAGCGGGAGTCCTGATTTCGCGAGGATCTCTCTCCCGAGTTGGACGTTCGTTCCTTCGAGCCGGACGACCACCGGAACCGGCAGCCCGATCTCCCGCGAGGCGCTGACCACCCCCTCGGCGATGCGATCGACGCGCATGATCCCGCCAAAAATATTGATCAAAATTGCTTTCACATTTTTGTCACTTAAAATGATACGAAAAGCGTTCTTCACCTGTTCAGCGCTCGCGCCGCCGCCGACATCGAGGAAGTTGGCGGGCTCGCCGCCGGCCAGCTTGATGATGTCCATGGTGGCCATGGCCAGCCCCGCGCCGTTGACCATGCATCCGACGTTGCCTTCCAGCTTGATGTAGTTGAGTCCGAACTTCGAGGCTTCCACCTCCAGAGGATCTTCCTCGTGAAGGTCGCGCATCTCCACGATGTCCTTGTGGCGGAAGAGCGCGTTGTCGTCGAAGTTCATCTTGCAATCAAGCGCCAGGACGTCGCCTTCCTTCGTCAGCAGCAGCGGATTGATCTCCGCCAGCGAAGCGTCCGTCTCCAGATAGGCGGTCATGAGCTTCTGCACGAAGCTGACGCACTTCTTGTATGAATCGCCATGCAGGTCGAGCGCGTGGGCGACGCTGCGCGCCTGAAAAGGCTGCACGCCGAGAACACCGTCGATCGGCTGGCGGTGGATCGCTTTCGGATCGCGCGCGGCGACCTCCTCGATCTCCATGCCGCCCTGCTTCGAGGCCATGATCACCGGCATGCCGATGCGGCGATCGAGGGTGATGCCGAGGTACAGCTCGCGATCGATGTTCAGGGCTTCTTCGATCAGAACCTTGTGCACCTCGCGCCCTTCGGGGCCGGTCTGGTGCGTGACCAGCTTCATGCCGATCATTTTTTTCGTCAGCTCGGCGGCCTCGTCGGCATCTTTCGCCAGCTTGACGCCGCCCCCTTTGCCGCGGCCGCCGGCGTGGATCTGCGCCTTGACCACCACCCGCCCGCCGAGCTGCTTCGCCGCCTGGCGCGCGTCTTCGGGATTGTCGACTACGACGCCGCGCGGCGTCGGCACGCCGTAGCGGCGCAAAATTTCTTTGGCCTGATATTCGTGGACTTTCATCGCGCGCGGCGTTTTATCACCGGACGAGCGCGAACACCAGCACCTCTCCCGACATTTCCGGAAGATGCATCGTGGCCAGCAACAGCGTTTGCAACATGCGCAGGGTATGCTCCGCGCCGATGCGTGCAGGCGATGAAATCACCATCGAGCCAAGCGAGCTGGTCGCCGGAGGTGCGGCCCTCGCGCGCGTCGACGGACTTCCGATCTTTGTCACCAACATCGTTCCGGGTGATGTCGCCGTGGTGACGGTGACGGAAGCGAAGAAGGGGTTCGCGCGAGGGGAGCTGCTGCGGATCGTGCGGCCGAGCGCGCTGCGCCGCGCGGAACCGTGCCCCATCGCCGGGGAGTGTGGCGGCTGCGACTGGACGGCGCTGCGGCTCGACGCACAACTCGCCGCGAAGCAGCGCATCCTCACCGAATCGCTGCGGCGCATCGGAAAAATCAACGAGCATCCGCCGATTGCCATCCACCCCTCGCCGCTCAATTACCGACTGCGGAGCCGTCTGCACCGCGATGGAGATGCGGTCGGCTTCTACGCCGTCGGGTCGCACCGCGTGGTGCCGCTGGCGCGCGAATGCGAGGTGGTGGGGATGGAGACGGCACTGCATCCGAAGGAAGGGGAGACGTGGGAAATCGACGGGCACCGCATCACCGATGAACGCGAACTGACGATCCGCGTGGACGAATTCACTTACCGCCTCTCCACCTCGTCGTTTTTCCAGGTGAATCGCCATCTTCTCTCGACATTGCTGCGGCTGGTGCGCGGCCATGCGGAGCGCGTGCGGCAGAAGCGGCTGGCGATCGATCTGTTCACCGGCGTCGGCTTCTTTTCCCTTCCGCTGGCGAAGATGTTCGAGAAAGTCATTGCTGTCGAGGGCTCGCACGTCCGTTTCTTGCGGGAAAACGCTCCGGCAAACGTCCAGGTCGTCCACGCGCCGGCCGAGTCGTTCGAGCCTCCGGACGCCGAGTTCATCTTTCTCGATCCGCCGCGTGCCGGCGTGAAGAGCGGCGTCATCGACGCCATCGGCAGACACGCCGTGGAGATGATTTGTTATCTCTCCTGCGATCCGGTAACCTTTTCACGCGACGCGAGCCGGCTGATCGCGTCGGGTTGGCGCCTCTCCACGCTCGACCTCCTCGATCTCTTCCCCAACACGCACCACGTGGAAACGCTCGCCTCGTTCGAGCGTGCAGGATGTCTGCCCTGAGCGAAGCGGAAGGGATGTTCCCGCTGCGCTCCCGCTGATCGCCTATGTCGCCGCGCTCGTTTGCGGCGGCTCGCCGCGCGATGCGATAGGCCTCTTCGCGGTGGTGCTGCTGCTGGCGGCGAGCAAACGTGCGCGCGCGGCGGTGATCTGCGCCGCGGCCGCCGCCGGCATCACCGCCTCGCTCGTGCAGTCACGCGCGCCGCGTCCGGAAATCAGCGACAGCCGTTTCGTGCGGATCGAGGCGCCAATCGATCGCGACTGGATGCTTCGCGGCGATGCGTACGTCCTGCGCGTTCCGCAATTCAATGGTTTCGGCGAGCCACTGGCGATTTACGCGCGATTCGAGCCGAAGCCGATCGCCATGCAGACGTCGATCCGCGTCGAGGGCTTTCTCCGACGAAACGATCGCGGCGACCTGACCGTCACTGTCAAATCGCCGCGTCTGTTGTCCTACGAAGGAACGCTGTCGGCACTTCATCCGGCCGCATGGAACCGCGTATTCGCCAACCGGCTGCGGCCGCTGGCGACGAGCCATCCGACCGAAGTCGCTCTGGTCGAGGCGCTGGCCCTCGGGCGCGGCGAGAGGCTGGCGGACGAGGTCCGCGATCAGTACAAGCGCGGCGGCACCTACCACCTGCTGGTTTTTTCCGGCCTGCAGATCGCCTTCGCTGCCGGCGTCATCGCGCTGCTGCTGCGCTCATTCCACGCGCCGCGCACGTCCGACTGGTCGCTGCTCGCATTTGCCGTCGTCGCGCCGATGTTCATCGGACCGACCGCGTCGGTGTCGCGCGCCAGCCTGGGCATCGGCCTGTACGCGATTTCGCGGATCCTGAAACGGCCGACCACGCTGGAGAATCTCTGGTGCGTCGCCGCACTGGCGCGCCTGATCGTCGCGCCGCGCGACCTCACCGATGCCGGATTTCAACTGACGTTTGCCGGCGCCGGGGCGCTGCTCTTCATCGGGAAGCCGCTGGCGCGGGGGCGGGTGCGCTGGATCGCCTACGCCGCCGGAGCGGAGTGTGCGGTTACTCCGCTGACGCTTTTTCATTTTCACCAATACGCGTTAGGCGGATCGATCGCCACGCTGCTGCTGACGCCCGTGGTGTTCGCGATGCTCATCGTCTCGGCGTTTGTTTGCGCTGTGCCGGCCGCGCCGCTGCTGCAGCTCATCGGGCTGCTGCATCGGCTCTGCACGATCATCAACGATTGCGCCTCACCGCTCTCGGGCTTCTACGCCGCGCCGCCCCCGCGGATGCTGGCCTGCGGACTTCTGCTGGCGCTGATCGCCATTGCCGCCCTTCGCGGCCGCGCACGCGCCGCCGCGCTGGTCGCCGCCTTCCTCATCCCGAGCATTGCCTCGATCATCGTGGCGCACCGCGACGTGACCCGCCCGACGTTGACAGTGCTCGACGTCGGACAAGGCGACGCGATCGTCCTCCGCACGCCAGAACACGCGATTCTGATCGACGGCGGCTGCTCGTACGCGGATGTCGTTTCGCTGCTGGTCGATCGCGGCGTCCGCCGCCTCGACGCGCTCTTCCTCACGCACATTCATCCCGATCACTGCGGCGGGCTGCCGGACGTCGTGAGGCGCCTCGACGTGCGGCAGATGTGGATCTCGCCGCGGCGGTTCTCCGGCGACTGCGCACAGCGGTTGCTCGAGGCCGCGTCGGCACGAGGCGTTCCAATTCACCTGGTGCGCGACGGCGACACGCTGGTCACCGGCGGCATCTTCTTTCGCGCGCTGCTGGCGGGCCGCACGTTCAAGCACGCCGCGGAGAACAACGCGTCGACCGTGTTGCGCGCAGCCATCGGCCGGACCACCATTCTTCTGACCGGCGACATCGAACGCGACGCCGAGGAGAGTCTGCTCGCCCGCACTCGGCGGGCGGACATCCTGAAGGTGGCGCACCACGGCAGCCGTTCCTCCACCACGCCGGCGTTTCTCGATCTCGTGTCTCCGCGCATCGCGCTGATCTCCTGCGGCCGGCACAATCTTTTCGGGCACCCGCATCGGGAAGTCGTCGACCGCCTCCGGGACGCGGGCGTGCGCGTGTATCGCACCGATCTCGACGGCTGCATCGACGTGAGGATTGAACGCGGAAGTCTGCTCGTATCAGAGTCTTGGATGCT
>JBGPFD010000172.1:0-7427 GCA_041483175.1 Thermoanaerobaculia bacterium | reverse complement strand
TATCTCTGGTTCATCGTCGGCATGCGCGCCATCGGCGCCGGCTTTGGTGCCATTCGCACGCTGCAGATCGCGCTGGTCAGCGTTGCGGCCCTTCTGCTGGCAATCGCCGCGCGGCGCTGGGGCCCGATCGCTGTCATCGCCGCCCCACTGCTGCTCCTCGGCAGCCGTGGCGCGCTGGTATGCGCGACCGACCTCGAGCCGGAGACGCTGATCCTGTTGTTCAACGCAGCGGCGCTCGCCTGTCTGGGCGTAGGGCACGGCTGCGGCGTGCCGAACCCCGGGGGTGCGGCAGGGCGCAGCCGTGCCCTGCAGGGATACGTTCTCCCCGGTCTGCTCCTCGGTTTGTCCGCGATCTGCCGCCCGGTCGCGCTGCTCGTCGTGATCGCGCTGGCGGTGCTGATGCGCTCGTGGCGGCTCGTCGCCGGCGCTTTGGCGCCGGTCGTCGTCATGTTGATCATCAACGCGTCGCTGACCGGCGAGGTGGCGATCATGGATCCTGGCACCGTTTTTTACGAGGGGATGAACCCGAGCGCCGCCGCGTTCGAGGGAGTGCAGCCGCGCATTGTGAACGATCTCGAGCGGCAGTCGCGCCATCCCGACTACCTGCACGTTGCCTATCGCGTCGTCGCGGCCCGCGCGCTCGGACACCCGGTCACGCGCGCCGAATCGAACCGCTACTGGACAGCAAAGGCGCTGGCGTTCGCGCGCGCGTATCCGCTCGCCGCCCTTCGCCTCACCGCGCGCAAACTCTACTTCGCGATTCACAGCTACGACGCGTATGACCTGGCCACGATGGCCCGGAAAAATGTTCTCCTCGCGCGCTTCCCGTTCATTCCGTTCGGCGCCATCGTCGGATTGGCCATCGCGGCGTTGTTGCTCCGCGCTCGTGGAATCGCGCCGCTGGTGGCTTTCGCCGTCGCGGCCGGCATGGCACTCGTCATTTTTTACGTGACCGCACGGCAGCGGAACGCGATGCTGTCGCCGATGATCGTGCTTGCGGCCGCGGGACTCGCGGAGATCGTTGTGCGGCGGCACGTTGTGGCCGCGGTGGTCGCGATGATCATCGCCATGCTCCTGAGCGTGAACGGTCCCGCGCAGCGCGAGGATGCGCTCGGGTGGCTGGGCCTCCGCAACGCGTTCGACGAGGCCGTGGTGCTCGAACGGGAGGGGCGGTGGGGGGAGGCCGACGCGATTCTGCGGCGGCTCGAGGCCGAGGGCTACCGGCCGATGCGCGAAAATCGCGCGGTGTCATCGATCGCCTACTACCGCGCCAGAGCGGCGGCGCACATGGGACAGCCGGCGGCGGCTGTCTTCCACCTGCTGGATCATGCGGAAGCCGAGGCGCCGGGAAACGAGCACGTGCTGGCGATGCGCGCAGCCCTGGGCGACCAGCGTGCCGCCCGGCTGCTCTTCACGCTGCACGACCCGCTCACGGCGCGCACCGCCCTGAGCGAAGGCATGTAGTTCGCGCGAAGCGCGTCGTCAGTCCCCGCTGCTTCCCGCCTGCTTCATCAGATTCTGATAGTCGGCTGGCGACATCTTCGGCAGGCGCTTCATCAGCGCCACCACACCCCAGAGCGTCCTGTCCGATTGTGTTGTGCCGAATTCCGGCATACCGGTCATCTGGATGCCATTCTTTGCCACCCAGAAGATGGCGGCCGGCTCCTTTTCCTTGCCGATCTCGTCGAACTCCGGCGGTGTCGGATCCATCCCTTTGGTGAATTCCGCGCGCTCCTTTCCCGGTGCGCCATGGCATTGCACGCAGGCCTGGCCGTACTCCTTTGCGCCCGACGCGATGAGGGCCGGATCGTCGAGAGGCGGGACCTTGATCTGCGCGGCATGGCGGGCGACGGAGTGGTCCATGGTGTGATCGAGAGTCCACGCCAGGAATCCTCCTCCTTCCGGATGGGCCGCAACGGAATATGCTCCGGAGTAGACCATGAACAGGTAGAAACAGACCGCACCCAGGAGAATGATGATGAGGACAGTGAACAACGTGCGCATTACAACCTCCGGCCGGTGCCCTGCAAAGAACGCGCAATGATCCCATGAACCGCCTCGATGCGCTGGTGCCGCGGTGGCAATTCCGCGAGTTCCACGCGACGAAGATCGACGCGTCGCCCGAGCGAATTTTCGACGCTATTCGCCGGGTTACCGTCGGCGAAATCCGTTTCTTTGGCACGCTCACCGCGATCCGGCGGTTCGGAAGATCGGAGCCGGAAAGCATCCTCAATCCACCGGCGCACGAGCCGATCCTGGATGTGGCCACACGAACAGGTTTCCGCGTCCTAGCCGACGATGCCCCGCGTGAGATCGTCGTCGGGATCGACGTGGCGCCGGAGACGTTCGCGGCGATGAACTTTCTGGTCATTCCGGACCGCGAGCGGTGTCGCGTAAGCACGGAAACGCGCGTCTTCGCGAGCAGCCACCGCGCGAAGTGGAAGTTCGCGATCTACTGGGCCATCATCCGCGCGGGGAGCGGCATCATCCGGCGATCGTGGCTTCGTGCCATCAAGCGGCGCGCGGAGGAGCGATGACCACCATCGTCGTCGAAACCATGATCGATGCGCCGGTGGCGATGTGTTTCGATCTGGCTCGCGATGTCGGTGCGCACGCCGAGAGCGCTGGCTTTTCCGGCGAGCGGATCGTCGAACCGGGACGCCTGTCAGGCCTGCTCGAACGCGGAGATCTCGTGACGTTCGAAGGCCGGCACTTCGGAATTCGCCAGCGTTTCACCGCGCGGATCGTCGAGCTCAATCGGCCGGACCGCTTCATCGATGAAATGGTGAGCGGCGCTTTCCGCTCGCTGCGCCACGTGCATGAATTTCATCCCCACGGCAGCGGTACGCTCATGCGTGACATCCTCACCTGGGAAGCTCCTCTCGGCTTCCTCGGCCGCGTTGCCGGCTGGCTCTTCCTGAAGCGCCACATGGCGTGGTTCGTCAGAACGAAGCAGCGCCGGCTGAAGGAAATGGCGGAGAGAGGGGGAGGACAGCCGGGGTCGGCTGTCCCCCACTGAATCAGCGAATCAATCGGTCGCTGCTGGTTTCTCCCACTGCTCGCGTGTAAGCAGCGTGATGGGCTGGAGATTCTTGCGAGCCAGGGCCGCGTTGATGCCCGGCAGCTCCCTGGCCGACCAGGCGTCGAACTGCTTCACGACGTCCGCCAGCTCGCGCGCGATGGCGTCGGTGCGCATCACCTGCATCTGCGACGGCCGTCCCTGGTAGAAGATGACGCCGCCGTACAGATCGCCGAGGTTTTCGCGCAGGCGTTCCTCGCCGGTGATCATGCCGCCTTCCTTGGTGGCAACGATCTTCTTCCGCAGCTCGTCGACCTGCGCCGACGCGGCGCGGAAGCGTTTTGCGGTGGAGTCGTTCGCGGCCAGCTTCGAGGCGCGTTCGTCGAGCGACGTGCGCACGCCGTTGATCTTGTCGACGGCGTAGGTCATGTCGCCGAGCAGGTTGTAGAGCTTCATCGACAGATCGAATTGGACGCGCAGATCGTCGGCCGTCGCCGTCGATCGCGGATCGGGGACGACGTTCAACGGCGTCGTGTAGACGTTCTTGTCCTTGGTGATCTTCACCGTGTACGTGCCCGGGAGCACGCGCGGCCCGAACACGGCGCCGAACAGCGCGCTGGCGGCTGTGGGCACCCGCGGAGCCTTGAGGCGCATCGGCCACGGCACGCGGTTCAGACCGCGCCGCTTGCTCGAAGGAATCGTTCCCACCGACTTGCCGTCGGGCCCGAACACTTCCATCGTCAGATCGCCGAAGATGTGCCGCTTCTTCTGGTAGTAGGTGATCACTGCATCGCCCGGCGGATTCGGTCCGGTGTATTGCGCGTCGCCGTTGACCCAGCCGCCCTGCGCCGGAACGAGCTGCACGGCGGGCGTGACCTGCAGAAAGACCGCTTCCTTGCCGAGGTTCTCGGGCGTCAGCGCGCGCAGGGACGTGATGTCGTCGACGATCCAGATGCCCCGCCCATGTGTGGCAATGACCAGGTCGTTGTCGCGCGGATGGATCACCAGATCGCGCACCGCGACGTCCGGCAGATCGCCTCCCTTGTACTGCGCCCACTGCTTGCCGCCGTCGAGCGAGATCCACAGCCCGAACTCCGTTCCGAGGAAGAGGAGACCCGGATTGACCAGATCCTGCCGGATCACATGCGCATAGCCGCGGACCTTCGCGTCGCTGGCGATCAACGGTGTCCAGGTTTTTCCAAAGTCAGACGTTTTGTAGGCGTACGGCCGCATGTCGCCGAAGGTGTGCAAGTCGAAGGCCGCGAATGCGGTTCCTTCATCGAAGTGGCCCGCATCGATGTAGGACACCCACGCGTTTTTCGGCAGGCCGGCGATGTTGCCGACCACGTTCGTCCAGCTCTTGCCGCCGTCGCGCGTGACCTGCACGTTGCCGTCATCGGTGCCGACCCAGATCACGTTCGCGTTCTTCGGCGACTCGGCGATCGAGTAGATCGTGCAGTGCATCTCGGCGTACGAGTTGTCGACGGTGACGCCGCCTGACTGCTCCTGCCTCTGTTTTTCCGGATCGTTGGTGGTCAGATCGGGCGAGATGCGCTCCCACGTGTCGCCGTGATCGCGCGAGCGGAAGAGGAACTGCGCGGCGATATAGACCACGCCCTTCTGCGTGGGGCTCATGGCGATCGGCGCGTTCCAGTTGTAGCGGAGCTTTCCCTCCTTGTACTGCGGAAGCGGTTTGATGCTGCGCGACTGGTGTGTCTTGCGATTCACCCGTCCAATCTCGCCACCCTGAGCTTCGGCGTAGATGTAATCGGGATCGGCGGTGTCGGCGAACATCCAGAATCCATCGCCGCCGTACATGTTCTCCCAGCGGTCGTTGGTGACCCCGCCGGGATATTGCGAGTCGCCGACCCACGAGCTGTTGTCCTGCAGGCCGCCGTAGACGTGATAGGGCCGGTCCATGTCGACGCTCACGTGGTAGAACTGCGAAAGCGGCAGGTTCTCCGCCTTCCACCACTTGTTCCCGCTGTCGTAGGAGTACCAGAGGCCTCCGTCGTCGGCGGTGATCAGGTGATCGGTGTTGTTCGGATCGATCCACACGTCGTGGAAGTCGCCGTGCGCTCCGCCGCCGACGTAACTGAAGCTCTTGCCGCCGTCGTTGCTGGCGATGAGCGGTCCGTCCGGCTTGTAGATTTTGTTTTCGTTTTTCGGATCGACGATCAGGTTCGCGAAGTAGAACGGCCGCCAGATCATGGCCTGGCTACGATCACGAATCTGCCACGTCTTGCCGCCGTCATCGGAGCGGTAGAGCGCGTTCTTCGGCGGCTCTGCTTCGACGAAGGCGTAGACCACGTTCGAGTTCGACGGGGCCACGGCGACCGCCACGCGCCCCCATGGTTTGCTCGGCAGGCCTGGCGCGCCGGAGATCTCATTCCAGGTCGCTCCTCCGTCGGTGCTCTTGAACAGACCGCTGGCGCTCGGCGCGTTCGGTCCATCGCCGCCGGAGCGGAAGGTCCATCCCTTCCGGCGGAAGTCCCACATCCCGGCGTAGAGCGTCTTCGAATTGGCGCGATCCATCGACATCATCGAACAACCGGTGGAGAGATTCGATCCCTTGAGAACCTTGGTCCAGGTCTTGCCGCCGTCGGTGGTCTTGTAGACGCCGCGCTCGTCGCTGTCGCTCCACAATTTTCCGGGGGCGCAGACGTAGACGGTGTTGGTGTCAGCCGGGTCGACCAGGATCTTGACGATCCGCTCCGACTCCTTCAGCCCCATGTTGGTCCAGTTCTCGCCGCCGTCAGTCGATTTGTAGACACCGTCGCCGAGCGAGGTGCTGTTGCGAGTCCACGCTTCGCCGGTGCCGACCCAGACGACCTTCGGATTTTTCGGATCGATGGTCACCGCGCCGATCGACTGCACCGGCTGCTTGTCGAAGACCGGCTTGAAAGTCGTGCCGCCGTTCATCGATTTCCAGACCCCGCCGCTCGCCGAGCCGACGTACACGGTGACTCGCTGTCCTTCGTGAACGGCGTCGAGGGCGGCGACGCGTCCGCTCATGGTTGCCGATCCGATGTTGCGAGCGCCGAGGCCGGAGATGGTGTCAGAGTCGACGCGAACCGGCGACTGCGCCATCGCCGCGCCGGCGAACAGGATCCCGAGAATGCAGCTGAGTTTCTTCATCGTGTCACCTCCACCGTGTAGAGGCGCGTGCCCCCGAGTGTGGCGGCGGGCGCCCTCGCCCGCCGAGGCGCGCCGGGAAGCAGTTCGCTCACCGGTGGCTTTTTCGCCGGCGCGACCGGCTCGCGGAAGCGGCTGTCGTCGATGGGGGCGTTGACGTCGATCTTCTCGACGTTGATCTTCTGTTTGAACTGGCTTCCTTTCGCGTTGGTCTCCGACGAGTAGGGGAAGTAGACGCCGCCGGCCTCTTTGTAATCGCCGAGGGAAGTCTCGTACTCGCGCTCCTCGCCGCGGATGAAGCGCTTGGTGTCGATCTTGATGGGCACGTAGTAGTCCGTATCCATGTAGTAGTACTGGACGTCGCCGTTCTTCAGGGTCACCTTCAGTTTGTAGGCGTCGGTCCCTTCCACCGGCTCGGTGCCGATGTACTCGACCGCGTTTCCCTTCTGTTGGTAATTGACCAGCGGGCCGTCGAAATCGGAGTCTTCGACGATCGACTTCATCTCTTCCTCACCGAGCGGCTCGGGATCCTTCTTCCCCTGCCACGGCTCGATCTTCCAGCCATTCTTTCCGTCGTAGGCGGTCACGCCGACCATTCCCTGGATCAAAAACTCCTGGCGGATCAGGTCCGGCCGTTTCTTCTCTTCCGTGACGCGGGCCTCGAACCCGCCCCCGCCCGTGAATTTGCCCGCTCGGCGAATGGTCTTCACGGCCTCGATCTTGTCCTTTCCGCCGATGGTTTTGATGTACTTAGCGACGATCTCGTCGGTCGTTTGCGCGCACAGCGGGAGCGCAAACAAAGCCACGATGCCCAGCACTACTCTTCGCATACCCTTTTTCTCCTTCGAATGGGCGATTTACGCGCCGGGATCATATGTCACCCCGAGCGTGAGCAACTCGACAAGAAACTGTGACGGGTAATTCGCGACAAGCTCAAGAAGAAGAAGGAGCGGCGTGATTCTCCGATGCCGAGCGGAGTCGGCATCGTACCTGGATCACCGGCGAAGCCCCGTCCTTGCGGCCCCGGCTGCTGCGGTCACTGCTCGCGCAACGCTCTACTTATCAAATGAGCTCTTGTTGCAGTTGCCGACGCGCTTGCTGTTCACGGTGCTGACCGTCCCACCGCTCGTGATGGTGCTAGACGCTGTATCGCCGTTATAGGTGGAGGTGACGAGACTGGTGCTGGGCTTTCCGCCACCAAACCGGCAGGTCATCTTGTAGGTGACCGTGCTGCCAGACTCCTTGTAGTCGGAGTATGTGCAGGGCTGGTTCG
>JBGPFD010000171.1:0-7429 GCA_041483175.1 Thermoanaerobaculia bacterium | reverse complement strand
GACCGCGGGCCAAACCAGGCAGGCTACAGAATCTGGCGGGAAGTGCTCAGCGACCTCGGAGGATTCGCAGCGTTTCTCGTCGTCACCTCGGTTTTCGTCTGGGCCATCAAGACGCTGATCGAGCAGAGGCGCTGGAGTCGTCTGACGCGGATGCAGACCGAAGTGCACAGCAAGCTGCTCGACCGCTTCACGTCCAACGAAGAACTGCTGGCGTACATCCAGACGCCGGGCGGCCGGCGCTTTCTCGAATCGGCTCCCATTTCGCTGGAGAGCGGACCGCGGCCGATGAGCGCTCCGGTGGGACGGATTTTCTGGTCGCTCCAGGTGGGCCTGGTGGCGATTGGCGCCGGGATCGGATTCGACCTCGTCAGCCTCAGGGCGCAATCGGAGGTTGCCGAACTGCTGTACGGAATCGGCGTGATCGGCCTGCTCGTCGGAATCGCATTCGTGCTCTCGGCGATGGTCTTCTACAGCCTCTCGCGGAAATTCGGGTTGTGGCAGCCTCCTGCGGCCGGCGCCGCGGGTGATGCCCAGTGAATCGTGGCATGATCTGACCATGGACCTCAGCGCCCTGATGCCGGAGTCGACGCTGTCCGTCGAAATCGAGTCGCAGACGCGCGCCGTGACGGCCCGGATGGACGAGGAGTCGTTTCGCGCGTTCTACGAACGGACGGCAGGGCAAGTGTGGGCGTATCTGACGCGCATCACCGGCGACGCGCAACTGGCCGACGATCTTCTGCAGGAGGCGTACTACCGTTTTTATCGCGCGGGAACGCCGTACGAGAGCGAATCGCATCGGCGCAATTCGCTCTTTCGCATTGCCACGAATCTGGCGCGCGACAGCGGCCGCCGGCGCCGGCGGGGCATCGACGTCCCGCTTCCCGATGAAATGGACGCGCTGCCGGGCAATCGTGATGCCGTCGATCGCGCCGCGGAGCGCACCGACCTCGGGCGCGCGCTCGCGCGCCTGCGGCCGCTGCAGCGGGAAATTCTCTGGCTGGCGTACGCGCAAGGCTCCTCGCACGACGAGATCGCCGGAATCCTCGGCGTGAGCCGCAAGAGCATCAAGTCGCTTCTCTTTCGGGCGCGGAGGAAATTGGCGGAATTGCTCCGCGGAAAGGAACCTCGCCGTGAAACCGTGTAATCGCGAAGGCGAGATCCTCAAGTCACTGCGGAGCGGGCGCTTTGATCCCGAACAGCGCGCGCACGCCGCGGGATGCGCCGCCTGCACCGATCTGATCGACGTCGCCGCCGCGGTGCTCGACGACCGGAGAGCGTTGATGCGCGATGCGCAACTCCCCGGATCGGGCCTGGTGTGGTGGCGGGCAACCATGCGCGCGCGCCAGGAGGCTGCACGGACGGCAATGCGCACCGCGCGATTCGTTCAGGCCGTGCTGGTGATGGTGGCCGTGGCCGCCGGGCTCGTGCTGATCGACCCGAAAAACGCGGCGATGGATGTCACCGCGATCCTCACCTCGATGAGCCGCTTCGCTGTACCCATCTTCGCGTTTGTTGCCTTGTTGATCCTGGCGCCGGTGGCGGTCTATTTTGTAGTCACCGAAGAATGACCGCCACACCATCGATTTTCACACTCATTTCTATCCACAGGCATACGTCGACGCGCTCGTATCTCCGACGGCGATCGCGCTGCCATCCTCGGCGGAAATGCCGCGCGGCTGATGCGCCTCGACTAGCCTCAGAACTTCATCACCGTCCCCGCGACGACGAGAAAACAACCACGGTCCTCGGTCCTCCTGACGGTCTCGTGCGTATGTCCGCGCTGACTTGCCACTATGCTGTCCGGAGTGCTGCAACATCTGCGGAAGGCGGTTCGCCGTTTTTTTCCAAGGCTGCGCCATCCTCTGCTCGACGATCCTCGGCGAGCGTTCGAGCAGGACGGATCCTTCTCCGAGGTGTACGGCCGGGTGACGGCCTCCGAGACGGACGATTTCATTCGATACCGCTTCGACGAGGGGCGGCGCTGGCGATCGGTCCTGCGGCACTACGCCGACTCGGGGAAACAAGAGCGTCTCCTCGATGTCGGCGCCGGCAATGGCGCCATCGAACTCGCCTTCGCCGCGGATCGCGCGTGGTCAGTCTTCAGCATCGAGAATGCGTGGGACGACATCGTCCGGCGCCTTCGTGACCAGTCGGGAGCGAAACTACGGCGCGTGATTGCCGATGCGTCAGCGATGCCGTTCCGTGACGGATCGTTTGCTGCCGTCACGTGCCTCGAAACCGTCGAACACCTGCGGCGGCCGCGCGCGGTCGTGTCGGAAATCGCGCGCGTCGCCTCCCCCGGCGCGATGCTGCTGTTGACCACTCCCCCGCGCCTGCGTTTCCTGTTTCGGTCCGATCCGCACTTCGGGATCCGCGGACTTCTTCTGCTCCCGGCGCGTCTGCAGCGCGCCGTGGCATCGCGAAGGGGCTTCACCCGGCCGGACCATTACGTCGATCGGATCTATACCTCGGTCGCGCAACTGCAGCGGCTCCTGCGCGGCTTCCGGCTCGTCGAGGTACTCAGTCGCTCGCGCGCTCCCCGACGCTGGTTCTGGGATGCCATCGTTTTTCGGAAGTCTGATTCAACGCCGGGGCGCTTATCGGCGTAATGATCGGAACGGGAGGACCCATGAAGCGATTCGCCGTTTTCGCCCTCGCCGCTCTCGCAATGGCATGCTCTTCCACCGATTCCGACCAGCCGGTGTACTCGCCGCCGCGCGGCGAAATGCCGGTTACCAGGCCGGTGGCGGGCGGGCTCGATCTGCTTCCTCCGGCACAGTGGTGGCGCCAGCCGCTGATCGCGGACGCCGTCAAGCTCACCAGCGACCAGATGGTCGCGCTCGACAAGGTCGATCAGTCGGAGGAGATCGCGCGGATCGATCGCGACACGGTGGTCGCCGTGCGCGATCTTCGGCAGCTGCTCGACTCCAATCAGCCTGCGCCAAACGACATCGTCGCCGCCGGCCAGCGGCTGCGCGCGATGCGCGACACCATGTTCGACCGGCAGGTGAAGCTGCTCGCGGACGAACGCGCGATCCTGACGCAGCAGCAGTGGCAGAGCTTGCAGTCGCAACTGCAGGAGCGTCGCACGCGGCGCAATCAGGAGAACAACTACCCGCGGCGCGGCGGGAGGGGGATGGGCGGGGGTCGGGGGCGGTGGCCGGGCTTCTGATATAAACGTCTCGCATGGTGGCGATCGAAATTCTGGTCAACGGAACGCGCTTCCCCATTGACGTCGATCCGCAACAATCGCTCCTCTCGGTGCTGCGCGACGAGCTCGACCTCACCGGCACGAAGTACGGCTGCGGCGAGGCGCAGTGCGGCGCCTGCACCGTTCTGATCGACGGACAGCCAATTCGGTCGTGCGTCACCGCCGTAAGCGGGGCGGTGGGACACGCCATTACCACCATCGAAGGGATCGCGCAGAATTCTCAGCTCCATCCGGTGCAGAAAGCGTTTCTCGACATCGGCGCGATGCAGTGCGGCTACTGCACCCCGGGGATGATCGTCGAAGGAGTGGCGCTACTGCGCCGCCGCCCCGAGGCCACTGCGGGAGAGATCGCCGAGGCGATGGAGGGACACGTCTGCAGGTGCGGGACGTATCCCCGCATCATCACCGCGCTGCGCCAGGCAGGGCAGTCGATGAAAGGCAAACGGCCGTGAGCGGTGTCGACCGGCGCGAATTTCTGCAGCTCGCCGGCGGGGTCATCGTCCTTCTCACCGCTCCACCGATCTTCGGCCAGGAATCGGGGCGGCGTACCGGGGGACAGGCGGTTCCGCAGGACCTCTCCGCCTGGCTGAACATCGCCGAGGACGGCAGCATCACGATCTACACCGGCAAGGTAGAGGTCGGACAGAACGCGCGCACTTCACTGACACAGGCTGCCGCGGACGAACTGCACGCGCCGATGGAATCGATCCGCCTGATTATGGGCGACACCGATCTGACGCCGTACGACATGGGAACCTTTGGCAGCCGCACCACGCCGACGATGGTGCCGCAGATCCGCCGCGCGGCGGCGACGGCGCGTGAGATGCTGCAGGATCTCGCCGCGCGGCAGTGGTCGATCGATCGCGCCGCCGTGATCATCGGTGATGGACGAGCGATGGATCCACACACGAATCGCTCCATCACGTTCGGCGCGCTGACAAAGGGGCAGAAGCTCGTACGCACCGTGCGCCACGACGAGTCGATCACGTCGCCCGAGAAGTGGACCGTCGCCGGCCGCTCCGCGCCCAAGGTCAACGGAGCCGATTTCGTCACCGGGAAACATCGGTTCTCCACCGACATCACGAGGCCCGGAATGTGGTACGGCAGAGTCCTCCGCGTTCCGGCATTCGGCGCGACTCTGGCGTCGCTCGACACGACCGCTGCCGACGCGATGGGCGGCGTGGCCGTCGTTCGCGAAGGAAGTTTCGCCGGCGTCGCTGCCGCGCGCGCTCCGCTCGCCGCGAGCGCCCTCGCGGCGCTGAAGCCGTCGTGGAGCACGACGCCGCAGCCGTCGAACAACGCGACGATCTTCAACGATCTGAAAAAACTGACTACGAACGAGCTCGGCGGACGAACCGAGGGAGCGCATTTCGGATCGCTCCTCGACGGAATGGCGGACGCGGTCTACAAGCTGGAGCGGAGTTACACCGTCGCCTACATCGCGCACGTGCCGCTCGAGCCACGCGCCGCGGTCGCCGAGTGGAACAACGGAAAGCTGACCGTCTGGACCGGAACGCAGCGCCCCTTCGCCGTCCGCAGCGAGCTCGCGGAGGCCTTCCACATTTCGGAAGAGAAGGTCCGGGTGATCGTCCCCGACACTGGTTCCGGATACGGCGGCAAGCACACCGGCGAATGCGCCATCGAGGCCGCGCGGCTGGCGAAAGGCTCCGGCCATCCGGTGAAAGTCGTCTGGACGCGCGAGGAAGAGCTGACCTGGGCGTATTTCCGACCGGCAGGTGTGATCGACGTCCGCAGCGGAGTCGACAAAGACGGCAAGCTCCTCGCGTGGGAGTTTCATAACTACAACTCGGGGCCGGCGGCGATCCGCACGCCCTACGAGGTCCAGAACCAGCACATCGAGTACCACGCCTGCAATTCGCCGCTGCGGCAGGGCTCGTACCGTGGCCTCGCAGCAACGGCGAATCACTTTGCGCGCGAAGTGCACATGGACGAGCTGGCGGCCGCGGCGAAAATCGATCCGCTGGAGATGCGACGGCGCAACCTGAAGGATGCGCGGCTGCGCGCGGTGCTCGACGCCGCGGCGGAGCGCTTCGGATGGGGAAAGGCGAAAAACGCCGGCATCGCCTGCGGCGTGGAGAAAGGTGGCTATACCGCCACTTGCGCCGAGGTGCGCATCGACAGCAGCGGCGGCGTGCACGTCACGCGGCTGGTCTCGGCGTTCGAGTGCGGCGCGATCGTCAATCCCGATCACCTGCGCAATCAGATCGAAGGCGCATTGATGATGGGCATCGGCGGCGCGCTGTTCGAGTCGGTGGCCTTTCAGGACGGAAAAATTCTCACCGATCGGCTGTCGAAATATCGCGTGCCGCGATTCAGCGACATGCCGCAGATCGACGTCGTGACAATCGACCGCAAGGACATCTCCTCCGCAGGCGCCGGCGAGACGCCAATCGTCGGCGTGGCCCCTTCGGTCGCCGGCGCCATCTTCGCCGCGACCGGAGTGCGCATCCATGCGCTGCCGATGGTGCCGCGCGGACTCGAGCGGACGGCGCCGCAGTCATAGCCCACGGGCATTCATGCCGCGATCACGCGCTCACCCTTCGCGCGCCCGGGCCGTAGGCTAGCGTCAGCCCGAGAACCGTGCCAAAAATGGCGAAGGGAATGCACGGCACCGACATCACCACGAGCAGGAGAACGGGCGTGAGCAGTAATGGCACATGGATGTTCAATCCCATGCCATGGCGAGCCGGGTGGGCCATCAGCGAGAGAGGAAACAGAATTGTCGCCGCGGCCACCAGGGGAATCGCGCGGACCGGAGGAAGCCGAAGCGCCCACGCCAGCCCAATCCCGCCGCACAGGCCGATCACCGCCAGATGGACTCCGCTGAAGCCGAACTCTCCGAGAGGGACCGGCAGAATCGTTGCCACGAGGCCGCCGACGGCGAAGCCGGCCGCGCAGATATTGATCATGCGCGAATTGGATTGTTTGAGAGCGGAGTTGATGCCCAGGCCGAGCACCGCGCCGAACGCGCCGGTGATCAGGAGGTCATGCGCGAAGCCGCCGAAGATCATGCAGACCGGCGCGAGAATCGACATCATCAACGCCGCCGTGAACCCGGCTAGCGTCAGATAGGCGATCAAGCGCCCGGCCGAAACGGTCTCGTAGTCATCGTCGGCGACCGGCGCCGGCTGTGGCACGGTGTGCGATGCCAGGGCGAGGTATCGCTGAAGCTCGGGGTATTCTGCCGCCGGCATCCACGATTCGCTTCCTGCGACGGCGATGCTCGTCGCGCCGTCAACCTCCCCCCGCCGGATTCGGTCTCGCAGCGCGTTGCGGTCGAGTGTCTCAACCGCCCCGTTCAATACGACGTCGTAGGACACCCCGGGCTCGGATGCCATGCAATACCTCCAGTTTGTTGGAGACAGTGATGATTATACGGACGGCGCGCCTGGAAATTCATCTCCCGTTCATGTCCCGTGGCGCACGATTCACTTCCTCGGGATGGGATGAAACGGGTGCGAGCGGTCATGGTGTTGGCTGTCGTCGTCTGGCAGGCAGCCGCTTTTGCGCAACAAGCCTCACCTCCCCCTCCCCCTCCCCCTCCCACGAACACCATCGTCGAAAACGTGCCCACCGAGCTTGGCGCGCGCACCATGGCTCTCGACGAGAAGACGCACGCGTTGTTTCTGCCGACGGCGAAGTTCGGCTCGCCCCCCGCGCCCACTCCCGACCGTCCCCGCCCACGCCCTACGATCCTGCCGGACTCGTTCGAGGTGATCGAAGTCGCGCCATAACGTAGAGCCGCCTCTCAGGCGGCTCCTGCGCCGGCTAAGAGCCGGCGCTACGTTGCAAGGCGGCCGGCCCTACACGCCATACGGCCAAGGCGTCGGACGAGTACACTATCGTCGAAAACGTGCTCACCGAGCGTGGGGCGCGCACCCATGGCTCTCGACGCGCGCCCACTCCCGACCGTCCCCGCCCACGCCCTACGATCCTGCCGGACTCGTTCGAGGTGATCGAAGTCGCGCCGTAACGTAGAGCCGCCTCTCAGGCGGCTCCTGCGCCGGCTAAGAGCCCGGCGCTACGTTGCAAGGCTGCGGCCCCTACACGCCATGCGGCCAAGGCGTCAGACGAGTACACCATCGTCGAAAACGTGCCCACCGAGCGTGGGGCGCGCACCCATGGCTCTCGACGCGCGCCCACTCCCGACCGTCCCCGCCCACGCCCTACGATCCTGCCGGACTCGTTCGAGGTGAT
>JBGPFD010000170.1:0-7442 GCA_041483175.1 Thermoanaerobaculia bacterium | reverse complement strand
GGTACATTAGAGATTGATGCGCGAACACTACTTGCGGGGGGTTGGAAAGATGGCCTGTCATCCTGAGCTCGGGAACGGCGCGTGCGCCGGTGAAGCAGGGATGAACC
The DNA here is from genome assembly GCA_041483175.1 of Thermoanaerobaculia bacterium. GTDB lineage: Bacteria > Acidobacteriota > Thermoanaerobaculia > Gp7-AA8 > Gp7-AA8 > Gp7-AA10. Next base: position 7,335 of record JBGPFD010000170.1, on the reverse strand, counting down.
ATTGCTGTCACCCCGAGCGGGAGCGAGGGGCCTGGAGGGACGGAGGGCGCGGAAAATGAGCCATCGCGCCACCCGCCCCTCCAGGCGCCTCGCTGACGCTCGGCGTGACAGTACATTAGAAGCCGGAATGACAAGACATGTTCATCACCTTCGAGGGCACTGAAGGCTCCGGTAAGACGACGCAGCTCCGGCGCCTGGCGGAACGCCTGCCGGACGCGGTGGTCACCAAAGAGCCGGGCGGCACGCCAACCGCCGATCGCATCCGCTCGATTCTTCTGGAGACATCGTCGACGATCGATCCGGTCGCCGAGGTGCTGCTGTTCGCGGCGTCGCGGCGGCAGAACGTGGTGGAGGTCATCAAGCCGGCGCTCGAGGCCGGTCGCGTCGTCCTCTGCGATCGCTACACGGATGCCACGCTCGCCTATCAGGGATTCGGACGCCGTCTCGATCTCGACCGGCTGCGATGGCTGAACGACTGGGCGACCATGTCGCTGCAGCCCGACATCACGCTGCTCTTCGATCTGCCGGAGGAGGCCGGCCTCTCGCGCGCGCGCCGTCGCAACAACGTGGCGCCGGTCGACGAAGGGCGCTTCGAATCGGAGAATCTCCGCTTCCACCGCCGCGTCCGCGAGGGATACCTCTCGCTCGCCGCCGCGGAACCGCGACGCTACGGGGTCATCGACGCCGGCGGGACGGAAGACGAGGTGTTCGCGCGAATGATCGAGCTGCTGGGGATGCGCGCGCCGCGACTGCTGCCATGAACGACGCCGGCACACTCCTCGCCGAGACCGCCCGTCGCGGCGAGCTGCATCACGCGATCATCCTGCATGGACCGGCGCCGCAGGCGCTGCGCGATGCAGCGCTCCGAATCGCCAAAGCGCTCAATTGCCTGAACCGCACGACCGGAGACGATTGTCTGGCCTGCCAGCGCATCGAACGCGGAATTCATCCCGACGTTCATCTCATCGAGGTCGGAAGCGAGCGGAAGATGATCAGCATCGAACAGATTCGCGATCTGGTCACGTCGTCCGCGCGGCGCCCCTACGAGGGACGCAACAAGGTGTCCATCATCGATCCCGCCGACGCGCTCAGCGCCGGTGGATCGAATTCCCTGCTGAAAACGCTCGAGGAGCCCGTGCGCGACACGACCTTCATTCTGCTGACGCGCTCCCCCGATCTTCTCCTCCCGACGATCCGCTCGCGTTCGCAGGCGATTTACGTCGGTGGAGAATCGAAGCGAAACGAGGAGCTCGCCGGCGCGATCGCCGATCGGCTGCGCGAATTCGCGGAGACGAAAGAGTCGGCGGCATTGCTCGCGCTCGCGGCCGATGTCGCCAGACAGGAAAACGTCAGCGACGCGATGGCCCTTCTTGCGGACGTCTTGTGCGACGCCGCTGCGGGCCGCGCAAACATCGCCATTCCGCGCGAGCGGTTGCTCGCCGCCGCCGACGCGGCGATCGTCGCCACGCGCTGGCTGGTCGTGAATGCCGATCCGCGCCTGCTCGTCGAGCAGGCGATCGCCGAACTGCTGAACGGCGCGCGCTGACGCGCCCGCGAAACCGCTTAAAAAAATTCGCCCCGCTTTTGGCGGGGCGATTTTCTTACTGGACGGGCCGAGGCGTGAACGCTCAGGGGCGAGACTCAGGGTCGGTAAGATTCAAAGAAGACTTCAAGAGGTAAAAGCTGTAGGCAGGCTCGTACATCAGAAAGCAGATTCCCGCCTGCCCATCCAGTAAATCTTCACTCGTAAATACGAAGCGATTATCGCACACTTTGTGAAACTTTTCTCAATGTAACAACACCGTAACAAACATTTATTTTTCAATAAGATAAGTCGTGATCCTGGAAACGGCCGCAGGCTACTACAGAACACTTGTTCGGTCCAAGCGCAAACGTTTCACCGAGCGACCACGGACGGCATAGGTGTCAGCGCCTTAGTGAGACTGATGTGGCCGCCCAAGGTTTCGGCGGGCTCGCCGTTGACGAGCACGCGGACGCGTTTTGCCTCGGAAAAGTTCGTCATCACCGTCTGCACCACCGAGTAGACCGCCATCAATTCCTGATGGCTTCCGGTGGCCCATCCCTGCGTCAGCGTGGGCCCGCCGAGGTCAACGAACGCGGTCCCGTCGGGGAGAAGATAGGCGGCGCGCAGGATCGTATCGGCCGGCAACAGCCGCGGGACACCCTGGTTGACCGAGCCTTTCACCAGCTCGCGCATGACCAGATCGAGCGCGGCGGCGGGATTCTCCGGCAGCGGCAGAGTGCGCTGTTCCGGCGCCAGCAGAAGCGCCGGTGATTCGTAGTAGAGCGACACGTTTCGCAGAGCCACCCGGTTTTCGACGTTGAGATTGGGCGAGAGCGGCTTCGATCGGTGACAGCCGGCCGCCGCCACGGCGAGCATGACCAGCGCGGGCCAGCGCCTCCACCTACGTGCCATTGTTCTTTTTCGGCGTTGCCATGATCGCGGCGGCCGGGCGCAGGACGCCGATCCGTGTCTCGTAGTCGATTTTGTATCGCTGGACGGCCGTGGTCAGCGCTTCGACGACCTGTTTCTGAAACTCGTCGCTCTTGAGCTTCGCTTCTTCATCAGGATTGGTGATGAACGCGACTTCCACCAGCGCGGCGGGCATCGTCGCCCCGACCAGCACTTTGAACGGCGCCTGCTTCACGCCGCGGTTCTGCACGCCGGTGATGCGATTCATCTCCTCCTGCACCGCCTGGGCGAAGCGGCTCGATTCATTCAGGTACTCCTGCTGCGCGAGGTCCCAGAGAATCAATTTGAGATCGTTGCCCGACGAGTTTGACGCAGCCGGGGCGTTCTCCACCTCGGCAGCCTTTTTCGCCAGCTCATCGGAAGCTTCCAGCGACAGGAAATAGGTTTCCGATCCGTGCGCTCCCTTCACCACCGCGGCGTTCATGTGCACGGAAAGAAAAAGATCGGCCTTGAACTGATTGGCGATCGACGTCCGTTGATCGAGCGGAACGACGCTGTCGTCGGTGCGCGTGAGGATCACGCGCGTCCTCAGTTTTGCCTCCAGCGACTCCGCCAGTTTGCGGCAGAGGGTGATCGTGGCGTCCTTCTCCATCAGCCCGGCCGGCCCGATCGCTCCGACTTCCTTTCCGCCGTGACCGGGATCGATCACGATGGTGTGAATTCCCGCCGCTTCGACCGGCCTCGCGCCGACGATGGCCGGAAGCGTCGACGATCCGGCGGCGACCTTGTGCAGATCGATGACCACGCGGAACGGGTTGTCGAGCTTGTAGGCGTTGGCGGCGACATCGGGGCCTTTCAGATCGAGGCGCAGATCGTTTCCGGAGAACGTCGCCTTGCTGACGTACGGATCGTCGTACGACTGCTCGGCGAACGGCGCGCGGATCGCGCTCTTGAAACGAATCGTGTACGCCGCCGGCTCCTTGACGATCGCGTAGTCCACCGGTGCTGTGAGCGTGGCCACGACCTTCGAGATGCCCTGGACGTTGGCGACCGACAACTGCACGCCGAGGACCACGTGCTGCGCAGGTCGGACGAGCAGAACGCGCGCGGCTGGATCCCACGACAGATCGAGATCGGCGGCCTTGGCGAGAAAACCCTGGAAAAACTGCCACGAAACGAACGGACGTCCATCGACGACCGCGGGCGTGACGGGCATCTCGATCAACTCGTCGCGAATCACCGCGAAGCGGCTGTCGGGTCCGAAGACGGCCGCGGCGTTATTGAACGCCACCTGGAATCCATTTCCCTCGGGGCTGAACGATCCGCCGAGGGCCGCCATCACTTCGTCGGCAGCGAACATCGTCTGCCCCTGGACGTGGGTCACGCTCACCAGGCGATCGCCTGCGGCCGTGCGCAGCGTGGCCTGATTGGGAGCCTGCGCGAAGAGGATCGAGGCAAAGGCGAGGATGAGCAGCGGAACGAACCGCTTCATAGATTCTGGACGCATTATCGCACGCAGCTCTTCGCTCTCAGCTCTCGGGTCAATTATGCTGTGACCATGCGGCGACTGGTGGCACTTCTGCTGTTTCTCGTCGCCTGCGGCCCCGCACCGAACACGCCGCATGTCAGCAAAGAGCCGATCAGCGTCCGCGGCTGGATCGTCGACGTCGCGGGCGTGCCACACGGTGCGAACGCCGAGTTAGACGCCGTTCGCAGGCTCCAACAGTTTCAAGCGACCAACGTCTGGATCGACGACGCCCCCTACGTTTCCGGAGGCGTGGCGGAGAATGGCTCCTTCCTCATGCTCGACGTTCCACCCGGCAACACGACGATCACGTTCAGCGCGCCGGGAGCGCCGTCGGCGAAGCTGTCGCTGAAGAACATCCCCGGAAACGCCGACGTCTTCATCCCGGGGGTGCTTCTGAAGGGCGACTCGGTTGCCCTGCTGCAGCCAAACGCAGTGACAGTTCGCATTGCGGCGCATGTCGATCGTCCCACTCCGACCGGAGCGACGGCAACGGTCGCCGGCCTGGGGGTTCCGGTGGTGAACGCGCCGGCCGGCTCAATGGCCGACCGCCACGACTATCCGAATCCGCCGACGGCTGTGCGACCCGTGGCTACTTTTAAATAGCGATGCGATGGGCGCGCAGCGCTACAGAATCAATTCGGCGAATTTCTTCAGATCGACGTTGCCGCCGGAGACCACCGCTACGATCGGCCCCTCCCCCGCCCGCCCGGTGAGCGCCGCCGCCACCGGCAGCGCGCCCGCCCCCTCGGCGATGACGCGCACGTTTTCGGCGATCAGACGCATCGCGCGACGCACTTCCTCGAGCGTCACCACGATCGAGCCGTCGACGATCCCCTGCATCCGCTCCCACATTCGCGGAAAGATGCTCTTGCCGCCGGCGCCATCGACGAATGAGGGCTGCCACTCGTCGAACGCCTGCGGGCTGCCGCGCTCGAACGAGCGCGCGCCGGGGGCCGCCGTCTCCGGTTCCGCCCCCAAGATGCGCACGCGCGGCGCGAGTTGCCGGATGGCGCTACCGATGCCGCATAGCAATCCTCCGCCGCCGATCGCCGCGATGACCGTCTTCACCTGCGGCAGATCCTCGAGGATCTCCAGGCCGAGCGTCGCATTGCCGGCGATGAAATCGTGATCGTCGAACGGATGGACGAAGGTCCCTTCGACTCCCGGAAATTCGCGCAGCTCCATCGCCCGCCAGCAGGCATCGAACGGCGCCTTGACGATACGCGCGCCGAGCTTGCGCATCCGCTCCAGTTTCGTTTCCGCGGCCGTTTCGATGGCTACCACCGTGCAGGCGATGCCGACATCGCGCGCTGCATAGGCGACGCCCTGTCCTGCGTTTCCGGCGCTGATAGTCCACACGCCTTTGCTCCGCGCCTGCGGCGACAGCAGCGCCACCGCGTTCGCCGCACCGCGGATCTTGAACGCGTTGATCGGCTGCAGCGTCTCCAGTTTCAGCCAAATCTCGGGAGCGGAGGCGTCGTGGCGCAGCCGGACCAGCGGCGTGCGCACGATGGAGTTCCTGACGCGCTCGCGCGCGGCGCGGATCTCGTCGAGCGTGACAGGGCGGACGGGAGGCGGTGCGACGGACATGGCGCGCGATTGTATCGCGGGCATGTCCCGTGCTCCGCGAAGCGGCATGATGAATCCCATCTTCCGCGAAAAGAACGAGGAGTGCGTCAAGGTCGTGATGCACCCGCAAATCTGATATCGTTTTCGCACCGCGAGGGGGCGCGGATCGTCACTGGAGGAGGTTTTTCCATGTCTCGATCCCTGCTTCCGATTCTCCTGCTCGTCGCGTCGCCGCTTCTCGCCGTTCCCGGAGCCCGAAGCCCGGTCCTCGCCAGGACCGTCAACCCACAACGCTGGAACAGCGTCTGCCCGCACGAGTTCCGGTTCATCGGCGAAATCACTTCTCGGGGCGCCGGGAACGTCACCTATCGCTGGGATCGCAGCGACCGTTCTTCAGGGCCGGTGGAAGTCATCCACTTCAGCGGGCCGAATGAGCGCCAGACCGTGGCCACCTCGTGGACGCTGGCGCAGCCGCGCAACGTGGTCTTTCACGGCTGGGAGCAGATCCGGGTGATGGCGCCGAATTTCATTCGATCGAACAAGGCAGCCTTCACCTTGCACTGCCGCTGAGGCGGGGAACTACAATCTCCGCATGCAGCGTTCGACGCGGCGGCTGATCGCGCTTGCGATCGGCCTCATCGCGTTCGTCCTTGGTTCGGCCCTGCTTTACCAGTTCGGGATGCTTCATCTCGAGGGAAAGCCGCGATCGTTCTGGGACAGCATCGAATGGGCGGCGGAAACGCTGAGCACCACCGGCTACGGCGCCGACAGCCGCTGGGCGCATCCGGCGATGGTGCTCCTGGTCATTGCAGTGCAATTCGTGGGCGTCTTTCTTTTCTTCCTCATCGTTCCGATTTTCATGATCCCGTTCCTCGAGGAACGATTCGAGGAGCGGCTGCCGCGCACTGCAGGCGATCTCTCGCATCACGTGGTGATCTATCGCTTCGGCCCGGCGGTGGAAACACTCCTGCAGCGGTTGCGCACGGACTCGATTCCGACGCTGGTGGTGGAGACGGACGAGACGGCAGCGCGCGCCGTGCGCGAACAGGCGCAGCGCGTCGTCTTCAGCCGTGCCGAGGAGGACGCGCTCGATGTCTGCCGACTGCTGCACGCCCGCGCGCTGGTGGCCAACGGTGGCGATGAGGAGAACGCGGCGCTCGTTCTCCGCGCGCGGCAGATGGGATTTCGCGGCGAAATCTTCGCCTTCGTCGAAGAGCCGGCGCATCGCCGGCCGATCGAGCTGGCCGGAGCGACCGCCGCGTACACCCCGCGGCACATCGTCGCCGCCGCGCTCGCCGCGCACGCCAGCGATCGCATCAGCCCGCGAATGGCGGGCATCGATTCGATCGAGGGGATCGAGCGGCGCGAGCTTCGCGTTCCGACAGACAGCCCCGTCGCGGGACAAACACTTGCCGAAGCGCAGATCGGATCGCGCACTGGCGCCATCGTCGTGGGCCGATGGTCGCATAGCCGGTTGTACGCCCGCTGCACCGCCGAATCACGCATCGAACCGGGAGCGCTGCTGGAGCTGGCCGGCGATGCGGAGAGCCTTCGCCGCGCGTCGGAAATCTTCGGGGCGCCCTATCTTCGCAACAGCGGACCGTATCTCATCGCCGGATTCGGCGAGGTGGGCCGCAAAGTGCATCAACTGCTGACGGATGCTGGCGAGGACGTGCGGGTGATCGAAAAGCAGGCGGGGAGCGGCGTCGATTTCGCCGGCAACGTACTCGATCCGTCGGTGCTCGAGCGCGCCGGGCTGGCGCAGTCGCGCGGCATCGTGCTCGCGCTCAATACCGATGATGCG
>JBGPFD010000169.1:0-7617 GCA_041483175.1 Thermoanaerobaculia bacterium | reverse complement strand
TCTTCTGATCGTCGATCCAGATCATGTCGAGAGGAATCAGCGTGTTTTTCATCCAGAAGGGGTAGTCGCCGCTCCGCGGAAACAGAAAAATCATGCCCGTGTCGGCCGGCATATGGTCGCGGTACATGAGCCCCTGCGCGCGTGTTGCGTCGTCGGCTGCGACCTCCACGCGCACGGCGGTTCCGTCGGGGAAGATCACCCGCGGTCCGCTCCGGGTGGGGCGCGCGGCGGTCGGTGGTGGTGGGGTGTTCACGCCGCAGGCGAGAACGAGGAGGAGTCCGGCCGCGGCGAGCGTCTCATTCCTCATTCTCCACCTCGACCACTTCCTCCTTCGCCTCGCGCGGGATGAGGTCGTATTTCTTCGCGTAATAGCGAAACGATCGGAACGACATGCGCAGCAACTCGGCTGCCTGCGTCTGCACGCCGCCGGTCCGTTCAAGCGCCTTCATCATGAAGATCTTTCCGATCGCCTCGAGGTGATCCTGCAGGGAGACGCCCTCGGCCGGCAGATCGAACGTCATGTCCGGAATGCTCGAGCCGAGGAGAACCTGATCGGGGAGTGAGCGCGTGGTGAGGACGTCGGAGGTTTCCAGCGCGATCATCCGCTCGATGACGTTCTCCAGCTCGCGCACGTTCCCGGGCCAGTGATACTTCTCGATGGCCCGCATGGCGTCGGCGGAGATTTTTTTGTGCGGCACTTTGAGGTTGTCGCAGAACTTGGCGATGAAATGGTCGACCAGCAGCGGGATGTCTTCCTTCCGCTGGCGGAGCGCCGGCAGCGCGATCGGAATCACGTTGATCCGATAGAAAAGGTCCTCGCGGAACGTTCCGTTCTTGATGGATTCTGAAAGATCGCGATTGGTCGCCGCGATCACCCGGACCTCGACCTGTGTCTCGCTGTTCGATCCGACTTTGCGCACCATGCGGTCCTGCAGGACGCGCAGCAGTTTGATCTGCATCCCCGTCGATGTCTCGCCGATCTCGTCGAGAAAAATCGTGCCGCGTTCGGCCTCCTGAAAAAGACCGCGCTTCTCGCGGATGGCGCCGGTGAACGCGCCGCGCTCGTGGCCGAACAGCTCCGACTCGAGCAGTGTCTCCGGCAGCGCACCGCAATTGATGGAGACGAACTTTCCATGTCGTCCGGAGTTGTAGTGGATGGCACGGGCGATCAGCTCCTTGCCAGTCCCCGACTCGCCGGAGATCAGCACCGTCGACGTCGTCTTGGCGATGCGCTGCACAATGGAGAAGATCTCCTGCATCCTCGGGCTGCGCCCGATGATGTTGGCGAAAGTGAACCGCTCTTCCAGCGCCGTGCGGAGGTGGACGTTCTCGTCTTCCAGCTCTTTCCGCTCGACGGCATTGCGAACGATGATCTTCAGCTCTTCGATGTCGAACGGCTTGGCGATGTAGTCGAAGGCGCCGGCTTTCAGCGCCTCGACCGCCGACTTCGTGGAGGTGTGGGCGGTGATCATGATGACCGCGACGGAGGGGTTCTCGGCCTTGATTTCGTGCAACAGCTCGAGCCCGGAGCCGTCCGGGAGCATGAGGTCGCACAGCACCAGGTCCGGCTCCTCTTTCTGAATCGCGGCGCGTCCGTCGGCCAGGCTCGCCGCGGTCCGCACGCGGCATCCATCTTCTTCGAAGACGATGCTCAGGAAGTCCCGCAGCGACGCCTCGTCATCGACGATGAGCAGGTCCATGGCCGGATTATACGAGCGTGCCTTGCTCCGCCCCGAGCAACGCCAGCAGGTCGTCCAGCCTTCGGCGATCGATGAACTCGCCAGACATCTCCGCAAAGAGGCGCTCGACGCCGGCTCGATAGCGGCGCGCGAGCTGCGGCGGCGCGTGGAGGCCCCTTGACCGGAGGAGCCGAATCAGGGCCACGGCGGGCGCGTCGCGCGTCAGGTGTGGGGGAAGGGCAGTGATCGAGGTTTGGCAGATCGAAGCAACGCATGCGGCGTCGAGCAGACGGCGCCGTACGCGGTTTTTCGAGGCAACCGTCTCCACGATGCGGGTCCGTCGGCCTTGCGGGACGAAGTAGATCGCCCGCACGAACTCCCGCGTCTGCCCGATGCGCCAGGCGCGCCCGTTGCGCTGGTCGAGCTTCACCGGATTCCACGGGATGTCGTAGTGCACGACGACTCCGGCACGCTGCAGGTTCAGCCCCTCGGCCGCGAGGTCGGTACAGACGAGCACGTCGATCCGGCCGCGGCGGAAGGCGTCGATCGCGTCGCCGGGGCGAGCCTCGCGAGAGGTCAGCAGGCCCGCTCGCGGAATCGATCCGGCGAGATCGCGCGCCGTCGCAACGGCGCCGGTGAAGACGAGCATCGGCTCGCGGGCCTCTCCGATCACGCGCAGGAAGAGTTCGCGTTTTTGCGAAGGTACCGCTGCAACATCGTCGCGGAGCGCGTCGAGGCGGCGAATCTCGGCGCGGACTTCCTCTGCATCGACGCGCGCCTGGTCCGGCGCGAACACTTCCCAGAAAAGGACCTCTTGCAGGGCATCGCCTTCCTCTTCGTCGCCGAAGGTCCGGCGGTAATCGCGCTTGGTCAGGGCGCGCCCGCTCCGCAGGCAGTCGAGCGCGCGCCGGTAAAATCGAGTCTGACGGCGGATGGACTCCAGCAGCGCCGCCTCACTCGATTCGAGGCGCCGCCATAGCAATCGCCGGAGCAGCCCGTGATGGTGCTCGTCTCCGATCAACGGGAAACGAAGCTCGTCGATGACGCGCGCGTCCAGAACCGGATGACGGATCACGCGGCGGGCGATCGATCCGAAGCGCATCGATTCGGGGAGCACGTCGCGCCCGCGCCGGATGACCAGCCTGGAGAGAATGACGCGAATGGCAACCGCGTCGTGCCCGCGGAACGCCTCTTCGATCGAGGCCACGCCGTGCGGGCGCAGCGCGTCATCGGAAACAATGAGCGCGATCAGCGCGAGAAGGTCGTCAGGCGCGTTGCAGATCGGGGTGGCCGTGACCAGCAGAAGCTTCGCGGCGATCGAGCGTCGGGCGAGCGCGTCGTAGCGCTGCGTCGCCGGATTCCGAAAAGCGTGCGCTTCATCGACGATCAGCAGACGATCGCGCCGCGGCTGTGCCACGAATGGCTCGCTGAGGAGCGAATCGTGCGTGATCACGCGCGCGCCGACGCCGAAATCGCCGAGCGTACTTTGCCACTGCGCGACGAGCGACGCGGGGACAATCGCGTCGATGTGGTGCCGCGGCATCCGTCGCCCGACTTCGGCGGCGACGTACGATTTTCCGAGCCCGACCTCGTCTGCCAGAATCGCGCCGCCGGTGTGGTCGAGCAGATGGAGAATGCGTTCGGCCGCGCTGCGTTGATGCGGCGCGAGATCAATCATCCCGCGCCCGGCCGAGACGCCGCGCGAGAAATTCGGTCAGCCGCGCCTCTTCGGCGGGCGTGACGCGGTATGCCGCCGCCGGAGGAGCGGTCAGCGCGTTGAGCGGCAGCGGAATGCGGCTGATGGTCCGCCCGAAATAGCGATAGTAAAAATCTTTCGCCCGCTCGGCGACGATCACCGCGAGCACGTTGACAATCGTCGACTGCAGCACCGTCGCAATTGCCTGCGCCTCGCCAATCGAGTTTGCCTCGAGCGCATAAAGTGTCTGATTCGGAACGAGCGGCACGCGGTGCCCCCCGACCGTCTCGCTATCGGGAAGCACGGCCGCGCAGATCCCGCGCGACAGATCCTTCCACGCCACTTTGATTCCGAGGTGCTCGGCGCGAACGTAATCGAGCTGCAGCGAGTGGGGATCGACTCCGCGCGTTTCGGCCAGCCGCTCGAGCCAGCGCGGGATGCGATCCCATCCGCCGGAGGGCGGCCACAGCATCCACGATGCGCCGGCGACCTGTCCCGCGCTCACATCGCGTCCACGGACGCAGCGCGCCACGGCGCGAAACGGAATGCGGATGCCTTCGCACGTCTCGACGCAATCGGCATGCACGCGCACGACGTCGAGAAAGAAACTGCCGTTGTCGCCGCTCTTCACGCCCATGACCGGCCGGCGGCGCAGCGTTTCACAGAGCGGCGGGTGGTCGCGAACGAGCCGAGCCACGATTTCGTAGACGTCGGGCGGAACGAGCGACCATTCCGATCCGGCCACCGAGAGCGCCTGTTGCGGAAGGGTGAACGACTCGCCACCGGCGGTGATCCTCACGGGATCGCGCGCGCGGCGTTTCGTTAACGTGACGCCGAGCGGAAACGTGTCAGCGTCGAAAAGCCGTCTGGCGCGGTCGCTCCAGTCTTCGAGCGCGACAATCGACAGCGATTCGGCGGCCCGTCGCAGCGGCGCGGCATAGGCCGCGTTCATCACCTTCGCCGGCATCAGCAGCGAGATCACGCCGGCCGGAGCGGCGAGCGACAGCGCGCGTTCGAAGAAGGCGATCGACAGGTCTGGCTGATGAAAGGCCGCGTTTCTGCCTGTGGAGGCGCGGAAGAGACGGTATCGATCGGCGTACATTCGCTTGGCGCGTGGCTCGATCCGGCTGTTGCGCACCCACGGCGGGTTTCCGGTGACGACATCGAATCCGCCACGTGCCATCACGGGAGCGAAGTGCACGTCGTACGAGAAGAAATCGAGCTCTCCGTCCTCGGCGTTGAGAAGCAGGCGCTGCAGCTCGCCTATCCGCGCGTGCAATTCACGGCAGCGGACGAGATTCATTGGACGCACGCGGCCGAACAGATCTTTCTGCGGAGCGGCCACTTCCTGCAGTTCGCGCTCGTCGATGTCGATCGCCGCGGCCAGCAGCTCCGCCGCCAGCCGCTGATCGTGGCTTCGCATGAGGCGCGCGAGCGCGGGACGCTCCTTCTGCGAGGCGTTTTGGTAGCGTGCGATCAGGTCGGCCTGCGCGCGCAGCGCTGAAACCCACTGCCGGTACACCGCACCGCGCCCGTCACCGAGAAAATCGATCGGGCTGAGAAGCGAATTGCCCTGCAGGATGTTGCGATCGAGATTCGGCAGCGGCGGAATCGCGTCGATGGCCATGTCGCGGCGCGCCACGATCGCCAGCCAGAGGCGCAGCTCGCAGAGGCGCACCGCCTCCGGCTTGAGATCGACGCCGAACAACGATCGCTCCACGATCGCCTGGCGCAAATTCGGATCGACACTCAACTCGGCGATTGCCGCCGCGGTTTGCGTCATGTCTTCGATCAGGCGCAGCGCGGAGAGGAGGAATGCTCCCGAGCCGCATGCCGGATCGAGGATAGCGATGCTTTCCAGCCGCTGCAGCAGCGCGCGCGCCCGCCCGCGATCGAGTGCCGCGACGTCTTCAAGGCCGCACCAGTGATGAATGGCGCGCGCGACGAGGACGTCGACGATGCACCTCGGCGTGTAAAAGCTGCCGCTCGATGCGCGTTCGTCGTCGGCCATCAGCGACTCGAAGACTTTGCCGAGCATCTCCGGATCGATGTGTGCTCCCGCCGGATCGTGCTCGTCGATGCGGAAGGCAAAACGTTCGAATCCCTCCTCGATCACGCGCTGCATCAGCGCATTCTCGAAATGAATCTCCGCGTGCCGCCGCTCGAAGGCGGAAGGCTCGAACAAACCGCCGTTGAGATACGGAACGTGGCCGAGGAGGCGGGGAGGAAGATCGCGGTCCTCGATGGGCGTGTTGAGACAGCCGAAAAAGAGAGGCGCGAGAACCGACGCATAGAACGGATGGCCGCTCTGCACGGCGGCGTCGAGCCGATCGACGAGGAAACGCCGTTCACCGTTGAGCCATCCCTTCTGCTGGACGAAGTAGAGGAAGAGCAATCGCGAGAGGATCAGCAGCGCTTCGCCCGCGTTTGCGTCGCGCGGCTCGCGGGGGAACTGCTGCTGCAGGGCGTGCTCGATCTCCCGCGCCGCGGCGCGGAATCGCTCGAAGAACTGCCGGGTCAGCGTCTCGCGATCGAGCGCGCGGTCGAACAGTCTGGCCCGATCGGCATTCCCCGGCGTGGCCAGGACGTTGAGGCGGTCGAGAGCATGCAAGGACGGATTGCGCCGATCGACATCGAGCCGCCGCAGCTCGCGATGCTCCGAGAGGTCGTACAGCGCGACCTGCTCGGCCGTCCAGGCGATGGCCACCGGCTTCCGCAGAACGTTGTAGGCCTGTAGCGACCGAAGAAAACGCGAGACCGCATCCGAATCCGGCAATGCCGGCCCGGAGATCGCATAGCAGTCGACGCTGTCCATGCGCGAGGCGACGTGCAGCATCCACGGTTCGGGGAAGGCGACGTCGATTCCGGCGCGACGCCACTCCTCGGCGACGATCTCCACCGGCTCGCCGCCGTAGCCGAGCTCGCGCAGCAGCGCGAAGCCGTCCGCGCAGGCGCTCAAACGCGCCGCGGTGATCATCGGCATGTCACCCCGAGCGTTAGCGAGGGGCCTGCGTGGGCGGTCGGCGCGAGAAGCGGGCTTGATCCGCACTCCCCTCCGGCTCCCTCGCGGAGCCTGCCCTGAGCGAAGCCGAAGGGCTCGGGATGACAGCGCGTCGCATCAGCCCCGCATCGCGCTGTTGTTACACTGCCGTGTCGATGACCATCCGCTGGGCCTATCTGAAACGCGTGCTGGCCGCCGCCATCTTCGGGCTCTACATGGCGCACCTGCTGTATTTCCTCAATCCGCAGGTGGACATCACGCCGTGGCGCCTGGCGACGGTGACCATCATCTACGGCGTGATCTGCGGATTTCTTTTCGGCAGCCTGCTCTGGCTGCTGCGCGTTCTGCGCGTGCGGATCTTCGGAAAACCGGACGATCAGGAGTATCGCGCGCACGGTTTCGGATTCGTGGTGCTCGCTGCGTTCGTGTCGGCGGCGCTCTACTGGATGCACCTCACCGTTTTTCACGACGGCTACCTGCCGGTCGGCGCGGTGCGCGTTTTTTCGAAGGCCACGAATCTGATCACCATCACGGCGTTCGCGCTGCTGCTGCTGTGGGTGCTCGAGCGCAGCGCCGATCGCCGCCAGTCGCGCGCGATTTTCATCATCGGCGTGCTGCTGATCGCCGTAAGTTCGTTCTTCCTCTACCAGCGGCGCGACAGCTATCGCAGCGAGAAGCAGAGCGTCGTGGTGGCCGACCTCGGTACGATCGCCGGACAGCGCCCAGTGATTTTGATCGCCGTGCGCAATCTGCCGTACGACTGGATCCTCACGCTGAGCGGCGAAGGAAGCATCCCGTTTTTCGATCAGGCACGGCAGCGCGGATACTTCACGCGCCTCGAGCCCTTCCCGACCAGCAGTCCAAAGGCGCTCTGGGCGTCGATGGCCACCGGGAAGCTCCCGTTTCGGCATGGCGTGACCGGACGGTTCGCCTATCGGACGCCGCTGAACGGAGCCGATCCGGCCGATCGCTTCCTGATCCTGCCGAGCGGCGTTGGCTTCCGCGTTTGGGGATTGATTCCACCTGTCGAACGGATCTCGACGCAGTCGCCTTCGGGCGACGTGCTGCCACTCTGGACGCTGTTCGAGCGCGTCGGACTCCACGCTGCGTCGATCGATTGGCCGTGGTCGGTGCCGCGCGGCGCGACCCGCGTGATCACCGACGATTTTTTCACCGAGGCGAAAAATCCGACGCAAGTCTCGCCGCCATCGTTTTTCGGCGACGCGAAGCAGCTCGCGCAG
>JBGPFD010000168.1:0-7686 GCA_041483175.1 Thermoanaerobaculia bacterium | reverse complement strand
TTCTCGGCCTGCACTCCGCAAATCCGCCGGGCGGCGTGGGGATCCTCTACATCCTGCTCGATCTGGTCACGGTCATGATCTGTTCGGGGATCCCGGCGGTTGCTCTTGCGCGCGAATCAGAAGTTTGATGACTTCCCGAACTCTCCTCGACGTCCTCCAGCAACGTTTCCCCGACTCGTCGAAGACCACGCTCAGAAAGATGCTGCAAACGGACCGAGTCCGCGTCAACGGAAAATCGGAACGGAACGCGAAGCGGCCCATCGCCTCCGAGGATCGGATCGACATCGGATCGAAAGGAGAGATTTCCGATCCGCGCGTCACCATCCTTTATGAAGACGCCGATCTGATCGTGATTGACAAGGCCGCGGGTCTGCTGACAGTGGCCAGTCCCACGGAGACGGAAGAGACGGTCGTGGCGATTCTCGGCCAAGACCGCGTGCATGTCGTTCACCGTCTCGATCGCGACAGCTCCGGAATCCTCGTCTTCGCCAAAGACGGCGATATGCGCGAAAGGCTGCAGGCTCTGTTCGCGGCACATGAGATCGACCGGGTCTACGTGGCCATCATCTACGGCCAACTCCCGGAGCCGATGGGCACCTTCCGCTCCTATCTGACCGAGGACAGTTCCCGTCACGTGAAAAGCACAGCCAACCCGCGGAAAGGAAAGGAGGCGATCACGCACTACCGCACACTTGCCTCCGGTCCTCGCTACTCCATGCTCGAAGTCACGCTCGAGACCGGCCGCCGGAATCAGATCCGCGTCCACCTGGCCGAAGCAGGACATCCGATTGTGGGCGACACCATGTACGGCAAGAGTCGCGAGAGCCCTCTCGGCCGGCTTGCGCTGCATGCGCGGCAGCTCGGCTTCGTGCACCCGGGCACGGGCAGGAAACTCATGTTCACAGTTCCCATCCCGGAAGCATTCCGCGATCTGAAGCTGTAGGGTCAGGTCTTCAGTTTCCTGTTTCCGGCGGGAAACAGGAAACTGAAGACCTGACCCCGCTTACTTCCGCCGGCGTCCTCGCCGGCCCGGCGGGCGGGGACGCCTGCCGCCACACGAACGTCGAAGCGTTCGGATATGATGGCCCCCCATCAAGAAAATCTGGCCCGGTTTTACCTACAGGAGGAAGCACATGAAACGATTCACGCTGTTTATATTGTTGTCCTTATTGGTGTCATTGCCACTAGCGGCGAAGGTGACCTCGGTCACCACTTCGGTCAGCCCGGCCTCATTCGCAGGGGCGTGCCCGAAGCTGTTTGAATTCTCCGCCGTCATCGCCGTCGACGCCCCGGGGGTGGTGACCTTCAAGTGGATCCGCAGCGACGGTGCCCTGGCGCCCGAACAAAAGATCGAGTTCAAGCAGGCGGGCAAGCAGGTGGTCAAGACTACCTGGACACTCGGGGATGCCACCAAGCTGCCCGCGTACGACGGCTGGGAGGCGGTGCAGATCCTCACTCCCAACGCATTGGTTTCCAACAGAGCCGCGTTCGGGTTGAAGTGCGCACAGGCAAAGGTGGCCGGCCCGATTATTGGCATCCAGCAGCCCCGCCCTCAGCTCCCGGCCGGGACTCGCCCTCTCCCCCAGTGCATCGACCCGGCGGCGGTCGATATCCGTTTCGAAATCGTGCGCCGGGATACCCAGTTCAGGGGCCGGGTGCGCATCACCGGCGTAGTCAGGAATATCGGCAATGCCGCGTTCACCTCGAATCCCGGAACGCAGCAGGCATCGGCCCAGCTGTATGAAGTGCCAGCAGGGGCGACGAGCGGCGGTACGCTGCGCGCCCATACAAATTTCAACGCCCTGGCGGTCGGCGGCACGGTCACGGTCTCCTACGAGCGCGACTGGAACTCCTCATCGCCTGCCGAGGGCGAGTTCGCGCCCAGCTACAAGCTGATGATCGTCTACGACCCGGACATCCGGCTGGACGGCAACCCGAACAACGACGACTGCAACATGAGCAACAACACCAGACAGCGTAGCGGCACCGAGATCAACGCGATGCTGCACTGAAGCTCCGGGGGGTCAGTTCTCCTGTTTCCTGTTACCGGGCCGTAAACAGTAAACTGGAGACCTGACCCCACCTACCTACTTCACGCCTTCGAGGAGATACAGGTCCGCCGCGTTTGTGACGACGCTGTATGCGTACGTCTTGCCGTCCGCGCTCGTGCGCATGTTCAGCGCGCCGAAGCTTCCCTCGGGAAGAGCGATCTCCTTCCAGAGTCGTGACCGGCCCGTGGCCACCTCGAGCGTGTAAACCGGCGCCGGATTCGCGCTGCGCAGATAATATCGAAGCGACTTGCCGTCCGGGCTCCATCCGATCACCACGGCCTCCGGCACCATCGCGGGCAGCTTGATCTCCGCGCCGCCGTCAGTCCGATAGAGCGTCGGAGCTCGGTCCGGGCCGCGGCCGTGCACCCATCGGCCATCCGGCGAGCAGATCAGGTACCCGGAAACTCCTTCCGGCGAGATCGGCCGCGGCGCACCGCCGGCGACACTCTGCACGTAGAGGCGCGGCGGACGGCCTGCCACCGACGCGCGAAAGGCGATCGACTTGCCATCCGGGACCCACGACGTGAACTCGTGATCCAGGTCGTCGTGGGTCAGCTGCCGTGCGTCTCCCGGTCCGATCGGATAGAGGTAGATCTGCCCTGGCTTCTCGTTGAAATGGCGAGCCAGCACCGATTTGCCATCGGGCGAAAACCCCGCGGCCAAACCGTCGCCCAGTCGCACCGCCGGGGAACCGTCCGCGTTGCGGATATAGACACCGCCGGCTTTTCCGCCGCCTTCGCCCGATTCGTCGAAGAGAATCCATCGACCATCGGCAGACACGTCGCGGAGCAGCGACCAGTCGAGCCAGGACAACTCGCGGTCGTTGAAGTCGTTCGGCCCGCGGGCGAACAGCCGGATGTGCGTGTCGTTCTGCGTGAGGAGCACGCGCCCGTCGCGCGCGATGTCGTGAATCTGCGCGATGCCGGGCATCTGGATCACCAACCGCGGCGTCCCGGACAGCCCGACGGCCCACAACTGTCTTGCATTCCCTGACTCCGCCGCCGTGTACCAGATCTCCTTCCCGTCGGGATGCCAGGCGAGACCGAACGCGCTGGCGTACGGCGGCGTCAGGGTCTTCTTCTTGTGATCGGGACCGATGACGGCGATGAATCCGGCATCGTTGCCGGTTTGTGGATGCTCGATGAATGCGATCGACTTTCCATCCGGCGACATACGCGGCGTACTGATCCAACTGGTGGTCTCAAACACGACGTTGCCGATGGGGAGCTCGATCCGGGTCTTTCCGCCGACCTCGCGGAGAATCATCAGGTCGTTGCCGTCGGGCGTCCAATCGGCCCACTGCACATCGTTCGCCAGCTGGCGAGGCGCGCCGCCACCGAGCGGGACGCGCGCCAGAGTGCCGGGAATGAGGAACCCACCGAGAAAGTGCGGGTCGAGAAGCACCGCCAGCTCGCCATTCTTCGATGCCGCGAGCACGCACGCGCCCGGGAGGCCCATGGAGCGCATCTCCGGGCTGCCGATGGCCGAGACATAGATGTCGCCCGCTCGCCGATCGCCGACCGAGGAGAAGACCACCGACTGCTGATCCGCGGAGAACGCCGCGGCCGGAACACCGAGCGAATGAAACGTCACCCGTCGAAACGCCGGCATCTTCGGCGGACGCTGCATCGCTCGCGACGCGAACCATCCTGCGATCGCGGCCACGACGATTGCTGCGATCCACATTGTGGCGGCGGGCGCCCTCGCCCGCCTCTTCGGCGCGATCATCTCCGCCGAGCTTCCCGACATCGAAGAAAGATCGAACGCCAGATCGCGTGCCGACTGGAACCGCTGCTCCGGATCTTTCTCCAGGCAGTGATGAACGATCCGCTGGAGTGCCGGCGGAATCTGCGCGTTCGTCTGCAACAGCTCCGGCGGATCCTCGTGCAGGATCGCGTGCATCGTATCGATGGACGATGTGCCGCGGAACGCGCGGCGGCCGGACACCATCTCATAGAGGATCGCGCCGAGGGCGAAGATGTCGGAGCGCGCGTCGACGTTCTCGCCGCGCACCTGCTCGGGCGACATGTAGCCGACGGTGCCCAGGACGGTGCCGGGGTCGGTGACCTGTTTGGCAGTCGGTGCGCCGGTTGCCCCGGACGATACTGCCGCGCTGAATTTGGCCAGGCCGAAGTCGAGGATCTTCACGCGGCCGTCGCGGGTGACGAAGATGTTCTCCGGCTTGAGATCGCGGTGGACGACGCCGTGCTCGTGCGCGGCGGCGAGACCTTCGGCGATCTGCGCGGCGTACTCGATGGCCCGGCGCGGCGACAGCGGACCCCCGCTCATTTTCTCCCGCAGCGTCGATCCGTCGAGCAATTCCGAGACGATGAAAAAGCGTCCGTCGGAAACGCCGAGCTCGTGGATGGTCAGGAGGTTCGGATGATTGAGGCCGCCGGCGGATTTCGCTTCGCGCTCGAATCGCGCCAGCCGGTCGGGGTTGTCGAGGAGCGAGTCGGGAAGGATCTTCACTGCGACGTCGCGGCCGAGGCGCGTGTCGTGTGCGCGCCAGACCTCCCCCATCCCTCCCGCCCCGATCGGCGCGACGATTTCGTACGCGCCGAGGCGCGTGCCCGGTTCGACCGATGGCATGGCGAGAGTATAGGTGGGGTCACCGCTTCTCGTAGACCACGCGGCCGATCAGCGGGCGGCTGGGAGGATGGGCAGGCGGCCGCCAGGAGGAGGAGAATCGAGAGACGGCGTGTGCAACGGAATCGGTGGCGCAGGCGCAAGGGCCTGCGCCACACAGATGGTTATGCCGGGCGGGGGGCGCCTTTCGGCTGCGACTCGTTCACTTTGAGCACGCGGCCACCGACTTCCTTCCCGTGAAGGGCGGCGATCGCCGCTTTCGCCTGCGCGTCGCTCATTTCCACGAAGCCGAAGCCGCGCGAAGCGCCGGTGTCGCGGTCCTTGGCGATGTTCGCCGAGGTGGTCGTGCCGAACGGGGTGAACAGATCTTTCAACTGCGCGTCCGTCATGTCCTTGGAAAGGTTTCCGATGTAAATCTTCACAAATACTCCCGATGAAATTGTCCTGCTAAGAGAATTCGGTCCAGGGTCTGACTTAGCTCAGAGGACCTGAAGGGGGGCGATCATTCGCCGCACCCTGACCATACACCGAGCGACCGTGAATGTCATGGCGACCAGTCGGCGTTGGCAATCTTGGCCCAAGGTAATTTGCGCACCGCGAGCACGTTCTCGTCGAGATCCCGCTGCGTGGCCCTGGTGCCGAGGGCACGCTGGATGTAGGTGACTTCGGGTGAGACCAGCTTCTGCCCCAGGACGCGGAGCGCGGCCTTGCGGATGCTCAGCTCCGACACGGGCAGCATTTTTTCTTGCACTTTCACAGGAAGAGCCCTCCGGGTTGGGATCGGTTGGCTAAGAGGATCGACCCAGGATGCTGACTTAGCGCAGAACCCTGAAGGGCGAGGAGGTTCCCCGACGTATTGGTGATAACCGCCGCGAGCCCCGCGAAAATCCCTGTGGCGCCGCTACACTTTCCGAGAATCGAGCAGACTCGAAACGCGGGTCACCACGTCGGTCAGAACGAACGGCTTGTCGATGAAATCCCCCACCCCGGCCTACAACGCCCGGCGGAGATCGAAGAGTACGACCGTTTTTCACAGCGGGCAGTTGCGATGTCAGGAGGCCAAAGCCGAACAAGGACGCGCCGATCCGGCTCACGGCCGGCGGCCGCGGCCTTGCCCGCGACCACGGCTCGCCGGCCCACCACCGGGGCGGTTTGTCCGCACGGGAGCGTGGCCACCGGACGTCGCGTGGTGCGACGATGCTGCGCCGCGATGAGTGGAAGGGGTGGAAGCGCCGCGTCCCCGCGTCGCGCCGCCTCGTCCGCCTCCAGGGGATGCCGCCGTTTTTCTCTCCGCTTTCGCCGCCGCACGCGCGCGGTCCTCGGCTTTGCGCGCGCGAATCGCGGCGATGCGTTCGTGAATGGGGATCTCCAGCCGCTCGGCCGGCTTCTGCCGGTAATCGAAATCAGGGACGGTGACGCGCGGCAGACGCTTGCCGATGGCGCGCTCGATGGCGCGGAGGTCGTTCTCCTCGTCGGGCGCGACGAGCGTGATCGCGTCGCCGGTCAACTCCGCGCGCGCGGTACGGCCGACGCGATGGATGTAGTCGTCCGGCACGTTGGGGACATCGAAGTTGACGACGTGCGAGAGCGCCTCGACGTCGATGCCGCGGGCGGCGATGTCGGTGGCCACGAGGATCCGGTACTTCCCCGCCTTGAACCCGGCCAGCGCCGCGGTGCGCTGCACCTGGCTGCGATTGCCGTGGATCCTGGCGACGTTGATCTTGTGCCGCTCGAGCTGCTCGAACAGGCGATTGGCGCGGTGCTTGGTGCGCGTGAAGACGATCGCGTTCTGGATTTCGCCGCGATCGATCAGCGTCCGCAGGAGGTTCGACTTCAATTCCTGGGACACGGGGAAGACGGATTGCGTGATCCCCGTCGCGGGCGCGGCTTTGCGTTCGATGGCGATCATGGCCGGGTTGTTCAGCATCTCCTTCGAGAGCTGGACGATCGCGGGCGGCAGCGTCGCCGAAAAGAAGAGCGTCTGCCGCTTCGCAGGCAGATGTTTCAGCACGCGGCGGATGTCGGGGAGGAATCCCATGTCCAGCATGCGGTCCGCTTCATCAATCACCAGGATCTCGAGCCCTTCGAGCTTTGCGTAGCCGCGCGAGAAATGATCGAGCAGGCGCCCCGGCGTGGCCACGAGCACGTCGACGCCGCTGCGGAACGCATGCTCCTGCGGCCCCATGCCGACGCCACCATAAATCGCGGTGCCGGAGATGGGCGTGTGGATGGCGAGGTCGCGCAGATGTTGATCGATCTGCGCCGCGAGCTCGCGCGTCGGCGTGAGGATCAGCGCGCGCGTCGTCCCGCGCTTCTTGCCGAGCAGCCGATGCAGGATCGGCAGCAGGAACGCGGCACTCTTGCCACTGCCGGTCACCGCCGCCGCGAGCACGTCCCTGCCATGCATCGCCGGCGGAATGGCGTCGGTCTGAATCGGCGTCGGCCGCGTGAACCCGAGCTCTTTGACGCCGCGGAGAACGTCGGGGTGAAGTCCGAAAGAGGAAAAAGGCATAGGGCGGCATGGTCTCACAGAACCGGAGCAAGGTCGCCGGCCGGCGCCCGCTGCTATTGAGTGTAGGGGCCGGCGTCCCGCCGGCCCGGCGGGCGGGGACGCCCGCCGCTACACCACATCGGTCATTTTGAGGCGCGGCGCATCTCGCGAATGACCGAGCCCAGGCGCGTGTCGTGTGCGCGCCAGACCTCCCCCATCCCGCCCGCCCCGATCGGCGCGACGATTTCGTACGCGCCGAGGCGCGTGCCCGGTTCGACCGATGGCATGGTCAGGAAAGTGTAACCGGTGGAGCCTCAGAATTGCCGAAGCTGAGATTCATCGTTTAGCCCGCCGAGACAGTCACCGTTTGAGGCGTGGCCATCTCGCGTCGCTGAAAACTTACTGTCACTGCCTTGACGTCCGATGCCCCAACTCTGATTTGATCTCCCGCCTGGAGGATTCTCATGAACACGAAACAAGTCGGGGAAAAACTGGTCGGTCTCTGCAGCAAAGGGAAAAACTTGGAGGCTGTCGATTCGCTGTACAACAAGGACA
>JBGPFD010000167.1:0-7687 GCA_041483175.1 Thermoanaerobaculia bacterium | reverse complement strand
GCGCAGTTCGAGAGCTGGATCCACCCGGTGACGATTCTGCTGGCGCTGCCGCTCACCGTGCCGTTCGCGCTTTTTTCGATCTTCGTCCTGAATCAGTCGCTGAACATCTTCTCCATGCTCGGCATCCTGGTGTTGTTCGGCATCGTGAAGAAGAACGGCATTCTGCAGATCGATCACATGAACGGGCTGCGCGCCGAGGGGATGGATCGCCCGACAGCGATGCGGGAGGCGAACCGGCACCGGTTGCGGCCGATCCTGATGACCACCCTGGCGTTCGTCGCCGGCATGATTCCGCTGGTGGCCTCGAGCGGGACGGGCGCGGCGACCAACCGCGCCATCGGCTCGGTGATCATCGGCGGGCAGACGCTCGCGCTGCTGCTCACGCTGCTGGCCACGCCGGTGGCCTACTCGATCTTCGACGACATCCAGGAGCGCCTCAAGCGCCGCAAGAGGACCGAGGAGCCGGCGATCGAGGAGCCGCTGGTCACGGTGTAGGACACGGCTGCGCCGTGCCGCGCCCGGCGGTCGCGTGATTGACAAATCCCGCCGCGCGGGAGAATAGTGCGGTTCGCCAATAGGTCCCCCATAACAGCGAGTGCCCGTCTCGCAAAAGAGGTGGCTGTGATAGGCCGAGATGCCCGGCGGCTGCTGACGGTCGGTTTGTTCGTCTGTCTTCTCCCTCTTCCTGTATCTGCGCAGTCCATTCAAACCTTTGCCGGGGGCGGAACCGACGACGGGCGGTCGGCGTTGCTCGCCAGTCTCGAGACTCCGAGCGGCGTGGCCATCGACGCGGCAAGCAACGTCTACATTGCGGACTACCGGAACCATCGGATTCGCAAGGTGTCGGCGACCACCGGCATCATTACCACCTTCGCCGGAAATGGAACGAAGGGGTTCACCGGCGACGGAGGGCCGGCGGCAGAGGCGGCGCTCAACGAGCCGGTGGCAATCGCGCTCGATGCCGCGGGCAACCTGTACATTGCCGACGAGTCCAACAATCGGATCCGCAAGGTCGATGCGCGTACATCGATCATCACTACGGTCGCCGGCAGGAGCGGAGCGTCGTTTGGTGGAGATGGCGGTCCCGCGACGGCGGCCGGTCTGGAGTTTCCGAGCAGTATCGCCGTAGGGCCGTCCGGCGATTTGTACGTTGTCGATCTCGGAAACAGCAGAGTGCGCAAGGTGTCCGCGGCAACGGGCATCATCACTACCGTCGCCGGAAACGGGACTTGGGGGTATTCAGGCGATGGCGGGCCGGCAACTTCGGCGAGTGTGAAGATTTCGGGGCAGGACGGCACGACGATCACACTCGGATCTCCTCCCAGCGTTGCCGTCGATGCGGCAGGCAATCTCTATCTCAGCGACACCTACAGCAACAGGATCCGCAAGGTCGACGCGAATGGCATCATCACGACGATCGCCGGAAACGGAACGGCGGGAATCGGCGGCGACGGTGGCCCGGCTACCGCGGCGGCTCTGAACCAGCCCGGAGGACTGACGCTCGACGCGAGCGGCGGTCTGTTGATTGCCGATGAGAGCAATCATCTGATCCGGAGAGTGGCTCTGGCCTCAGGAATCATGACCACGTTCGCCGGTGCCGGCGCCGGGTTCTCGGGCGACGGTGGGCCGGCCAGCGCGGCACGATTCCTCGGTCCGTACGGAATCGGGGTCGGTCCCTCCGGCGACGCATTCGTCGCCGACACGTTTAACAATCGCGTACGGCGGATCGCCGCGGGAACTTCCATCATTACCACCATCGCCGGAAGCGGCACGCGTTTCTCCGGCGATGGAGGCGCGGCAACGTCCGCGGTGCTCTTTCGTCCCGCGTCCATGGTGTTCGACTCCTCCGGTTCGATGATCATCTCGGAGTACTACGGGAGCCGCATTCGCAAGGTCACCCCCGATGGAAGGATCAGCACGATCGCCGGCATGGGCCAAAACGGCTACAGCGGAGACGGAGGATTGGCTATCGCCGCGCGCATGGGATATCCGTGCGGCGTCGCGATCGACTCGGCCGGCAACATCTTCTTCGCCGATGCGGCCAACGATCGGATTCGCCGAATCGCCGGCGGCAGTGGTGTCATCACGACCGTGGTCGGTACCGGGACACGTGGATTCTCCGGAGATGGCGGCCTGGCGCTCATCGCCACGATCAATATCTCGAGCGACAGGCCCAATGCGTCGGTCAGCGTCGCATTCCCACCGGGGATCGTCATTTCCCCCACGGGAGATCTTTACTTCTCCGACACCTTCAATCATCGGGTGCGCAAGGTTTCCGCGACGACGCAGATCATCAGCACCATTGCCGGAACCGGAACGGCAGGGTTTTCAGGCGACGGCGGACAGGCGACCGCCGCGCAACTGAACCTGCCGACTGGACTGGCGCTCGATCGCAATCTCCTCTATGTCGCCGACCACGATAACGATCGTGTGCGGCAGATCGACCTGAACAGCGGCACGATCTCGACCATCGCTGGCGGCGGATCATCATTCGGGGACAGCGGACCGGCCACGGCCGCGCGCCTCAACGCTCCCTCCGGTCTCGCGGTCGCCGCATCGGGAGCCATCTACATTGCCGACAAGTACAACCTGCAGATTCGCAAGGTCAGTTCCGGAATCATCAGCACCGTCGCCGGCATCGGGACGTTTGGCTCCGGATTCTTTGGCGACAACGGACCCGCCGTTCTTGCGGGACTCAGTCATCCCTATGGCGTGACGGTCGACTCGAAGAACAACCTGTTCATCGCCGACTCCGAGGCGAACCGCGTTCGCGTACTCTTTGCCTGCGTCACCGTCACCGCGCCGGCTCTGGGTGCTCCGGCGAACGGCGCCACCGGAGTGTCCACCGCTCCAACCCTGGCCTGGAACAAGGTCGACGGCGCCTTCCGCTATGATGTTTACCTCTCCACCGCCAATCCGCCGACGCTCATCGCATCCGACGTGACCGCGACTTCGTTCGCTCCGGCGAATCTCGTCTCCGGCGCGACCTACTACTGGCGCGTCGTCGCCAAGGGCGATCCGTTCTGCGTTCCCCCGTCGGTCTCCACAACAGAAGTGCGATCGTTCAGTACGTCCGCGGGATGCGGCGCGCCGGGCTCGTTCGATCTATCGCAACCTGGCAACGGCGCAACCGGCGTTGCCGGGTCGACGCAGTTGTCGTGGCAGGCGGCGCCGGGAGCGGCAATTTACGATGTGTACTTCGGGACGTCGAACCCTCCGCCACTCTTTGCGAAGGGAGCATCGACACCGGCGCAGAGTGTCAGCGGACTGGCGGCGCAGACCACGTACTTCTGGTTCGTTGTGGCGCATGCCGCGTGTGACGCCACCAAGACCACGACCAGCCCGACGCGATCCTTCACCACTTCGGGCGGATGCGTTCCGGCTGGAGGATTCAATCTCGTTGCGCCGGCCAATGGTGCCTCGAGCGTTCCGGTCACGACGACCCTCCAATGGTCCTCTTCGGCCAGCGCGTCAGGCTATGACGTCTATCTTGGAAGCAGCACATCGCCGCCGCTCTACCTGAGCGATGTGACGCAGACGCGGCTAGGCGTTGCCGGCCTTGCGTCATCCACGACGTATTCCTGGCGCGTGGTGGCCAAAGTCGCCTGCGACCCGTCGAAAAACGTGTCGACCAGCACGTTTACTTTCACCACGGCCGGCGGATGCCTTGCGCCGCGCACGCCATCCATCACCTTCGTGCCGCCCGGCAACGTCGGGGTGGGGCAGACGTACACCATCGCCTGGTCGGAGCTCTCCGATCTCGCCGCGGATGGCTACTTTGTCATCGAGCGGTCGACCAGCCCCTCGTTCGCTTCAATCCTCGATTCCCAGCAGACGTTCTCCGCTTCGGCATCGTTCGTCTCCTCGATCGCGGGTACCTACTATCACCGTGTCTCCGCCGTCCCGGGATGCGATCCGTCGCGCCGGAGCCCGCCCTCCGAGACAAAGAGTGTCAACGTGGTCACCGGAACGGCGAACGTCATCTTCACCGTGCAGCCGGAGGCGGTGATCACCGCGCTGGGCGACAGGCTTGAAGACAAGAAAGCACGTTTCACGCTCGAGAACCTCGGCGCAACGTCTCTTCAGCTGATCATCGGCAAGGGAGAGATCAACTCCGTTCCGTTCTTCACCATTGCCGATCCGTCTGGCGGCGACTCGGTGTTCGTGACCCTCGAGCCGCGGAAGCCGAAGTCGTTCGAGATTCATTACGCCGGACCGGCGAACGGGGTCGCCGGCGCGTATCAGGGAATCGTCTTCGTCGCCGCGACAGGGCAGGGATTGACGATCACGCCGTATGCCTTCGTGAATCTGAAGATCGGCGGCGGCACGACGTCACGTCCTCAGTTTCTCAGCGGAGGCAATCCGACGGAATACGCGTTCTTCCCCGGCTTTGCCGGCGATGACGCCAATCGGCCGCCGATCAGCATTGAACTCAGAAACGACGGCACGGCGCCGATGGAGCTCGGGGCGGAGATCGGTCCCGAGGTCTGGCTCGTTCCGGAGAGCGGCTGGAATAGCTTACCGATTCCGCCGGGCGCCTCCCGAAGCGTCCATCTGAGCACGCAGAGAAATCGCGCACCGAACGGATCGGCATTGCCGCGCTACACGTATTTCACGGTGCGGTCCAGAAACGGCGAGACAGCGCGGCTGCTGGTGCAGGATAACGACGCCCTGCCAACGTCGTCGGGCCGTAGATCGCTGCTCGATCCAGGGAACAAATCGTTCATCGTGCCGGGAGTGGTCAGCCAGGCAGCCGGGTTCACCCGGCTGCGGCTAACGAATTTTGGAAGCGATCCGGTGCAGACAGACCTTTTCTTCACGCCGGTGGGGGCGGATGGGTTGAATCCGGCATCGGTGCGCTGGGCCACCATCGTCATTCCGCCGAACGACGTGGTGACGCTGACCGATCCGTTGGTGCAGGTGTTCGGCCTCTCCCGTCCCTCGCAGGGGCAGATCGAAGTGCGCGCCGCGCCGGAGAAGATCGGCTTCCTGATCGTCTCCTCCGCGGTTTTCACGCCGTCTTCCTCGGGTGGGGGCTACAGCTACGAAATCCCCACGCTGTTCCTCGGTGAAGGGGCGCGGCTGCACAGCGCGCACGCGGTTATCGGCATCGCGTCGAATTCCTCGACGCGAACGTCGCTCACGCTCGTGGAGACCAGCGGAACGGAAGTGACGCGGGTGCACGCGACGCTCTTCGATGCCCAGGGGCTGGCGAAGGGGAATCGCGACCTCGACATTCCGCGATACGGCGAAACGATCGTCGACAACATCGTCCCCGCTCTTGGCGGGAGTGAGCCTTTCGACGGCGGACGGATCGAGCTTGACGTTCTGTCCGGCGGCGGCGCAGTGGCCGGCGTGGTCACCATGCTCGACGCCACGCGAAACAACGGCGCTGCGGTCGTCAGCCAGCCGGTCAACGGTGCGGGAACTGCCTCCACCGTGGTGCGCCGCGCGAAAGCGGGGCTGGCCGGAGTCTCGGTTACCGCCGTCGCGCCGGTGGTCGTCAATGGTCTGTCCGCCAGCGGCGCCAACCAGAGAACCACGATGGGCTTTGCGATCACCCCGGGCGGCTCGCCGGTCACGGCGGTGGTCACGTATCGGCCCAGCGACCCGGCCGCTTCCTCGATCTCAAGAAATATCCAGCTCTCGCCGGGCGTGGTCTTGAGCTTCGACAATGTTCTCGAGGACCTGTTCGGTACGCCGAAAGGGCAGGCGGCGCGCGGGGCGGTCTTCTTCCAGACCGCTGCCGGCGCGCAGGTCTACGCCAGGCTGATGTCGCAAACTGGATCAACCTGGAGTATTGGCGGCGGATTGCCGATTCTGGCGACCTTCTCGGATGTGCTCACCAGCGTCGCGTCGAAGCGGCCGCTGTATCTCGACGGCCTCGAGCAGTCGGTCGATTCGACGCGTGGCACGCGGTGGAACGTGCTGATCAACGAGACCGCGGGCTCCAGCGGGTCGATTGTCGTCCGTTTGTACGAGGCGGGCAATCGCACTGTCCCCATCGCCGAGACCCACTTCAACATCGCCGCGTACGAACAACTGAGGCTGGAAACCGTTTTCTCTGCGCTCGGCCTCGATACCGACAATCGTCGCAAGGATCGTACGAATGTGCTTTGCATGGTTGTCGCCGACGGCGGGTCTGCATTGATTTCGGCCGTCGGCGCGGCCACCGACAACCGCACTGGTGACACGCGGCACATCACCTTCTCACCGACCGGCGGTGTTCCGTCGACCGGTGTGCTGCGCCTGAACCTCGTTGCGCCGGTGCTGTCGGCTCCTTCGCCACCGCCTTCGAGCGGCGGCCGCAGAAGGGCGGTGCACCCATAGCGCGTGTGGAAAGGAGAACTTCGCTATGCGTAAGGTCCATCTGCTCGTTGTGACACTGTTCCTCGCGTCTGTGGCATATGGGCAGGACTACTCAGGGTCCTGGTGCGGGACAACATCCCAGGGCAAAGCGATCTACTTTCGTGTGGTGAACAACCAGGTCACATATGCGCACCTGGCGTATGCCACCAACGGCACAGGGTCGGGATGCCCCGTCGGATCGAGCAAATCGCTGTCGCCGGCAGTGCCGATTCTGGGGGGACGGGCGACGTTTGGAGAACCAAGTGCACCGATCGGAACGGTTCCGGTCCTCTGGAGCGTCACGGCAACATTCAGCTCATCAACCGAAGCGACGGGAACGTTCAGCGTGGCCGTGCAGCCTGGTCCCTTCGTGACATGCGGAGGCGTGAACCCTGGCGTGTCAGGAACATGGTCCGCGACGAGGGCGGCGGCTCCGCTGGCAATCGCGCCGGCCACGAAGTCCTTTGGATCGGGCGGTGGACCAGGACGAATCAATGTCGCCGCAGCACCGCCGTGCAGTTGGGATGGTTCAGAAACCACGTCATGGATCACGCTGCAGGGGAATAGCGGAACCGGCGACGGCACCGTGCGCTATCTGGTGTCGTCAAACACGAGCGGCGCGTCCCGATCGGCCACCATCAGCGTGAACGAGCTCACCGCGACGGTGAATCAGGGCACGGTGCCGGAAACCCGCCATTTGACCGTGGTCGGTTCAACCCCTGGAAGCCTCGGGTCGTTCTTCAAGACCGGCGTACAGATTCACAACCGCACGACCACGGCGATGAACGGCCGTTTCGTATTCCACGTACAGCTCCAGCCGGCATCCGACAGCGATCCTTCGCTTGCGTATTCGCTCGCCGCGGGCCAGACCCGGCAGTATGCCGATCTCCTGCCGGCGATGAACCTGGGGGGGCTCGGAAGCGTCGACGTCGTTTCGACCGCGGGGGGTTTTCCGGTCACCGTCGCCCGAATCTTCAACGACGCCGGCACCGCCGGCACGACGGGGATGACCGAGGATTTGATTGCCGACGGAGATGCCCTCTTGCAGGGGGATCAAGGCGTTCTCATCGCCCCACCGGATCCGGCCACGGCGAGGTTCAATGTTGGGATTCGCACTCTGGGCTCAGGCGCGACGGTGCAGATCACGCAGCGCGGAGCCGACGGGGCGATCGTCCGGACGGCGACGAAGAGCTACGGATCGAACTACTTCGAGCAAGTCTCGGCGGCGACGGTGGTGGGTGGCAGTGTGGGCGGCAGCGACACGATCACCGTCGCGGTCGAATCGGGGAGCGCGATCGTCTACGGGGCCGCGACGGACAACAAGACGCAGGATCCGGCG
>JBGPFD010000166.1:0-7706 GCA_041483175.1 Thermoanaerobaculia bacterium | reverse complement strand
GTGCCGGGTGATGAAGCTGCGGATGAATTCCGCCACCGAATCGGCGTCCTCGTCGTAGCCCCAGAAGTCCTCGTTCTTCTTCTCCCCCAACGCGTGGCTGTACCCGGTGCCGACCGGATCGACAAACACGAGATCGGTGGCGCGCAGAATCGTCGACGGATTGTCGCGGAGCTTGTACGGAGGTGCACCTGGATCGGCCGCGTCGCTCGGGATGTCGATCACCTTCGGGCCAACGAGCCCGAAGTGCAGCCACACAGACGCCGATCCCGGCCCGCCGTTGAAGACGAACGTGATCGGTCGCGTCTCCTGATTAGTCGCGCCGTCCTTCGTGTACGAAATCGTGAAGAATGTCGCCGTGCTCTTCCCTTCGGCATCCTTCAGGACAATATCTTCCGCCGTCGAGGTGTATGCGAGATCCTCGTTTCCGACGCGGAGCTTGTGCTGCCGGACGAACTTCGCCGACGGATCGGGCTTCTCCTCCGGCTTCGCGACCGGCGGCTTCTCGGCGGGCTTCGCTTCCTGACAGAACGCCGGCGCGGTAGCTAGGATGACAAAGGACAACAGGACGGCACGACTCTTCATGCGAGTTCTCTCCTCGGGATGCTTTCTGAGGATCGCACCAGATCATAGCGGGAAACAAGAGTCCGGCGATGTTACGCTTACCCACGCGTGAAGCGGATCGCATGGCTACTCGCGGCAGTGCTCCTCGCCGGCTGCCGCGAGCATCCCAAGATCAAGCCGCCGCGCCCCGCGCGGCTGCTCGACGGCGTCCTGCGCGTGATGGTCATCGGCGACTCGCTCGCCTATGGCACCGGCGACGAAACGGGAAAAGGAATCCCCGGTAATCTCGATGAGGAGCTGCGCCGGCGCGGTGTGGCTTCGGTCGAGGTGAAGAACTACGGAGTGCCGGGCGCAACGACCGAGGATGTCGAGCATCGCCTGCAGAACAATCCGATCGGCAGCGATGTCGCAAATGCCGACGCGGTCGTGCTTTCGGTCGCGGCCAACAACGTCTTCCAGGATCCGGAGGCCCGCGCGCGAGCAATCCGCGACCGTGACGTCTATGCCCGGGAGATTCTCGAACAGGTCGCCGCCGTCGTCGCCGAGCTGCACCGCATCAATCCCGACGCCGAAATCGTCATCCTCGGCGGCTACAACCCCCTGCCGGACCATCCGCTGTCAGGCGGAATCAGCCGCTATATTAAAGGATGGGACAAGTTGCTCAACAAACGCTTCGAGGCCGATCCGCTCGTCGACGTGGTCAAGACCTCCGATCTCATCGACGGCCCCGCGAAGCTCAGCCCCATCGATCATTTCCATCCCGGTGCCCAGGCCTATCGCGAAGTCGCCGGCCGCATCGCGCAGATGCTCCTCGACGAGTTCAAGATGATGTAGCGGCGGGCCCGCGAGGACGCCGGCCCCTACACACGAGTTCAAGATGATGTAAGTGTGGCGGCGGGCGCCCTCGCCCGCCGGGCCGGCGAGGACGCCGGCCCCTACACACGCAGTTCAAGATGATGTGAGCGCGCGCAGTGCGCGTTCCAGTCTTGCACGCGCGTCGCGGGCGACCTCGGAAACCGCGGCGTTCTCTCCGATGACGCCGAGCATCGAATTCGGATCGATGGCCGAGACGATCGTGCCGCCGTCATCCGCGTCGTAGACGATGACATTGCACGGCAACAGAAGACCGATCTCCGGTTCAGCCTGCAACGCTTTGTACGCCAGCGGTGGATTGCACGCGCCGAGAATGACGTAATGCTTATAGTCGACGCCGAGCTTCTCCTTCAGCTTCTCTTTCAGATCGATTTCGGACAGCACGCCGAATCCCTCCGCCTGGAGCGCCGCCTTCGTCTTCGCCAGCGCTTTGCCGTACGGCAGGGCGATTTTTGTCCGCATCCCGTATTCCTGCTTTTGACTCATGACATTGCCTCCATCGAAATGTTGCCCTGTCCAAACATGTTTCAAACCAGCGCCATGTCCGATGTGCTCATTTTCCTCGCGTTCGCCGGCGGCTGGTTCGTTCTCATGCGCTTCATTCTGCCGCGACTCGGCGTGCCGACGTGAGCCTCCGCCTCCTGCCGCGTGCCGACAGAAGACCCCGATGATCACGACGGTGCGTAAGGAGCACGATGTCCATCACGGTTTCATTTCCCGGAGGCGTTGCGGTCGAAGCGAAAGTCGGCCGGCACACGGTACGAACCGATCAGCCGTCTCCGGTCGGCAATGATGCGGCCCCCTCCCCTTTCGACCTCTTTCTGGCGTCAATTGCCACATGCATGGGCTTCTACGCGCTCCGTTTCTGCCAGGAGCGGAACATCGCCAACGACGGCCTGAGCCTGTCGCTCGAACCGATTCGCGATGAAACGGGGAAACACGTCACGACTGCGCGAGTGGTGTTACAGCTCCCGAAGGCCTTTCCCGCCAAATACCACGACGCCATCCGCCGCGCCGTCGATCACTGCAGCGTGAAGCGGCACATGCTGGAGCCTCCGGCTTTCGAAATTTCCATTGCCTAAGGGACGTGCGGTCCGTCACAGTGGAATTCCGACGTCCATCACGGACGGGCGTTCACGGCCGATCTATGGTATCGATGTGAGCCGCGTGCAACGCTGACGTTGAGTTCGTGTAGCACGCAGTTTGAAAGGAGAGTTTTTCATGTTGAATCGAAGTTTGCCGATTGCCGCAGCCCTTCTTCTATCCGCAGTGGCTGCCTTCGCCCAGAGCGAGAAGCCGATGGACTGTCAGGCCATGATGCAGGACATGCAGAAGTCGATGAAATCGATGGATGACCGCCTCCAGCCGCTGGTCGCAAAGATGAACCAGGCGAAGGGTTCCGCGCGCACCGACGCGCTCGTCGCCGTGGTCAACGAGCTGGTGGCGCAGCGCCAGCAGATGCGCGATCAGATGGGGTCGATGATGCCGCAGATGATGGATCACATGCTGCAGCACATGCAGCACGGCATGATGCAGGGGATGGTCGACAGCATGAAATCGTGTCCCATGATGCAGATGCAGGGGAAACAGCAAGGGCACGAACCGCAGCATTAGGCCTTCGTCACAGGCCTTGGTGACACCCGTCGGAGACGCGCCGTAACTGGTGGTCCAGAATCGCCGCATGGCGGAGTTGTTGCCGTCGCCTCTGGCGCGGCTGGTTACGCGCGCTTTCGAGGAACTCGCTCGCCAGCGCAGCATCTTTGATCTTCCGGCGCGGAAGTTTGTCTCCGCCGACGCGCGTTTCGACACCTCCGTCGACGTCCACCGGCATCGCCTCGCTGCGCCGCTCGGCCCCTCCGCCGGGCCACACACGCAGATGGCCCAGAACATCGTCCTCTGCTGGCTCGCCGGCGGACGAGTGATGGAGCTGAAAACGATCCAGCTCCTCGACTCGCTGGCCATTCCGCGCCCGTGCATCGATGCCAGGACGGTCGGCTACAACGTCGAGTGGTCGCAGGAGCTGAAGATCGAGCAATCGCTCGAGGAATACGTCAAGGCCTTGATGCTGATCGAGATGCTCGCCGCCTCGGGCGCGCATTCCGCCGAACGTCCGCTGTTCGACATGAGCGTGGGCTACGATCTCGAGGGAATCCGCGGGGAACGCGTCACCGGTTTCCTCCGCGGAATGCTCGATGCGCGCGCGAGCGTCGAAGCCCTTCGCGCGCAGATCCCCGACCGGTGGCGTCAACTGCGCGAGGTCGACTTCACCACCTGCATCGCCGACACGGTGACCGTCAGCACCTTTCACGGATGTCCCGCGGATGACATCGAGCGGATCGCCAACTACCTCATGACGGAGATCGGCGTCGACTGTACGATCAAGCTCAATCCGACGCTGCTCGGCCGGCGCGCCGTGCAGGAGATCCTGCACGATCGCCTCGGATTCAGCGACATCGAAGTTCCGCCGACAGCGTTCGAGAACGATCCGAGCTGGCAGCGCGCGGTCGATCTCTGCGGCCGGTTGCGCGCGCGCGCCCGCGAGCTCGGGCGGAGTTTCGGCGTGAAGCTCACCAACACGCTGCTGGTCGAGAATCGGAGCGATTTTCTTCCACGCACGGAGAAAGTCGCCTATCTCTCGGGCGCGCCGCTTCACGTTCTGGCCATGCATCTGGTGCAGCGCTTCCGCCGCGCGTTCGGCGATTCGATTCCAGTCTCCTTCTCCGCGGGCATCGATCGCTTCAACTATCCCGATGCCGTCAGCCTCGGCCTGTCGCCGGTCACCGTCTGCACCGATCTGCTCAAACAGGGCGGCATCGGCCGCCTTCAGGCGTACGCAAGCGCGTTGCAGACGCGGATGGACGCCGTCGGCGCGCATTCGATTCCCGAGTTCATCCGCCGCGGCCGCCCGCTCACCGTCGCCGAGGCGAAGTTGCTCAACACTGAGGAGTACGTCGAGTCGCTCGATGACAATCCGCGCTATCGCAGCGAGCGCCTCACGCGCCGGTCGCAGAAGCGCGGGCACCTCCTCGAGTTGTTCGACTGTGCCTCGTGCGACCTCTGCATTCCGGCTTGCCCGAACGACGCGATTTTCAAAATCCCATCGCTCGACGGCGGATTCAAGAAGCCATACCAGATCGCCTGCTTCGCGGAGTTCTGCAACGACTGCGGCAACTGCGAGATTTTCTGCCCCGATCGCGGAGCCCCGAACCGCCTGAAGCTGCGGCTGTTCCTGGACGAAGAGGCGTGGCGGCGGGACGCTCCGCGCGACGCCTTCTGGATCCACAACGGGACCGTCGTCTGCCGCATCGGCGGCGACGAATATTTTCTCGACCACCGCCGCGATGATGACAACCTCTGGCCGTACGCGGTCATGGAGTACGTCCGGCGCGCGGTGCTCGACCCCTCCACCGTGAACTACATCAATTGTCTCAGTGTGGGGGCGGGCGCCCCCGCCCGCCCACGGCGCGCGGGACGCGCGCCGCTATACGAAGGAACCAGCTCATGAGCCTTCGCCAATACGTTGCCCCGTTTCTCGAAACCGTCGATGAGCCGGCGCTCGCCGCGCTGCGCGGGCGAAGCATGCTCCTGACGGACGACTGGACCCGCCCGGAGATCGAGGCTCTCTGCAGCGTCGCCAGCGCGTTCGAGCAGCTCGACCGCCGCGGTATTCGCACCCCGTTCCTGCCGAACGAGCTGCACTACGCGCTTTTCTTCGACAACTCCACGCGCACGAAATCGAGCTGGGCGGGCGCCGCGGTGCGGCTTGGTGCGCACCCGATGGTTGTCGACGGCTCGTCGACGCAGGTGGCCCACGGCGAGACCGCCGAGGAGACCGGCGCGATGCTCGGCATGAACGCGCACGCCCTCGGAATCCGACACGACCTAATTCTCGGCGAGGGCAATCGCTTCATGCGCGCCGTGAAGGCAGGCATCGATGCCTACCTGCGCGAGAGTGGCGAGGAGCGCTCCGTTCCGATCGTCAATCTGCAGTGCGATATCGACCATCCGACCCAGACGCTGGCCGATCTCTGCTGGTTGCGCGAGCAATTTCCGGACGGGCTGGCGGGAAAGACAATCGCCGTGAGCTGGGCCTACTCGCCGAGTTACGCCAAGCCGCTTTCGGTTCCGCAGGGGCTGATCACGCTGCTGACGCGTTTCGGCATGCACGTACGTCTCGCGCATCCAAAGGGCTACGAGCTGTTGCCGCAGTGTATGGAAAGCGCCGCAAAGCACGCGGTCGAATCGGGCGGAAGTTTCAAACGGATGCACGACATCGACGAGGCCTTCGCCGACGCCGACATCGTCTATCCGAAGAGCTGGGGCCCGCACGACCTGATGCTGGAACGCGTCGCGGCAAACGCGCATCGCGACAGCGAGGCGTTGAAGGCCATCGAGAAGCGCGCGCTCGAACGAAACGCCCGGCATCGCGAGTGGATCTGCGACGAGCACCGCATGGCGCTCACGAACCGCGCGCGTTACATGCACTGCCTGCCGGCCGATATCGGCGCGGAAGTGAGCGCCGGCGTCATGGAGCAGTTCCGCCACTCGCTCGCCCGCGAAGCGAACAAAAAAGTCTACGTGATCATGGCCCTGCTGGCCGTGGCCAAGGTCAGCGCGTTGCGCGACCGGCTGGGCGTCATCCTGCGCTCGGAAACGGCACGCACGTCGCTGGAGCGGTGATGAACGAAAGGACACGCTGCTGTCACCCCGAGCGGGAGCGAGGGGCCTGGAGGGAAGGAGGGCACGAGAAATGAGCCAGATGCATCTGCCGCCCGCCCCTCCAGGCCCCTCGCTAACGCTCGGGGTGACAGCTCATTAGAGGAGGAAGTTTCGTGGATCGGAAAATCTCACAACTCGCACAGCAGTACCGCCCGCTGGCGGTGAAGATCCTGAAAGAGGCCATTCGCATCCCGGCCGACTTCGTCGACCGTGCGCCGGACAAGGGCGGTGATCCGCGCTGCGGCCTCTCGAATCACGAGCTGCCGCGCCTCGAATATCTCCGGCGAACGATCGTCGAGATCGGCGCCGTCGACCGGCAGGAAGATGTCTGGTTCGACGGCTTCGGCAATCTCTGCTGGGTCGTCGAAGACCGCTCCGACGGCATTCCCGCCGCGGAGAAGTCGGTGATCATGTTCGACGGGCACACCGACACGGTGAACGCGCTTCGCTCGCGATGGCACGAGGCCATCGGCGGCGGCATCGATCCGTACCTCGGCTGGACCGACGACAAGAAGATCGATCGCAAGTTTCTCGAGAGCGAGCTCGGATATCTTCCGCCGCAGAGCGAGTGGGAGAACCTGGTGTGGGGACGCGGCGCCGCCGATCAGCTCGCCGGCGTGGTGAGCCAGATCGTGGCCACGAAAATCCTCCGTGAATGCCGCGCCGAAGGTGCGCTGCGTGGCGTGATCGTCCGCTGCTACGGAACCGTGGCCGAGGAGGACAACGATGGCGGCGGGCCGATGTACCTGCTTCGCGAGGAGCTGCCGGGCGCGCGTCCCGATCGCATTCCCGACGTCGTCATCCTCACCGAAGGGACCGGATGCGCCGACCTCGGAGCGGTCGGCATTTACCGCGGGCAGCGCGGGCGGATGCAGATCGAGGTCGAGGTCACCGGCAAGAGCTGCCACGGCTCGATGCCGTGGGAAGGTCGCAATCCGCTCGAATACGGCGCGGCGATGATCGTCGAAGCCAGCGATCGCTACCGCCACTCCGAAGGATTTTCGCGCGACGCATTCCTCGGGCCCGGAACGCGCACGGCGAGCGACGCGCGTCTGGCCACGCCCAGCGACTGCGCGGTGCCGGAACGATTCACATTCCGGTTCGACCGGCGGCTCACGGCGGGAGAAGATCCCGACTGTGCGCTGCAGGACATCCGATCGATGGAATCGGTGCGGAAATCGATCGCCGACAGATTGCGCGTCGACGTGCGCGCGCCGCTCTACACCGACGCGACGTGGAGGGGGTACCGGCTCAACAATCCGCAGATCTATCCCGGCTGGGTCACGCCGGAGGAACATCCGGCGGTCCGCTCGGCGGTCGACGCCTACACGCGCGTGGCGACGCCGATCATCGCGCGCGGCGGAAAACGCGGGCAACTGCGCGACACGGCGCGCGTTGCGCGATGGATCTTTTCCACGGATGGCGTCGGCTTTCCGACGCGGGCGAACGGCGAGCTGCGTGTGCCCGATTCGAAGCGATGGATCCGCGATGGCGCCTATCGCTATCCGGCTATGCTCGGCATCGGTCCGGGAATCGAGCAGAACACGCACAAG
>JBGPFD010000165.1:0-7740 GCA_041483175.1 Thermoanaerobaculia bacterium | reverse complement strand
GAGGATCAGGTCGCGGGCACCGACCGATTTCACGATTTTGATCCGGCCGGCGTAGATGAAGTAGATGCGGTCGGCCGGGTCTCCTTCGCGGAAGATCACCTCTCCCTTCTCGTAGCCGCGCATGCGGCACAGCGGTTCGACGGCGGCACGATCCTCGTGCCTCAGCGACGCAAGCAGCGGGATCGACTCGAATGGAACGACAGGCTGGATGGCCATCTCTGGCGATCGTATTGCACTTTGGAGCGGGTTTGCGATGAAGCGTTTTCGTTTGCTGTTTCTCGTCGCGGCGGTCAAGGTCGAACCACGCGGCGGGCACCACGAAGCAGCGGTAAGTCTCGTAATTGAAACGCCTTGTTTGCCGGGCTCGCTTTTTGCGATCTCTCAGGCGACTCGAAAAGGAGGAGTTATGAGCGACGAGAAAAATCCGAAAGACATTTCCTACCAGGCTCAGCAGAAGCCGGGAGGCAATCCGCCGGGCGGCGGACAGCGGCCGGGTGGTGGTGGCGGCCAGCAGCGTCCCGGTGGCCCTCAGCAGCCGGGCGGTGGCGGCGGTCAGCAGAAGCCGGGCGGCAATCCGCCGGGCGGCGGACAGCGGCCGGGCGGTGGTGGTGGCGGCGGTCAGAAGCCAGGCGGCGGTGGTCGTCCGTAATTGACGCCGATCTTCGCTGGAGAGCCGGACAACATCGTCCGGCTCTTCTTGTTTCATCGCAGCCGGGCGTCAGTTGTGGAGCGCCGGCTCCGGTCGGACGCGACGGCGCATGGCGTCGGACACGCCCGAGTGGACATGGCGAACGGTTTCCGCTTTGCGTTTGACGCAAATCGCGCCGGGCTACGACGCGCCGAGCTCCACGATGGAAAGGCGATCGCGGCCGGCGCGCTTTCCCTCGTAGAGCGCTCGATCGGCCGCGGCGAAGAGATCGTCATCCGCGTTCACCCGCCGCGCGGTGCAGACGCCGATGGTGACCGTCAACGCGATCTGCCCGTGGTCGTGCAGCAGCGGGCGCTCGCGGACGCGTTGCAGGACGCTGTCGGCTACGCGCTGTGCCGCCGCGGCGTCCGCGCCGTTGAGCAGGACGGCGAATTCGTCTCCACCCCATCGCGCCGCCGAATCTTCGGCTCTTTTCGCCGACCGCACCGCCTCGGCGACCAGCACCAATGCGTCGTTTCCGACGATGTGCCCGTAACGATCGTTGATCTTTTTCAGGAAATCGACATCGAGCAGAAGAAGCGAGAGCGGTCCCTGACTTCGCTGCGCACGGCCGAGCGATCGGGTGTAGCGGTCGCGAAATGCACGTGTGTTGTAGAGGCCCGTGAGGGGGTCGTGTTCGGAGAGAGTGTGGTAAAAAGACTCTGCACGGCGGAGTCGTTCGGCCCGATCACCCGCCACCCAGCCCGCGACGGCGAAGACAATCGACGTCCCGAGAAGCTGGTAAGTGTAAAAAAACACG
The DNA here is from genome assembly GCA_041483175.1 of Thermoanaerobaculia bacterium. Taxonomy (GTDB): domain Bacteria; phylum Acidobacteriota; class Thermoanaerobaculia; order Gp7-AA8; family Gp7-AA8; genus Gp7-AA10. The sequence goes on along the minus strand of JBGPFD010000165.1, from coordinate 6,292 downwards.
TTATTCGCGAGATCGTCCAGCGGTGCGGAGCGAACCGATGGCAGGAGGAGAAGGCGGACGACGAACGCTCCGAACGGCGCGCTGACGCCGAGCAGCAGCCCGGTCACCGAATATGCCGAACGCAGGCCAGGGAGTAGCATGTGACGATGATCACAATCTTCTGTGACCGGTAACCCACCCTAATTGCGATGTATCTCTCTACATTATGTGACATGGATGAATGTGACATGCACGAGGTCGAAACGACGAGGAGAAGCGCCATGCCGTCCCCCTACAATCTCGATATCCATAATACGTGTGTCGACTGCTCGGTTCGCGCGGAGCGGATCTTCTGCAACATGACGCCGCCGACCATCGCCGCCCTGGATGCCATCAAATTCACCGGCGTCTACCCGAAGGGATCGCTGCTGTTCGTGGAAGGGGAGCAGCCGCGGGGCATTTTCATCCTCTGCAGTGGCCGGGCGAAGCTGACTACCTCGTCGACCGAGGGGAAGACGCTGATCGTGAAGATCGCCGAACCGGGTGAGGTTCTTGGCGCCAGCGCCACCATCCTGGGCAAGCCGTACGAAGTGTCGGCCGAGACCATCGAGCCGGCGCAACTGAATTTCATCAAGCGCGAAGACTTCCTCAAGTTCCTCAACGTGCAACCCGAGGCGTGCATGCACACCGCACAGCAGCTCAGTGAGAAGTATCACGCGGCACAGCGCGAGATCCGTTCGCTCGGTCTGGCGCAGACCACCGCGGAGAAACTGGCCAAGCTGCTCCTCGACTGGTGCGACCGCAACGGCGAGGAGACACCGAAGGGAACGCGGCTCAAAGTCCTGCTGACGCATGAAGAGATCGCGCAGATGATCGGCACCACGCGCGAGACCGTCACCCGGCTGCTGAGCGATTTCAAGCGGCGCAAACTGATCGATGTCAAGGGCTCTACAGTCCTCGTTCTTGAGAAGCATGACCTCGCCGGCATGGTCAGCATCTGACAAATCTCACCGTCTGAAGTAGTGATGATCACAGCAGCGCCCGGTGCGGCTCTGTAGTGTCATAGTCAAATGACAGACCTAATGTTGGAGGCGGTCGAGAGTCAGTTTCTGAACGCGGAGCAGATCGAGCGTTGGCCCGCGGGCAAAGTTCTCTTCCGGGAGGGTGAGCAGCCCCGCGGGGTTTTTGTCCTGCACAGCGGAGAGGTCGATCTGATCTTTTCCGCGCGCAACGGCAACAGCAGGACGCTGCGCGTCGCGCACCCCGGCGAGGTGGTCGGATTGAGCGATGTCATCTCCGCCACGGCGCACGATTGCACCGCGGCCACGCACGCACCATCGCGCATCGGTTTCGTTCCTCTTCCCGAGTTCCGGCAGATGCTGAACGAAAGCCCGACGCTCTGGTTCAAGATCCTGCAGTTCCTCAGCAAGGACGTCAATGCCTGCTGGGTGAGCATGCGGACCAACTCTGCGCGATGAAGGGAAGGCCGCCGAACCGCGGCGGTCTGGCCGGCGATGGTGTCGGCGCCGCACGTTGTGAGGATCATCACCTCCGCCTTTGATATGGATCACCTCCTCATGTGCGACTGTGATTTACCGTGGCGCTTATGACTGAAACCACGAGCACTGCCATGCTCGACGGCAACGAAGCCGTTGCCCGTGTGGCGTACGCGTTGAACGAAGTGATCGCCATCTATCCGATCACTCCTGCCTCCACCATGGGGGAGTGGGCCGACGAATGGGCCGCGCAGCGGATGCCCAATCTTTGGGGCACCGTCCCCTCGGTGGTCGAGATGCAGAGCGAAGGGGGAGCGGCGGGGGCCGTCCACGGTGCGCTGCAGACCGGCGCCCTGGCGACGACGTTCACCGCATCGCAGGGGCTGCTGCTGATGCTGCCGAACATGTACAAGATTGCCGGCGAGCTCATCCCCGTGGTCTTCCACATCGCGGCGCGCACCGTGGCCACGCACGCGCTGTCGATTTTCGGTGATCACAGCGATGTCATGGCCGCGCGTTCGACCGGCTGGGCCATGATCTGCTCGGCGAGCCCACAGGAGGCGCACGATTTCGCGCTGATGGCCCAGGCGGCCACGCTCCAGTCGCGCATTCCGTTCCTCCATTTCTTCGACGGATTCCGCACCTCGCACGAGATCGCCAAGGTGCAAGTTCTCGCCGACGCGCAGATCCGCGGGATGATCGACATGAAACTGATCTTCGATCATCGCGGCCGCGCGCTCTCGCCCGATCACCCGGTGATTCGCGGTACGGCGCAGAACCCCGACGTCTTCTTTCAGGGGCGCGAGCGCGCCAATCCGTTCTATCGCGATTGCGGCGGCATCGTCGTGGAGACGATGGAGCGATTCGCGCGCCTCACCGGCCGCCACTATGCGCCGTTCGATTACTACGGCGCTCCCGATGCGGAACGCGTCATCGTGCTGATGGGCTCGGGATGCGAAACGGTGCACGAGACCATCGACGCGCTCGTTCCCGCCGGCGAGAAAGTCGGCGTGCTGAAAGTGCGATTGTTTCGCCCCTTCGATACCGGACGGATGGCCGGCGCGCTGCCGGCGAGCGTCAAGTCCATCGCCGTTCTCGATCGCACCAAGGAGCCGGGCAGCAGCGGCGAGCCGCTCTACCTCGATGTCGTTGCCGCGCTGCGTGAAGCGGGCCGCGACATGGTCGCCGTGGGAGGTCGCTACGGTCTTTCCTCGAAGGAATTCACGCCGGGCATGGTCAAAGGCGTGTTCGACCATCTGCGGAGCGAAGCGCCGCGCAATCACTTCACCGTCGGCATCCACGACGACGTGACGCAGACCAGCATCGATTTCGACCCTTCCTTCTCCACCGAACCGGACGACGTCTTCCGCGCGATGTTCTATGGACTCGGATCGGACGGCACGGTCGGCGCGAACAAGAACAGTTGCAAGATCATCGGCGACAGCGGCGCGTTCACCCAGGGCTATTTCGTCTACGACTCCAAGAAGGCGGGAGCGGTCACCGTGTCGCACCTGCGATTCGGTCCGCGCCCGATTCGATCGACCTATCTGATCGCGAACGCGAATTTCGTCGCCTGTCATCAGCCGTCGCTCTTCGAGCGCTACGACGTGGTCAAGGAGCTCGCGCCCGGCGGCATCTTCCTCTTCAACGGCGGCGTCGAGCAGCTCCCCGCGTCCGTCCGGCAGAAGCTCGCGGAGAAAAACGCGCGCGTCTTCGCCATCGACGCCAGCCGCGTCGCGCGCGAGGCGGGCCTCGGCAAGCGAATCAACACCATCATGCAGGTCTGCTTCTTCGCGCTATCGAAGGTGATGCCGGTCGAGGAAGCGCTGGAGGCCATCCGTGATTCGATCCGCAAGACCTACGCGCGCAAAGGGGAGAAGGTCGTCGAGACGAACCTCCGCGCCGTCGACGCGGCGCTGGAGAATATGAAGGAGATCAGTGTGGAGGAGAGGCAATCCTCCCTGTCCGGACAGGCGGGATCGCCTGGACCACACCTTCCCGCCAACCTCGCCGAGATCCTCGCCGGGCGCGGCGACGATCTGCCGGTCAGCGCGCTGCCGTGCGACGGGACCTTCCCGTCGGGGACGGCGCGATTCGAGAAACGCAATCTGGCGGAGGACATCCCGGTGTGGGACATCTCCGGCTGCATCCAGTGCGGAAAATGCGCGATGGTCTGTCCGCACGCGTCGATCCGCATCAAGGCGTATGACGAGGCGCTCCTCGGCGATGCGCCGCAAACGTTCAAATCGCTCAAGCCGATTCACAAAGACTGGCAGGGGCTGGCGTACAGCATTCAGGTCGCGCCGGAAGATTGCACCGGCTGCGGCATCTGCGTCGACATCTGTCCGGCCAAGAGCAAGACCGCGCCCGAACGAAAATCGCTGTATATGCAGCCGCAGGCGCCGCTGCGCGACGCCGAGCGCATCAACTGGGATTTCTTCCTCGGCCTGCCGGAACTCGACCGTCGCAAGCTCAATCCCGGCCTCATCCGCCATCAGGCGCTGCAACAGCCGCTGTTCGAATTCTCCGGCGCCTGCGCCGGCTGCGGCGAGACTCCGTATCTGAAGCTGCTGACGCAACTCTTCGGCGACCACCTCCTGGTGGCCAATGCCACCGGATGCTCGTCGATCTACGGCGCCAATCTGCCGACGACTCCCTGGTCGAGCAACAAAGATGGACGCGGTCCGGCCTGGTGCAACTCGCTGTTCGAAGACAACGCCGAATTCGGCCTCGGATACCGCCTGTCGATCGATAAGCAGCGGGAGTTCGCCATTGAGCTGTTGAAGAAGCTCGCGCCGGCCATTGGCGAGAACCTGGTGCAGGAGATCGTCGGCTGCGCGCAGAAGGACGAGGCGGAGATCTACGCCCAGCGGGAACGCGTCGAGGAGTTGAAGTCCCGTCTGCACGGCGTGGAGCTGAAGACGCGCATGCACAAGGCCGATTCGATTGACGTCCAGCAACTCATGGCGCTCGCCGATCTGCTGGTGAAGAAGAGCGTCTGGATCGTCGGCGGAGACGGCTGGGCTTACGACATCGGCTACGGCGGCCTGGATCACGTTTTCGCCAGCGGAAAGAACGTCAAGATTCTGGTGCTGGACACCGAGGTCTACTCGAACACCGGCGGGCAGATGTCGAAGGCCACGCCGCGCGCCGCGGTTGCGAAGTTCGCCGCCGGCGGCAAGGGCACGGGAAAGAAGGACCTCGGCCTGATGGCCATGTCCTACGGAAACGTCTACGTGGCCAGCGTGGCCATGGGCGCGCGCGACGAGCACACCCTGAAGTCGTTTGTCGAGGCGGAGGCTTTCGACGGAACGGCGCTGATCATCGCCTACAGCCACTGCATCGCGCACGGCATCGAGATGGCCACGGCGATGCAGCATCAGAAGGCGCTGGTCGATTCAGGGCAGTGGCTGCTCTACCGCTACAACCCCAATCGCGTCGAGAATGGCGAACCGCCGATGCAGCTCGATTCGCGCGGGATCAAGATGCCGGTCGAGAAGTTCATGGAGAGCGAGACCCGCTTCCGGACTGCATCCCCCGAGCAGATCGCCGCGGCGCAGCACGATGTCGATGCGCGTTGGAAGCTCTACAGCTACCTCGCGGGAATGAAGTAGGGCACGGCTGCGCCGTGCCGCATTCCGGCGACCTGAGTCCGGCACGGCGCAGCCGTGCCCTACACCGCGGCCTTTGAACGGGCGGCCGGAGGCCGTCGTCACACCAGTCAAACCATGACTTCGTTGACCGGCCGCCGCGGCATCGCGCGGGGCGTGGTCAAGGCGTGCCCGACGCGCAGGAGCAGTTGCGGAGGACGCGCGGTCCCGATCAGAGTCCACATGCTGCGCCGCAGATCCTCGAGCTCGATGGGGCTGTTGAAGAACGAATAGTGCAGACCTTCACCGGTGATGGTCAGCAGCAGGCGCTCCATGATCTCCCCCGCGCCGACGAGCGACACGCGATCGTCCTCGGCGGCCACGACGATGAGCGCCGTGGCGCAGTCGATGAGGTTGCGGTCGCGCTTGGCCTGCAGCGGTCCGACATCGACGTGACGCAGAACCCAGTCGGCGGCGGCGTCGAAACCGTCGGAGAATCCGAGACCGTCAGCGGCCATGCCGTCCGGCCGTGGCGAACCGCTGGCGTGCACCCAATGGGCGAGTTCGTCGCGAAACGGCGTCTCGCTCATCTGCCGCTCGTCGGCGAGCATGACCAGATCCGTGATGCGTTGTCTGTCATGCGGTAGGACGACGCGCAGCGTCTCGGGATAGCGATCGACGACGTCGCAGACGCGCCCGAGCACGTCGGGATCGACCGGCTCGCGCTCGAACGGTTGCCGGTTCGTGTGTCGCTCCTTGATTGCCGGAAAGAGCCTGCGCAGGTCGGCCTCGGGTTGTGACGTCTTGTGAAAGGCGACAAAGGCCACCATTTCGGGACTGTCCGGCTTTTCGGTGTAGAGCACGTTGGTCTCGAAGCCGAAGTGCGCCGCGGCGATGCGTAGATTGGCGATCGCCGCTCCGACGCTCATCAGCAGTTCGCGATCTTCAGGATCGACCACCGCCAGCCGGCGCGAGTAGTCCGCGCGAACTTCCGCTCCGTCCGTCGTGGCGCTGAATACCCACGGCTGCGCGTTGTGAGTCGACGGGGCGAGGACGGCATACTGCAGCAGGAAACGGATCTGCTCGTCGAACGTCTGGAGCTTGCAGAATTCCGAGTCGTCGATGAGCCATGGGGTGACGCGCGGATCGTAGCGTTGCTTCATGCACTCACCTCCATCGCCCGCGGCTGATACGGGCAGAGTGGATCGGAACCGAACAGATCGCCGG
>JBGPFD010000164.1:0-7744 GCA_041483175.1 Thermoanaerobaculia bacterium | reverse complement strand
GAGAGCAGTTCGATCGCGGCGTTGAACCGCGGGTGCTCGAACGAGATCTGGCCGATGGTGCGCGCGCGCCGTGCTCCCTGCACGTAATGATCGGCGTCGTAGAACGCGGTCAGGCGAAGGCCGTTCCAGACACCGCCGACCGGCAACGGGCGAATCGTTCCTCGGATTTCGAACGCTTTCTCGTTGTTTGCTTCAGGGTGGTTGTAGTTCTCGCCGTTGTAGATGCCGGCGTGGATGTCTCCGTAATTTCCAGGGAAGTTGTAATGGCCGGAGAAGCCGAGGTCCGAGGCTGAAAGGAATCCTTCGCGGTCGGCGAAGACCGGGCCTTGAAAACGATAGCGATAGATTCCTTCGTTGTAATCGATGTACGGCGTCTGCTGCAGGCCGAATCGCAGCCACGAGCCGTGCGTGATCCAGTCGTCCAGATTCAACTGCCCAAACGCGTATTTGAGGCGGAAGGTCAGGCTGCCATTCAGCGAACTCCCGCTGCCGCTTTCGCGCACGACGTCGGGCGTGATCCGAAAGGCGATGAGATGGTTCAGATTTCCCGTGAAGTTGATGTAGGCGCGGCTGATGTTGAACGCATTCGCGTGGATGGTGTTGCCGTCCACATCTTTCGTCTCGGGAGATTCGACCCATGTGTAATCGGCGAAGATCGTCCCGCCCACGGCGACTTTTGGCGTGTCATCGGGAGGAGTGGCCTGCCCGAATGCGCTGGCGGCGAGCATCACGGTCAGCGCAGCGGCGGCCACGAGAGCGTCTTTCATGCTGCAAGGCCTCCTTGTCGCCGGCGATGCTACCAGCGAGCGTATGGAGTCCTCTCAGCTTGGACGTAAATTCGGGGTGAAGCGACCGGAAAGGTGCAGTTGCGCTCCCGTTTCCGCATCACCGATACTGAGGCGGAACGATGGCACAAAACGCGAAGCGAATCGCCGCGATCGACATCGGCACCAACTCGATCCATACGATCGTCGCCGAGCTGCGCGATGACGGCTACCGTGTGGTGGACAAAGAAAAGGAGATGGTGCAGCTCGGGCTCGGCAGCCTCGACGGCGCACCGCTCGAAGAGCAGGCCATGGATCGCGCGGTGGGGGCGCTGGAGCGCATGGTCGCTGTGGCCCGCGGGTGGAACGTCGAGGAGATCATCGCCGTCGCCACCAGCGCCGTGCGCGAGGCGCCGAACCGGCGCGAATTTCTGCGCCGCGTCAAGGAGAAGGCCGGAATCCGCGTGCGGGTGATCTCCGGCGAGGAAGAGGCCGACTACATTTACCGCGCCATTCGCTCGGCGGTCGATCTCGCCGGAAGCACCGCGCTCTGCGTCGACATCGGCGGCGGGAGCGTAGAACTGATCGTCGGCACCCCCTCGGAGATCTACTTCACCGCCAGCGTTCCACTCGGCGCGTTACGGCTGGCGCAGCGATTCCGCCTCGAAGAGCGGCCGGCCGCGAGCGACATCGAAGCGTGCCGCCGTTTCGCCGCCCAGACGTTGAAGCGCATCGAGAAACGCGTCCGCCACATCGGTATCGATATGGGCATCGGAACGTCGGGGACCATTCAGGCGCTGGCGAACATCGTCGCGCCCGCTGCACAGCGCGTCCTGACGCGAGAGACCCTCGAGGAAACCTTCACCGCCTTCTGCTCGCTGACGGCGAAGGAGCGCGTCGAGAAATTCGGCCTGGACGAGAAACGCGCGCGCAACATCGTCGCCGGCGCGATCGTCCTCGATCAGGTGATGGCCGTCCTCGGCGTGCCGTCGGTCCTGGCCTGTTCGGCGGCCCTTCGCGAAGGCCTCATCGAGAGCCGGCTTTCGCAGGCGTCGCGGAACCGGCCGGAGGACGGTGCCTCCCTGCGCCGCGCCTCGGCCCTGGCGCTGGCGGATCGCAGCGCGTGCGACCGGCGCCATGCCCAGCATGTCGCCCGCCTCGCGCTGCGCATCTTCGATCAGACACGTCCGCTCCACGGGTTGTCGGACGATTCGGCGGAATTGCTCGAACACGCCGCGATCCTCCACGAGAGCGGCATGCACGTCAGCGACCGCGGATATCACAAGCACACCTACTATCTCATCCGCCATGCGGCACTGCGCGGATTTACGGAGGAACAGCTCGTCGTCGTGGCCAACGTGGCGCGGTATCACCGCAAGGCCGCGCCGGCGGATGGCCATCCGAATCTTTCAGAATTGTCCGCGCAGCAGCGCGGCGACGTGGAGAAACTCGCTGCGATCCTGCGGATTGCCGAAGGTCTCGACCGCAGCCATCGGCAGAGCGTGCGCGACGTCGCCGTGCGCGCGAACGGCGCGGTCCGTTTCATCGTGCGCACGCGTTCCGACGCAGGCGTGGAGATCGCCAGCGCCGTGAAGCGCGCAAAGTATTTCGCATCGCTGTTCGAGACCAAAGTGCGATTCGAGGCCTCATGAAATTCATCGTCCTGCTCCGCCACGGAATCGCCGAGGAGACGAGCGCGCGGAAGGCAGACGCCGATCGCGAGTTGACCGCCGAAGGACGACGCAAGATGAAGGACGTCGCTCGCGCGTTCGCGGAGATCTTTCCCGAAGCCGAAGCGATCTACTCCAGCCCGCTCGTGCGCGCGGTGCAGACGGCCGAGGCGTTGGTCAACGCATATCGCGAAAAACTGCGGGTGCAGATCACGGACTCGTTGAAGCCGCAGGCCAACCCGCGCGAATTCCGAAAGTTTCTCGATCAAATCAAAGGCGACTTTGCAATCTTCACCGGCCACGAGCCGAACATGACCGAGATCATGCTTGACCTCACCGCGATGCCGACCTCCGGGCTCTCGCTGAAGAAGGGCGGATTCTACGGAGTGCGCTTCGAAGGCGGCAGTGCACATCTCGAATGGATGGTGCCGCCCCGCGTGGTCCGCGCCGGATAGCCTCAGCCTGTCACCCCCAGCGTCAGCGAGGGGCCCGGACGTGCGGATGGCGCGATGGCGGAACGCTTCGCTCCGCCCGGCCCTCCACCCCTCGCTCCCGCTCGGGGTGACATCGCCTACACCGGCTTCTGCTTTTTCCGTCGCGCCCGCTGCCGGAAGCTCCCCGGCCGGTGGATGATTTCCTCATACGGTCCGACGCCCACCGCCTCCGAACGGGCGATGGAAATGAACGCTTCCTGACTGCGCACCGACGTGGTTCCATCCGGTTTCCGGCGGTGATACGTGCCGTCCGGATCGAGAATCCAGCTCTTGACGTTGTCGGCGAGCGAAATCGGAAGGATCTGCTGGTCGATGCGCCGCGCCAGTGCCTCGGCGCGGATGGGAAAGGTCACTTCGATGCGACGGATGAAATTCCGAGGCATCCAGTCGCCGCTGGAAATGTAGAACTCCGGCGCACCGCCGTTCTCGAATCGAAACACGCGCGAATGCTCCAGGAAACGATCGAGGATCGACAGCACCTGGATATTCGCGCTGACGCCGGCCACGCCGGGCACCAGGCAGCAGATGCCGCGCACCATGAGATCGATCTTCACGCCGGCGCCGCTGGCGCGGTAGAGCGCCTCGATCACCATCGCGTCGACCAGCGCGTTCATTTTCGCCGTGATGCGCGCCGGTTTTCCCTCGCGGGCGTTCCGCGCCTCGCGGTCGATCATCGACACCACCCAACGCTGGTAATCGAGCGGGGCCACGCTGAACTGCCGCCACTTCAGCGGCGCGTCGGTCCGCTCGATCAGCTCCTGAACGCCGGCCACGCTGTAGCCGGTGAGCAGGTTCATGACCTGCGCCGCGTCGACGCCGAATTCCGGATTGCAGGTGAACAGATCGAGATCGCCGTAGACCGTCGCGGTGACCGCGTTGTAATTGCCGGTCGACAGATGGACGTAGCGACGAAGCCCATCCGCTTCGCGACGCACCACCAGGCAGACCTTGCAGTGCGTCTTCAGCCCGACCAGGCCGTACACCACCTGCACGCCCGCTTCCTCGAGATGACGCGCCCAGGTGATGTTCTTCAACTCGTCGAAGCGCGCCTGCAGCTCGACGACCGCGGTCACCTGTTTGCCGTTTCTCGCGGCGGTCGCCAGCGCCTCGACGATCGGCGATCCGGGATCGGTTCGATAGAGCGTCTGCTTGATGGCCTTCACCTCGGGGTCGTCGGCGGCGACCTGCACGAATTCCACGACGGCCGTGAACGAGTCGTACGGGCGGTGCAGCAGGATGTCGCCGCGCCGGATGATCGAAAAAATGTCCTCCGACGTCGCCAGCTGCGCCGGGATCCGCGGATTGAACGGCGGGTCTTTCAACGCGGCGTGGTTCGCCTCTTCGTAGAGCTGCATCAGATCGTGCAGCTTCAGCGGACCGGGAGCAAAGAATACGTCGTCCTTCGATGACTGCATCTGCTCGATGAGCAGCGAGAGCAGCCGTTCATCCGACTTTGCCTCGACTTCCACCCACACCACTTCGCGCCGCTCGCGCCGCCGCAGTTCCGTCTCCACGCTCTTCAGCAGATCCTGGACATCTTCTTCTTTGATGGAGATGTCCGAATTGCGGATCACGCGGAAGGCCATCGACGTCCGCAAGCGCAGCCCGGGGAAGAATCGCTCGATCAGCGAGGCGATCACATCTTCCAGCAGCACATAGCGGTCGCTGCCCACCGGCACCAACCGCGGCGAAAGCTCCGGAATCTTGACCACCACCGTGTACGTCTCGCCGCGGGAGGACTCGAGCCGCAGCGCGAGATTCAGCGCCAGGTTGGCGATGAACGGAAACGGATGACCGGGATCGACCGCCAGCGGCGTCAGGATCGGCTCGATATTGCGCGCGAAGTACTCCTCGATCGACGCGCGCTCCTTCTTCCCGAGGTTCGCCACACGCTCGATGCGAATTCCTTCCTTTTCCAGCGCCGGAACCAATTGCTCGCCGAGACAGCGGTACATCTGATCGAGGAGCTGGCGCGCGCGCTTGTGGATTTCATCGAGCTTCTGACTCTGCAGCCGGACCGGCCCGGCGTCGGGAAGCTTCGCCGCGATCAGATCGCGCACCTCGCCGACCCGGATCATGAAGAATTCGTCGAGATTGTTCGAGCAGATGCTCAGGAACTTGACCCGCTCCAGCAGCGGGACCTCGGGGTTCTCCGCCTCGCCGAGAACGCGCCGGTTGAACTCGATCCAGCTCAGCTCCCGATCGAAAAGAGGAACGCGCGGCGGCTCGGGCACGACAGCCACAGGAGTCGCAACCGGCGGGACCTCCGCCAGCACTACCGCGACCTGCGATTCTTCCTGCGCGAGCGTCATGGCGAGCGGAATCCTATCGCGGCGCGAGCAAAACAGGATGAAAACGCACCAATACTGGAATGTTTCGCCGAGATATGATTCGCCGATTGATGAAAAAGCTTCAAATCAAACTGGGGCAGAAAGTCCGACTGCGGGACTTCGATCCTGACGACGCCAGCCTCGCTCCCGGCGATAAAGACGAAACGAACGAGAAAAGCGAGCGGCTGGTCGAGCGCCTGGGCGTGCTGCAGGAGCTGCTCTACGCCGGGTCGAAGCAGAAGCTCCTGGTCATCCTGCAGGGAATGGACACGTCAGGAAAGGACGGGACAATCCGTCACGTCATGCGCGGGGTGAGCCCGCAAAGCGTGCGCGTCGTCTCGTTCAAACAGCCAACCGGCGTCGAGCTGGCGCACGATTTCCTCTGGCGCGTTCACGCGCCCGTTCCGGCTGCCGGCGAGATCACCATTTTCAACCGCAGCCATTACGAAGACGTTCTCGTGGTCCGGGTGCACAAACTGGTGCCGGAGAAAGTGTGGCGCAAACGCTACGCGCAGATCCGCGAATTCGAACGGATCCTCGCGGAAGCGGGAACGGTCATCCTCAAGTTCTTTCTGCACATCAGCAAAGACGAGCAACGCGAGCGACTGCAGGCCCGCATCGACGATCCGACCAAACGTTGGAAGTTCCAGCACGGCGATCTCGATGAGCGGAAGCTATGGAACGACTACGCGAAGGCCTACGAAGAGGCGCTGGAGGAGACGTCGACGAAATACGCGCCGTGGACCGTAGTGCCGGCCAACAAGAAGTGGTTCCGTAACTACGTCGTGGCAAAAACGATCGTCGGCGCGCTGGAAGATCTCGACATGAAGTATCCGAAACCCGACCTTTCGGGAGTGTCGATCGATTCATGATAGGTTACGGAACAGGGTCCTGCAGCGATGAACGAGTTTCTGGCAGTCGAAGCAGGAGAGCGTGCTCCACAGAGGTTGCGCCGTAGGGCGCTCGAGCTGGCCGACGATGCCACCCTCAGGCTGGAGCAGTTCCAGGGCGACGACCCGAAGGCGATCCACGAGATCCGGCGGCGCTTCAAGGAGCTCCGCGCGCTGGTCCGCCTGGTCGGCGCTTTCCTTCCGCACGGAGGCCGGCCGGAGCGCGAATCGTTCCGCGATGCGGGGCGTCAGTTCGCGCCGCAGCGCGACGCGAAGGCGGCTGTCGAAGCGTTCGACCGGCTTCGCGAGCGCTTCGCCGAGGAGTGGACTCCGCGGCAGTTTCTAAAGATCCGGCGTGCGCTGGTACGGCAGTCCGGCCGCCCCACCGATCCGTTGACGGTCGCACAGCTCGGCTCGCAGATCGCTGTCGAGCGCGGGCGGATCGCCGCCTGGCCGGTGGACACGATGAAGCCGTACGATCTCTGGCGCGCGCTCACCCGCGCCTACCGCGCGGCACGCCGGGCGATGCGCGCCGCGTTGCGCGCGGGAACGCGCGAAAAGTTTCACGAGTGGCGCCGGCTCGCCAAAGTCCTCTGGTATCAGGCGCAGGCCTTTGAGCTTCTCGGAATGGCTGCGTTCGAGGGGCAGATCAAGTCGCTGCACAAGTTCTCACGCACGCTCGGCGATCATCACGACGTGGCGCTCATCGACGATCTCTGCCGCCGCACTCCTGAGTCGTTCGGGAGCCCGCGATACGTCCGCCGCTTTCGAACCTTTCTGGCGCGCCGGCTGCGCGAGCTCGAAGAACAGGCCGAGTCGATCGGCGCGGAGTTATTCGCACAGCGTACGCGCGACTGGGCGGCAGCCGTGGGATCGCCCGAGCCAGAACGGCGGCGGATCGGTCCCAAGAAGTCGCCCGACCACCCCGCCACGCAATCGCTCGCGTCAGCCTAGCGCGAGTAGCGACGCCCCGCGCGGACGTCCACCAGCCGCCATTCGCCCGCTTTCTCGAAGACGGCGGCGGTGAGCTTCCCGCCATAGACGCAGCCGGTGTCGAGGCCGATGGCACGCCGATCGACCTTTGGCTCCTCGCGTGGCGTGTGCCCATAAATGATGATGCGATCGCCGTCCCACACCTCGGACCAGAAGGGATCGCCCGGCTTCTCCAGCCCTTTCGGCACCATCAGCCAGCGATCGTCTTCGCGGCGGATGTGGCGCAATTCGAGCGCCGCTTCGCGCGGATGATCGCCGTTCGGCAGCATGCCGCCATGCACGACGAGCACGCCGATCTCAGGAACATCGATCAACAGCGGCCAGCGGGCGATCTCTTCGAGCAGGTCGCGACGTTGCAGAATCCGCCGGTCGGAGCATGAGGCGAACATCCATGATGCACGATGCTTGGCGCGAGCGAGCATCTTCGCGTCGTTGTTGCCGAGGACCGAACGATAGCGCCGTTCGATCCACAACTCCACGCAGCGATCGGGCGCCGGTCCTTTGCGCGTCAGATCGCCCACGGCGATCACCACGTCGTCCGCCGACACTTCGAGCCGCGCCAGCAAAGCGGTCAGCTCGTCGAAGCAGCCGTGGACGTCGCCG
>JBGPFD010000163.1:0-7747 GCA_041483175.1 Thermoanaerobaculia bacterium | reverse complement strand
CTACTCGCCCTTCAGCCCGACGCCGGTGACCGCGACGTCGTCGTTCCAGTTCACGTGCACACCGCCCGCGACAGCCACGCTGCTAAATACCCGCGGCGCCTCCGCTACGTACAACCCGCGCACCATGCAGCGCACCATCGCTCCGGTCTACACCATGAACTACAACCTCTACATGGACGCGGCGAACGCGATCATCTGGGGCGACGGCACTTCGGGCACGCAGTACCTCACGTTCACCGCCACGCCGACGAACAGGACATTTGCGGGAACCATCTACGGCACCATTCCGGCCAACCTCGACGTCGCGCCGGGAACTTACACCGACACGATCCAGGCCACGCTCAACTGGGGCAGCGGATCGAGTCAGCAATTCTTCACCGTAACAGCCACGGTGGCTGCGGCATGCACCGTGTCCACCAGTGCCGTGAATTTCGGGCTCTATGATCCGGTGTCGGCGAATGCGGCAACGCCGAAGGATTCCACCGGCACCGTGAACGTCTACTGCACGCCCGCGACGCTGGCAACGGTCTCGCTCGACCTCGGATCGCATGCCTCTGGCTCGATTCGGCGCATGCTGGGCAGCACGGGCGACCTTCTTCAGTACGAGGTCTACCGCGACGCCGCACATACCATCGTGTGGAATACGACGAACACCGATAGCGGAACGTCGATCTCGAAAAACACGCCGATCAACGGCGGCTTCGTTGCCAACGGCCGCATCTTCGCCGGACAGGACGTCCGAATCGGCAGCTACAGCGACACGCTGCTGGTGACGGTCAACTACTGACGTAGAGCCGCCTCTCAGGCGGCTCGGCGGCGCCGGCTGAGAGCCGGCGCTACGTTCCCGCCCGTATACAATGCGATCAGTTCGCGTGCAGGAGCATGAAATGGCAGAACTTCCCGGCGTCCAGCGGGAAACGCTGGACGTCGATGTGGTCATCGTCGGTGCGGGCCCCGCCGGGCTGGCCACCGCGTACGAGCTTGCGAGGCTAATCAAGGCCCACAACGAATCACCTACCACCGAAAAGAAGCTCGATCCGATTTCCATCGCCGTTCTGGAGAAGGGGAAGGAAATCGGATCGCACGCCATCTCGGGCGCGGTGATGGACCCGCGCGGGATCGCCGAGCTGATGCCCGGCTGGCTCGAGCGCGGCTGCCCCGTCGAGTCGCCGGTGACCGATGACGGTTTCTGGATGATGATGGAGAAGCGGAAGTTCGCCGCGCCGATTCTCCCTTCGCCGCTGCAGAATCACGGCAACTACGTCATCTCCCTCGGCGAGTTCGTCCGCTGGCTCGCGCCGATCGTGGCCGATGCCGGTGTCGATCTCTTCCCCGAGTTCTCCGCGTCGCGCGTGCTGGTGGAGAATGGGCGCGTCGTCGGCGTCCGCACCGGCGACAAGGGAATCGACAAGCTCGGCGAGCGAAAAGCGAACTACGAGCCGGGAGTCGATATTCGCGCAAAGATCACCGTCCTCGCGGAGGGACCGCGTGGCACGCTGACCAAACAGCTCGCCGGCATGTTCGATCTCTACGCCGGAAAGAACCCGCAGGTCTACTCGGTCGGCGTCAAAGAGCTGTGGCAACTCGCAGACGATCGCTTCCCGGCGGGGAAAGTCATTCATACGATGGGATGGCCGCTCGACGCCGACACCTTCGGCGGAGGCTTCATCTACGGGATGAAGGATCGCATCGTCGACATCGGACTGGTCGTCGGTCTCGACTATCGCAACCCGACTCTCGATCCGCAGCACGAGTTCCAGCGATACAAACTGCATCCGGCGATCCGCGCGATTCTCGACGGCGGCAAGATGATTTCCTCGGGCGCGAAAGCAATCCCCGAGGGGGGTTACTTCTCGATGCCGAGGATGTATGGCCAGGGATTCATGATCGTCGGCGACTCCGCCGGCTATCTCAACGGTGCGCGGCTGAAAGGCATTCACCTCGGCATCAAGTCAGGCATGCTCGCTGCGGAGGCGGCATTCCATGCTCTGCTCAGCGGCGACTGCACGGCCTCACAGCTCCACGAGTACGAGGTGCTGTTCGAAAGCTCGTGGCTTCGCGACGAGCTGTGGCTGCAGCGGAACTTTCATCAGGCGTTCGAATACGGCGCCGTCGTTGGCATGCTCAATGCGGGGCTGACGCTGGTCACGGGAGGGCGTGGATTCGGAGTGGTCAATCGGCTCGAGGGACATGCCGGGCACGAGCGGATGGAACGCATCCAGCGCTACTTCGTCAGCGAACATCCTCATCCGCCGGAGAAGATCAAGTTCGACAACAGCTACACGTTCGACAAGGTGAGCGACGTTTATTACGGCGGCGTGGTGCACGAGGAGAACCAGCCCGCCCACCTGCTGATCCTCGACACCGAGGTTTGCATCACCCGCTGCACGGAGGAATACGGCAACCCGTGCTTCCACTTCTGTCCGGCAAGCGTCTACGAGCCGCAACCGACTGCCGATGGGCGCGGGCGTGTCCCGTTCCTGAATTTCACTAACTGCTTTCATTGCAAGACCTGCGACATCATGGATCCCTATCAGGTGATCACCTGGGTGCCGCCGGAAGGAGGGGGAGGCCCAAATTACAAGAAACTGTGAATGCGTGATCCCCGTCTCAGAAAATGAAGAATTTCGAATGAAGAATTAAGAATTAAGGAGAAAAACCGACATCCCCGACAACCGACAACCGACAACCGACAACCGACAACCGACAAATGACAACTGATTTCATGGCACGAGAACCCATCGCCGTCAACCTCACGTTCGAGAAGCTCGCCGCCTTACAGGCGAACGTCGAGCGTGTCATTCGCGGCAAGTCGGAAGTCGTGCAGTACTGCATTGCCGCCCTGCTGGCGAAAGGACACATCCTGCTGGAGGATGTTCCCGGCGTCGGCAAGACGACGCTGGCACACGCGCTGGCGCGGTCGCTTTCGCTGTCGTTCCAGCGCATCCAGTTCACCAGCGATCTTCTCCCCGCCGACATCATCGGCGTGACCATCTACAAACAGGAGCAGCAGGAGTTCGAGTTCGTCTCCGGCCCGATCTTCACCAACGTCCTGCTGGCGGACGAGATCAACCGCGCTACGCCGAAGTCGCAATCGGCATTGCTGGAGGCGATGAGCGAAGGCATGATCAGCATCGAGAAACGGCGACTGCCGCTTCCCGAACCGTTCCTGGTCATCGCTACCCAGAATCCGATCGAGCACGTCGGGACGTATCCGCTCCCCGAATCGCAGCTCGATCGTTTCCTGATGAAGCTGACCATCGGCTACCCGAACTCCACCGACGAGAAGAAGCTGCTGCGGGCCGGCGGCGCGCAGGACGCGCTCGATCACCTCGAGCCGGTCCTCGACGCACAGGAAGTGCACGACCTGCAGGCGCAGGTTCCCTCGATTCACGTCAACGAGTCGCTGATGGACTACCTGATGAACATCGTGCACATCACGCGCAGTCATCCGGAAGTGGTCCTC
This sequence comes from Thermoanaerobaculia bacterium, assembly GCA_041483175.1. Classification (GTDB taxonomy): domain Bacteria; phylum Acidobacteriota; class Thermoanaerobaculia; order Gp7-AA8; family Gp7-AA8; genus Gp7-AA10. The sequence goes on along the minus strand of JBGPFD010000163.1, from coordinate 4,281 downwards.
GGCGTCTCCACGCGCGGCGCGCTGACGTACTTCAAAGCCTGCCAGGCGCTGGCGATGGTCAGCGGACGCGATTTCGTGATTCCCGAGGACGTCAAACGGCTCGCCGTCCCGGTGCTGTCGCATCGCATCCTGATGAAGGACCGCCGCAGCGGACGCGGAGAGGCGACGCCGGAGCAGAAGTTCATCGCGCGTGTGCTTGGCGAGATTCCAGTACCGCGTTAACAGGTAACGGTTAACGGGTAACAGACAACACATACCTGTTAACTGTTAACTGTTAACCACGATGAGCGCCATTACTCTCAATCCACAGCCCGCGTTCACGTTCGACGGAGTCGTCCGCCTCACGAAAATCGGTGTCTCCTTTCTCGTTTTCACGATCGTGATCGGATTCGCGGCCATCAATACCGGCAACAACGCGCTGTACATCGCGCTCTCCTTCATGCTCGCGGCGCTTTTGTTGTCGGGAATTGCTTCCAAGGGTGGGCTGAAGCATCTCTCCGTGCAGTTCGAGAGCATCCCCGAGGCGTGGGCGGGGCGGCCGGCCGAGGGGCGGCTTCGCATTGCCAATCGCTCGCCGCTCTGGAATGTGCGCGACGTGACGATCACGTCCGATGAGCTGGTGTCGCCGATTTTCATCCCGCTGCTGGACCGGCGCAGGGAAATCGCGGTCAGTGTGTCGTTCCTGTTCCATCGCCGCGGCATGGTCCAGTTGAAGCGCCTCGATCTCTACACGCGCTATCCCTTCGGATTTTTTCTCAAGAAGCGCCGCGTGCGGATCGACGGGCAGGTGGTCGTTTTTCCGCGCCTGCTCGACCACGAAACACCGAGCGAGCGTTTCCGGGCCGTCGAGGGCGAGCAGCATCCGTCGAACCGGCCGGGTCCGGGAACGGAGATTCACTCCTTTCGCGAATTCGTCCGCGGCGATTCTCTTCGGCATGTGTACTGGAAGAAATCGGCGAGCCTCGGCCGGTGGATCATCAAGCAGACGGAGGTCGAGGCTGCGCGCGCGGTGCAGGTGGTGATCGATCCGTACAAGCCGCGCGGCGTCTCGGATGACGACTTCGAGCAGATGATCAGCGAGGCGGCGACGTTCCTGTACGACATCATCCGCCGGCCGCTCGATGTCGTCGTCTCGCTTCCACGCGTTACGTTGAGTGCGAAGGGCGGCGAGCCGGGCAGCGCGATCTTTCGCGCTCTGGCGCTGCTCGAGCCGGCGCACGAGCCGGTGGCGCAGACGATCGATCGCCACGCGGTGATCTTCGCGGTCAGGAGGGCCGATGGGCGACAAACCGCTTGATCGTCATCCTGACCCTGAGCGTGGCGAAGGGGAAGGATCCGCCGCCCATCGGGGGGGATCCTTCGCTGCGCTCAGGATCAGGGAGATCGAACTGCTGCTGCTGGCGATGTTCGCCGCGGTGCCGCTGTACGCGACACAGGCGATCTCCGCCGCTCCGCTGATCGCCTTTCATCTGTTCATGGCCGGCATCGTCGTGCGCCTGGCCGTGGGAAAAAGCCCGGAGCTGATTCCGCTCCCGGTGATGCGCGCCATCGGTGTGTCCTACGTCTTTTTCTACATCGTCGACGCGGCGCTGATCTCGCGCAGCGCCATCGCCGCATCGACGCATCTGGTGCTGTTCATCGCCGCGTATCAGCCGATGGAATCGGCCGAACGCCGCAATGACGGGCAGCGCCTGCTGACCGCGTCGCTGCTCTTCGTGGCCAGCGTGGCCACGGCGACGCACCTGGCCATCGTGCCGTTCGTCATCGCGTACGCGTTCCTGTTATTCCGCCAGCTCATCCACTTCAGCTATCGCGAGAGTGCGCGCGCCGCGGCCGCCACCGCGATCGAGCCGCCATCGACGCGCGCCGCGGCGTTCTACGTCTGCGGGACGGCCCTTATTGGCATCCTGCTGTTTCCGGTACTCCCGCGCGTGCGCAACCCCATCGTGCCCGGCATGATGGGATCGCTGACCAGCGCATCGACCGGCTTGAGCGAGTCGATCAACTTCAACGATCAGCGATCGATCATCCCCGACGCCACGGTAGTCAGCCGCGTCTGGATGGGGCAGGAGGCGATCCCGTTCTTCACGCCGCTCCGCCTGCGCGGCATCGTGTACGAGCGGTTCCGCAACAATGAATGGCTGCAGGGGCGGCACGATTTTGTCCCGATCGACACGAGCGACGGTATCGCGCGGATCGCCCAACCGTCCGGCTTCACCCGCCGCGCGACGGTCCAGCAGCGCTTCATCGTCGGCAGCCGCCTTTTTCTTCCCGTCGGAACGTACGAGGTGATCGGCGTTCCGCAGGTCGTCGAAGGGCCGACGCCAGATATCTACATGGCCTGGCAATCGCGGCGCGATGTCATCGGCTACGACGTGCGGATGGCGCGGTCGACATCGCCGCTGCGCGTCCATCCGGTCGCCGTGTCGAACTATCCGGTCACGCCGGCCGTCGCCGCGATGGCCCGGCAGCTCGTCGGCAAGGAAACGGATCCGATGAAACGGGCCTCGACGATCGAGTCGCACATGGCCACGCATTTTCAGTACGTTCCCGATCCGGCGTCGCTCGGAAGGCGCATGACCGTCGACGATTTTCTGCTCAAGACACGACGCGGACATTGCGAGTACTTCGCGGCGGGCATGGTGGCGCTGATGACCGCGCTCGACGTTCCGGCGCGCATCGTCGGCGGCTTTTACGGCGGCAAGCTCAACCCGTTGACCGGATACTTCAGCGTACGCCGCGAAGATGCGCACTCATGGGTTGAGGTGTACGACGGCAACGCCTGGCGCACGTTCGATCCCACTCCCGCGGCGCTGCGTCCGGGAAACGCGCAGAGCGGCCTGCTCCGCGCCTACGCGGCGGCGCTCGATGATTCGGTGAATTACTTCTGGGACCGCTACATCCTGACCTTCGGGCTCCTCGATCAGATCGCCCTGGCGGCCGAACTGATTGCCCAGACGCGGCAGGCTTTTTTTTCTGCGAATCATTCGGCGCGCGCCGTGGCGTCGAAGATGCTCACGGTCCGTTATTTCGCCGTCGGCGCCGCAACGGCTCTGCTGATGCTGCTCGCGCTCTGGTTCGCGCATCGGCGGCGCCCGGCATTCGATCTCCTGCGCGATCATCTCCGCGCCTGCGGCATCGAGGTCGGCCCGTCGATGACCATGGAGGAGGCGCTGGCGGAGCTGCGCGCGCAGCATCCGCAGATTGCCGTTTCGCTCGAACCGCTGATCGCGCTCTACGAAGAAGAGCGATTCTCACCGCGTCGGGTCGCGGCGCGCGAGGTCATCCGCCGGCGTCTCGCCGAGCTATCGCGCGCCTGACGGCAATCTGCGCGGATTGCCCATCAGGTGGAGCATTTCGCGCACCGCGCTTTCCAGTCCGACCAGCGCGGCGCGGGCGACGATCGAGTAGCCGATGTTCAGCTCCTCGATGTCCTCGTTGACGGCGATGGCATCGACGTTGCGGTAGTTCAGACCGTGCCCGGCGAGGACCACCATCCCCATCTTCCGTGCCGCTTTCGCCGCGGTGTTGATCTTTTCCAGCTCGCCGAGCCAGGTCCCGCGGCTCCATCCTTCGGTGAACTTGCCGGTGTTGATCTCGATCTTCGGCGCGCGGATCTTCTGGCAGTGCCGGATCTGCTCGAGGTCGGGGTCGACGAAGATGGAGACGTCGATGCCCGAATCGAGGAGCTGTCGCACCACTTTCTCGAGATTGCTTCCGTGGAGGACGACGTCCAGTCCTCCTTCGGTGGTCAGCTCGTCGCGGCGCTCGGGAACGAGCGTAGCGCGATGCGGCTTGATGGTCTGCGCCACGCGCACCATCTCCGGCGACGCGGCCATCTCGACGTTGAGATGCGTGGAGACCGTCCGCCGCAGGATTTCCACGTCGCGATCCTGAATGTGCCTGCGGTCTCCGCGCAGATGCACCGTAATGCCCTGCGCTCCCGCCAGCTCGCAGAGCACCGCGGCAGCGACCGGATCGGGCTCGTCGCTCTTGCGTGCCTCTCGGAGCGTGGCGATGTGGTCGATGTTGACGGCTAGACGCATCGCGTTAGGTTAACAGTTAACAGTGAACAGTTAACAGGATAGAGGGGAATCGAGTGCACGGTTAACTGTTAACTGTTAACTGTTAACTCTCATGCTCTACCGCCTCGAAGAACTTAAGAAATCATACGGCCCGCACGACGTCCTGCGCGGGGTGACCTGGCAGCATAATCCGGGAGAGAAGGTCGGCCTGGTCGGCCGCAACGGCGCCGGAAAGACGACTCTCTTCAAGCTGCTG
>JBGPFD010000162.1:0-7767 GCA_041483175.1 Thermoanaerobaculia bacterium | reverse complement strand
TCCTGCCGCCGTCATCGCTGCGATATCCCTGCCGCCAGGTGCCGACATAGAGCCGCTCGTGCGAGCGCGGATCGATGGCCACCGACTCCACGTTCGCCTGATCGGTGATCTTCTCCCACGTCTCGCCCGAATCCGTGCTGCGGTAGACACCGGTCAGCCCGCCGGCGATCACGAAGCCGGCATCACGAGGATCGACGTCGATGGCGCGGACGGAGAAGTCGTTCAACCCCTCGTCGCGGCGCTTCCACGTTTTCGCGCCATCCTCCGAGACGGCGATCACGCCACCGCCCCACAACCCCCAGCACGCCACCCACAGCCGTCCCTGGCGATCGACGACTAGGCTGTCGACGACATAGCCGGGAAACGGGACGCTCCCGCGCGGGTTCTCCCAGGTTCGGGCGCCGTCGTTGGAAACGTATACCTCTCCGCCGCTCGTGCCGAGATAGACGGTGTCAGGTTTCGTGGGATCGACGATGAGCGCGCGGACGTCGGCCCCATACAGGCCGCCGCGCCGCCACTGCGCCGAAAGCGGCACGGCGACGACCAGGAGTGCGAGAAAAATCAAGAGCTTGCGCATGCCCACCCAACAGATGGATTCTACAGGCATTGGCATCTAGCAACTGCGTCGCCAGGCGCGCGGATGAGCTGTCAGCTCTCAGCTCTCAGGCCCGCCCTCCCCTGAGAGCTGAGAGCTAAGAGCTAAGAGCGAATCACCTGTTATCCTACGGCGGCGATGGCAAGACTCCGCACCTGCGTCTTTCCCTGTGCCGGTTTCGGAACCAGGTTCTTTCCGGCAACCAAAGTCATTCCGAAGGAGATGCTGCCGCTGGTCGATAAACCGATTCTGCAGTATGGGATCGAAGAAGCGCGCGACTCCGGGTTCGACAAGCTGATCATCGTCACCTCGAACGGCAAGGACTCGATTCTCGACCACTTCGACCGCACGTCGGAGCTGGAGCGATCGCTGCGCGAGCGGCAGAAGTTGGATCTGCTCGCCGAAGTGGAGACGGTGAGCAGCATGGTCGATCTCATCGCCGTTCGTCAGAAGGAGGCCCTCGGGCTGGGTCACGCGGTCTTCGTCGCACGTGATGCGGTCGGCAACGAGCCGTTCGCCGTGGTGTTGCCCGACGACGTAATCCTCGCCGACGAGCCATGCCTGCTCCAGATGCGGCGCGTGTTCGAGGAGACCGGCCGTCCGGTGGTCGCCCTGATGGAAGTCACGCCCGACGAGACGTCGCGTTACGGCATCGTCGCCGGATCCGCCGCATCCGGACGGCGATTCAAGATCAGCGACATGGTCGAAAAGCCGAAGAGCCGACCGCCCTCGCAGTACGCGATCATCGGCCGTTACATCCTGCCGCCGGAGATCTTTTCGATGCTCCAAAAGACCCCACGAGGCGCCGGGGGGGAAATCCAGCTCACCGATGCCATGCGCAAGCTCGTGCAACAGGGCGATTTCTACGGCTATATCTTCGAGGGCAGGCGGTACGACGCCGGCGAGAAGATCGGCTATCTGAAGGCGACGGTCGACTACGCGCTGCGACATCCGGCCGTGGCCGACGAGTTCCACGCCTACCTCAAGAGTCTATTCGACAATGGAAAAGCAGTTCGAGATTCTCGACCTTCCACCGGACGTGCGGCAGCTCGTCGCCGAGTGTGAAGTCAACGGCGCACGGACGCTGTTCGCGCGCGATGGACGGCCGGTGACCATCCTCGTCTCCTACGACGAGTACCTTGCGCTACGCGAGACGATCGACATCACCAACGACGCCGCGCTGCGCCGGCAGATCGAAGCCGCGGAGGCGGACGTCGCGCGGGGCGCGATGGTGTTGCCCGAGGAACTGTTGGAGGGATGAGGGATCAACCGAGGATTCTCATCCCTCATCCCTCCGCCCTCATCCCTTCGCTATGTGGAACGACCGCCTGAGACTCGCCGAAAGTGTAGCGCAACAATGGGCGTCCCTCACGGACGAGGAGCGCGCGGCCGCACGGCGCGCGATGGAGATGATCGACGAAGATCCGATCGCCGGCGCGCCGCTGTTCGAGCCGCTGCGCGGAACCTGGAGCATGCACGCTGACGGCCTGCGAATCGTCTACCGCATCGTCGCCGAGGCGCGGTTCGTGGTGATCCTCAGCATCAGCCGGCGATGAACGATCGATTCATTCTCGCGTCATCCTCGCCGCGCCGCCGCGAGCTGCTTGCGGCCATCGGTCTCGATTTCGAGGTCATCCCCAGCAACGTTCCCGAGCTGCGGGAGCAGAACGAGACGCCGGAAGAATACGTCGCGCGCCTGTCGCGCGAGAAAGCCTGCGCCGTCGCCGCGCAGTATCCGTCGCGATGGGTGATCGCCGCCGACACCACCGTGGCCCTCGGCGATCAGGTCCTGGAAAAACCGATCGATGGCCCCGATGCCGCGCGGATGCTGGCTCTGATCGCCGGACAGACGCATGTCGTTTACACCGGCGTCACGCTGCATCGCGTCGATCCGCCGTATGCCGACACGCACGTGGCGACGTCGGAGGTCCGCATTCTCCCGCTTACGCCGCACGACATCGCGTGGTACGTCCGCACCGGCGAGCCGCTCGACAAGGCAGGCGCCTACGCCGCGCAGGGGGTCGGCGGCATGTTTATCGACTCCATCCACGGCAGTTACACGAACGTAGTTGGATTGCCGCTTGCCTTGCTGTTCCAAATGCTTCGCAAGGCGGGTATTGACCCGCTGCGAAATCGCGAACAAGCTAACAGCTAACAGGTAACCGCTAACCGAGGCGATTGGGCCGGTTAGCGGTTAGCCGCTAGCTGTTAGCTGGAGCGAAGAAACAATGTCGTCCGCAGCAAAAGTCGGCATATTCATGCTGATCATCCTGGCGATCCTCGGATACTTCGTTCTGAGGATCGAAGACGTCCGCGTCAGCCGCGAGGGGGGAGCGAAGAAGGTCAGCGCCATCTTCGACTCCGTCGCGGGGCTGGACAACAAGTCGGCCGTGCGCGTCGCCGGCGTGCGCATCGGAAAAGTCTCCGACATCCGCCTGCGGCCCGACGGCAAGGCCGAAGTGACGATGGAGATCGATCACGACGTGCAGCTTCACAGCAACGCCACGGCGCGCGTGGCCAACCTCGGGTTACTCGGCGAGAAGTACGTGGAACTCGATCCCGGCACGCAGAACGCGCCGCTGGTGCCTGCGGAGCAGAACATCGTCTTGCGCGGATCGCAGCCGGCCTCGATCGACGAAGTCACCAATCAGGTTTCGGCAATCGCCACCGACGTGAAGGCCATCACGACGTCGTTGCGCGCGGTCATGGCTGGCCCCGAGGGACAGCAGCGGCTGCAGGACATCGTGGAGAACGTGCGCCAGATCACCGCGCAGATGCGCGAGCTGGTCGCGGCGAACCGCACCAACGTCGATGCGACGCTGACGAATGTGCGCGAGATCAGCGCCGAGCTGCGCACCACGATTCCGCGTCTGGCTGAATCGATCGAGAAGGTGGCCAATTCGCTGAGCGGCACGATGAGCGAAAACCGCCAGGACCTCCGCGCAGTCGTGGAGAACCTGCACAAGCTCTCCGGCGATCTGCGCACCACGGCCGACAACCTCAACGCGATCACCGGCCAGATGCGCAGCGGTGAGGGAACGGTCGGCAAGCTCCTGTACAGCAACGAAGCGCACGATCGGCTCACTGCCGCGCTGACTTCCGTGGAGAGCGGTGTGAACGAGTTGAAGACCACCCTCGGACGCGCGAACCGCATCAGCCTCGATCTCGGCATGAAGGGGGAGTACTACGCCGGTCTGCCCCAGCAGCCCGACGGCGCGCAGAACATCGGAAGCAACTCCCGCGCCGCGGTAATGCTGCGGCTCACTCCGAACCCGGAGCGGAATCGTTTCTACAACGTGGAGCTGGCGGATGATCCGCGCGGCAAACGGCGCGACACGACGACCGACGATACATTCACCGACCCGACGACCGGGCGCAGCATCACCATCATCCGCAATCAGACGACGTTCGATCGCGGATTCCTCGTCTCCGCGCAGGCGGGATGGAACCTGCAGCCGATTGCCGTTCGCGTCGGCCTGTTCGATTCGACCGGCGGCGCGGGCGTCGACTACCGCCTGAACGATCGTATCCGGTTCAGCGGCGAGGCGTTCGACTTCGGCAAACGCCGCGACAACAATCCGCATCTGCGGCTGTACGGCGAGTACATGTTCCGGCAGGAGAAGCCGAACACGCCGATGCTGTTCCTGACCACCGGCGTCGACAACGTGTTCAACTCCTCGGCGTTCACCTTCGGCGGCGGGATCCGCTGGCGCGACGACGATCTGAAATATCTCCTCGGCAGCGTCCCGATTCCGAAGTAAGGTCATGATACGAACCGTTTTGATCTTCGGGGGCGTCAGCGCCGAGCACGAAGTCTCTATTCTGTCGGCGCGATCGGTGGCCGCAGCGGCGCCAAAGGACCGCATCGAAATCATTCCGGTCTGCCTTGCGCGCGACGGACGCTTCTCCGGCTGGCAGCGAAGTGAACGCATCCTCGCCGGGCAGGAACGCAGCGATCAGGGCGAGGAGGGTTTCTCGTTCGAGAGCTGGCTGCGCTCCCAGAAACCCGACATCGCCTTTCCGCTCATCCACGGCACGGGCGGCGAGGACGGAGCTCTGCAGGGATTTCTCGAAACCGTCGGCGTGCCGTACGTCGGCAGCGGCGTCGCTGCGTCGGCCATCGGCATGGACAAGGGTGCGATGAAGCGTGTTTTCGCTGCCGCGAAACTGCCCATCGTCGATTTCGTCCTGGTGCACGAGCGCGACTGGCGCAGCGAACCGGAGCGGATCGTGCGCGCAGTCAACAACGCGCTGCGGCTGCCCTACTTCGTCAAGCCGGCGAACAGCGGTTCGTCGATCGGTGTCACGAAGGTGAAGAGCGACGACGCGCTGTCAGCGGCCATCGGGAACGCGCTCCGCTTCGACGAATACGCCCTGGTGGAACGCGGGCTCGACGCGCGGGAGATCGAGCTCTCAGTCATAGGAAACGACGAGCCGGAGGCGTCGCTGCCAGGCGAGATCGTCGCCAGTCGCGAGTTTTACGACTACGAGGACAAGTATCTCGAGAAAAAAGCGCAGTTGATCATTCCGGCGAAGCTGCCGAAGGACAAAATTGACGAGTTCCGGCGACTCGCGGTGGCAGCGTTCAAGGCCATCGGCGCGGCCGGATTCGCGCGCGTCGACTTTTTCCTCGAGCGCGGCACCAATCGGATCGTAGTCAACGAGATCAACACGATTCCGGGGTTCACGAAAATGTCGATGTACCCGAAGCTATGGGAAGCGACCGAACTGAAGTACTCGCGCCTGATCGTCCGGCTGGTGGAACTCGGCCTGGAACGCTTTCGCGTCCGAGCGGCGCGGCAGGCAAATGCGATGAAATGGCTTGAAGAGATGCGCTCGCTGACGTGAGCGCGTTTGTGTCATCCTGAGCGATGGCACTGCACGATGTGCAGCACCAGCAGAGGATGGCAGCCCCCTCATCCGCCCTTCGGGCACGTTCTCCCCGCACGCGGGGGGAAGGCTTTCGAAAACCCTCGCCCCGCGCACGCGGGGAGAGGGTGGCCGAAGGCCGGGTGAGGGGTTGTCATTGGAAGCCGCGAAGACGGCGAAGGATCCCCGGCGCACCCGCAGGGGATCCCTCCCCTTCGCTTTGCTCAGGGTCGGGATGACAATGTGGTCCCTCCGCCTCACGATCGCCCGACTCCGGCCGTTCAATGCAGCGGCTTTCGGCAAGCTCGCGATCACCGCGCTGATCGGCGCGCTCTTCCTGTACGGCGACTTCGCATTGTTCCGGCGGCTTTTCGGCGCGATCGCAAAGGTTGAGGCGGCAACACCGTTCTTCGCTCTCGGGCTGCTGCGCAACGTCCTGGCGCTGGCGTTGCTCGTCGCCGTTGTCGTCCTCTTTTCATCTTCGATGACCGCCGCAATCGGCGCGTTTTTCACCGACCTCGATCTGGAGACGTATCACGCGGCGCCGTTGCCGAAATGGCGGATCGTCCTCACCCGCTGGGGAAAAACGCTCCTGCAGAGCGCGACGATGATCTTCGTCTTTCTGATTCCGATGTTCGTCGCCTTCGCCCGGCAGTACGGATTGCGCGCCTGGTTCTATCCCGTGGTCCTGATCGATCTCGCCCTTCTGCTGGCGATTCCGGTGACTCTCGGCTGTGCGGTAATCGTCGTGCTGGTGCGGTATTTCCCCGTGCAGCGCGTGCACCAGATCGTCGCCTCCCTGGCGATCCTGGTGATGAGCGTCGCCGTGGTTGCCTTTCGCATGAGCCGCCCGGAGCGCTTCTTCATGCCGATCGGAACGGACGATCTCACCCGCGCGCTGCAGGCGATTGAATTGCCGTCGATGGAGCGATATCCGGGAACGGCCCTTGCGGACGTGATGGTCGCCATCGCAGGAAAGCAGCACGCCGCGCTCTTCCCTCCGCGACTGATGATTCTGGCGATCGGCCTGCTCGTCGCGTTGCTAGTTCTCGCCACTCCGATTTACTTCCGAGCGTTCGTCCGGGCGAGGGAGAGCATGGCCCCCGCGGCGATCGGTGCGGGTGGCTTCACGCGTGCGGCGGACTGGCTGCTGCGCCCGTTCGACGCTCCGACGCGGGCGATGATCGGGAAAGAAGTGCGGACGCTGACGCGTGATGTCGCGCAATGGTCGCAGCTCTTCCTGATGGCCGCGCTTCTTTTTCTCTATCTCTACAACATCCGCATGCTCCCTCTCGGCGGCGACGCGCGCGCCGCGGTGGTGGCCTACGCGAATCTCGGCATGGCCGGCTTCATCATCGCCGCGATCGGTCTCCGTTTCGCCTATCCCTCGATCTCCACCGAGGGGCGCGCGTTCTGGATGCTGCAGATCGCGCCAATCTCGTATCGCCGTCTGCTGCTGGCGAAGGTCATCGTGTTCACCATCCCGCTGACCGGGCTGGCGCTCGTGCTGACCGCGTTCGCCAACGTGATCCTCCACGCGAATGGCGTGGTGTGGCTGTTCACGCTGATCGGCGCCTCGATGCTGGCCATTACGCTGGTCAGCCTCGGCGTCGGGCTCGGCGCGCTCTCGCCCAATTTCGGTGCGGAAAACCCGCTCCAGGTCGGGCTCTCCCTTGGCGGCTTCGGCTATATGGCCGCGGCGCTCGCGTACGTCGGCGCGATCATGTTCCTCATGGCCAGACCCATCGTGCAATATCTCTTCTGGCGTCTTTTCGCCCTCGAATATGAGAGCCCGTTGGTCGCCGCCACTCCTATTCTCGGCGCACTGGCACTTTCCATTGCTCTGATCGTCGTTCCGCTGCTGGTGGCCGAGAAACGCCTCGCAGCGATCGGGGAAAGCCGCTAGAATCTTGGCCAGTCGTCCAATGACTCGAGAGTGAAGGAGATGCAATGACCCAAACGCCGCATGTCCCGCCGTCGGTGCCCCCACCTCGTCCTCCAGGCGGCTCCTACACCCCGCCGCCGCCACCACCGCCCGCCGGAGGGCCGGCCAGCAGCGATCGCACGATTTTTCTGATCCTTGCGTATTTCGGAATCTTCAGTCTGATTCCGCTCCTGGCGAAGAAGGACGATGCTGAAGTCCAGTGGCATGCGAAGAACGGCGTGGCGCTCTTCATTGCCGAGGTGATCTGGGTGGCGATCGGAATCGCACTGATCTTCGTCGTGCCACACATTCCGTTCGTCGGATGCGGATGGGTAGCCATTCGATGCGTGGTATGGCTCGGATTCCTCGGCCTATCGAT
>JBGPFD010000161.1:0-7774 GCA_041483175.1 Thermoanaerobaculia bacterium | reverse complement strand
TTACCTGGACATGGCGCGGCATCTCGACTGGGGCTACGTCGACAGCGCGCCTCTGATCGCGGTCTACGCCAGAATCGCGCTGCTGCTGGGCGGCTCCCTTGCGGCTCTGCGCATTCTGCCGGCGCTCGCGGGGTCGGCGTTAGTCGCGCTGTCGATTCTGATCGCGCGCCAGTTTGGCGGAAGCCGGTTCGCCCAGTTCTTCGCCGGCCTGGCGGTGCTTCTCGCGCCCGGCATCCTGGTGATGGACAGCCTTCTGACGATGAACGCGTTCGAGCCGCTGTTCTGGATGGGCTGTGTACTGGTCGTGGCCCGTTTTCTGCGCACCGGCGACTCGCGGCTGTGGTTGTGGTTCGGCGTCCTCGCCGGGCTCGGTCTGGAGAACAAGCACTCGACGGTGTTTTTCGGATTCGCAGTCGTCGTGGGACTGCTTCTGACACCCCATCGCCGCGAGTTTCTGAAGCCGTGGATCTGGATCGCCGGCGCGATCGCGCTCGCGCTCTTTTTTCCGAATCTGATCTGGCAGATCGGACATGACTTCCCGACGCTCGAAGATCTCCAGAACGTCCGTCGTGAAGGGAAGAACGTCGTTTTCGGGCCGCTGGCGTTCACGCTCCAGCAGATCGTCGTTATGCATCCGATTCTCTTTCCAGTGTGGCTCGCCGGATTGATCACCCTTCTCCGCGAGCGGCGCTGGCGGCCGCTCGGCCTGGCATTCGTCGCCTTTTTCGTGATGATGGAAATTGCGCACGCCAAGGACTACTACCTTTTCCCGATCTATCCGATGCTCTTCGCCGCTGGTGCGGTGGCCATCGAGCGCTGGACTGCGTCGCACGCAGTGTGGTGGCGGACGGCCGTCACCGCGATCGTGATCCTCGGCGGGATGCTGACCATGCCGCTGGCGACGTGGATGCTCCCGCCGGAGCGATACATCGCGTATGAGCATGCCCTCGGGTTCAAGCCGCGCAAGGCGGAAGTGCATCACCAGGGTCCTCTGCCACAGCCGATCGGCGATCAGTTCGGGTGGCCGCAAATGGTGCGCGAAGTTGCAGGCATCTACGACTCCCTGCCGGCAGCGGAGCGCGCGAAGACAGGGATTTTCACCGGCAATTACGGCGAAGCGGGGGCGATCAATCTGTGGGGCCCACAGTACGGCCTGCCGCGCGCGTACTCGCGTCATCAGAATCACTGGTATTGGGGCCCGCCCGCGCAGCAGTACACGAACCTCATCGTCCTGCAGTGGGACCGCAAAGACGTCCAGGACAACTGCACGTCGTTCCAGGCATTCGAGCACTACAACCGGTTTGGGATGGGGGAGGAGAACACGCCCATCTATCTATGCCGTGGCGCGACGTTCGATCTGCGAAAAATCTGGTGGCACTCGCATCACTGGAACTAAGACTGGAGATCCTTCGCTGCGCTGAAGATGGGATGGGTGGAACACCCGCGCCGACGCTCCATTCCGCCCGCGCATCAATCCCTGCTCTCGGGGCGCGCGGCGGGTTCGATTCGGCGGTTCCGGGGCACTAGAATCGCGCCATGCGCCTGATTCTGCGAAACGCCGCCGGCCTGCTGTCATTCGTTGTCGCCCTCATTGCCATTCCACTGCCAGCGCAATGGACGGCGCTCGGCGACATGCCGCAGCCGTCGCGGCAGGGGAACGCACTGCGGTTCGAGAACGCGCAGGCGGTCGCCGTGGTTACGGTGCTTTCTCCCGACGTGATTCGCGTGCGCGTCACGCCGAGTCATTCCGAGGGGCGCGATCATTCGTACGCGGTCATCAATCGCGATTTCGGCCACCCCGGCGCGACGTTCTCCATCGAGCCGGCGCGATCGAGCATCTCGACGAGCGCGGTTCGCGTGTCCATCCAGCACGCGCCGTTCCGGATCGAATTCGCCACGACCTCCGGCCGGTCGCTCGATGAGGACGACCCGCAGCGCGGCACCGCGCTTTCCGGCACGGCCATCCGCATCTGGAAGCGCCTCCGTGACGACGAGCATGTGTACGCCCTCGGCGAGAAGAACGGTCCGCTCGACAAGCGCGGCTGGAAGCTCGGCGGCTACAGCTTCACGATGTGGAACAGCGACACCTTTGGATACGACGCCAGCACCGATCCGCTCTACGTCTCCGTGCCGTTCTACATCGATCTTCGCAAGGGCGTCGCGTACGGCATCTTTCTCGACAACACTTTCCGCAGCAACGTCGACATCGGACATCAGACGCAGGGCGTCCTGTCGTTCGGCGCGGAGGGGGGAGCGCTCGATTACTACTTCATCTATGGTCCGGAACCGAAGAAGGTACTGGAACGCTACACGGCGCTGACCGGTCGCATGCCGCTTCCGCCGCTCTGGTCCCTCGGGTATCACCAGTGCCGCTACAGCTACTACCCCGAGAAGAAGGTCCGCTTCATCGCCGACAACTTCCGCGCGCGCCGCATCCCCGCGGACGCGATCTGGCTGGACATCCACTATCAGGACAAATACAAGCCGTTCACCTGGGATCGTGAACGCTTTCCCGATCCGGCCGGCATGATCCGCGACCTGCGGAAAGAGGGATTTCGCATCGTCACGATCGTCGATCCGCATCCGAAAAAAGAGGTGGGAACCGCGCCGTACGACTCCGGCCTCGCCGGCGATGACTTCGTGAAAAACCCCGACGGCTCGATCTACGAGGCGCCAGTGTGGCCATCGCAGCCACCCGGGGGCGGGCCGAGCGTGTTTCCCGACTTCAGCAAGCCGGCGGCGCGCGCGTGGTGGGGAGGACTGTATGCCGGCCTGCTGAACGCGGGCGTCGCCGGAATCTGGAACGACATGAACGAGCCGGCGGTCTTCGACACGCGGAGCGGGACGATGCCGCTCGACGTCCGCCATGACAACGAGGGCCAGCCGACGGATCACCGCGAGATCCACAACGTCTACGGCATGCTCATGAGCCGCTCGACGTACGAGGGGCTGCTGAAGCTGCGGCCGAACGAGCGGCCGTTCATCCTTTCGCGCGCCTCGTTCGCCGGCGGGCAGCGCTACTCCGCGCTCTGGCCGGGCGACAATACCAGCGATTGGGCGCATCTGCGCGGAAGCATCCCGCTGCTTCTCGGCCTCGGCCTCTCGGGATTTCCGTTCGTCGGCAGCGATATCGGCGGATTTGCGGAAGCTCCGACCGCCGAGCTGTTCACGCGCTGGCTTCAGCTCGGAGTGTTCTATCCGTTCATGCGTACCCACACCATGTTCGGATCGCCCGATCAGGAGCCGTGGTCGTACGGCACAGCGCACGAAACGGTGAATCGCCGAGCGATCGAATTGCGCTATCAGCTCCTTCCGACCATCTATTCCGTGATGCACGACACCGCCGAAACCGGAATCCCGGCGATGCGCCCGCTGATGCTCGACGATCCGGACGACGAGCGGACGTACGGCATCGACGATCAGTTCCTCTTTGGCTCCGACCTTCTGGTCGCTCCGGTGCTGCGGGCGGAAGTGACTGAGCGGAGCGTCTATCTTCCCGCGGGTGACTGGTACGACTACTGGAGCGGCGAGCGTCTCGCCGGAGGGAGGTCGATCGATGTTCCGGTCACGCTCTCCTCGATTCCGATCTTCGTACGCGCCGGCGCGTTTGTTTTCACGCAACCGGTGGTGCAGAGCACCGGCGAGATGCCGGGGCAGCCGCTCGAGGTCACGCTGTTCCCGGGCGGCGCATCGGAGCGATGGCTGTACGAGGACGCCGGAAACGGCTTCGAGTATCAGCGCGGAGCCTTCGCGCGGCGCCGCTTTGCGGCGCGCAGAGACGCGTCGGGCCTGCTGATCGAAATCGGAGCGCCCGAGGGCACGTATCGCCCGCAGCCCCGCGCGCTGATCCTTACGTTACGATCGCAAGCCAGCGCGGCGAATGTCTCAGTCGGTGGCAGTTCTCTCCCGCGTGTGGACGACCTGCAGAAGGCAGAACGAGGTTGGAGCGCGAAGAATGGATCGGTGATGATTAAGCTGCCCGATCGCTTCGAGCGGACGGAAATTCGGATCGCGAACTGAGTGGAGGACAGCCGAGGGCGGCTGTCCTCCACCGAACCCATTTAGAAGATGTACCGTGCTGCGAGCTGAACCTGCCGTTCGGAGTTGAGCCGCGTCCCGGTGATCTTTCCGAAGTTCCCGTCGCC
This sequence comes from Thermoanaerobaculia bacterium, assembly GCA_041483175.1. Lineage (GTDB taxonomy): Bacteria > Acidobacteriota > Thermoanaerobaculia > Gp7-AA8 > Gp7-AA8 > Gp7-AA10. The sequence goes on along the minus strand of JBGPFD010000161.1, from coordinate 3,629 downwards.
CAGATAGACGTTCGGTAGGTTGTACTGCGCAGTGTTGAAGACGTTGAAGCCTTCGACGCGCAACTCGATCGCGCCGGGACGGCCGAGGCTGAACGTCTTGAAGATCGAGAGATCGAGTGTGTTCGTGTTGGGTCCGCGGAGTGAATTGCGCGACTCCGTACCCTGTGCGCCCTGGGCCGGCGCGAACGCGGCGATGTTGAACCACTGATCGATAGTCTTCGGCCCGTTCGGATCGCCAATGACGTCGGCGCGCTTCCCGTTCGCGTACACGGTGAACGGCGTTCCGCTCTGGAACGTGTAGACGGCGTTCAGACTCCAGCCGCCGACGAGCGGGTTCGTTCTGGCGAACGGCAGCGCGTACGTCGTGGCCAGCGTGAAGCGGTGCCGCGCATCGTAGTCGGCCGGTCCTCGGTCGAGGTTCAAGTTGCAGTCCTGCGTCCCCTTCGCCACGCAACTGGTGTCGGTCGCCAACGCGTTGCCGCCACCCGACGGAGCTCCTGCGTAGAACCCCACGGTGTTGTTGACGGCGTGCCCGTACGTGTACGAGGCGAAGTACGACAGACCGAATGACTCCGTCCGCCGGAGACTGGCCTGCAATGCGTTGTAGCTCGACTCACCGATGTACATCGTCGTGCTCAGGCGGTCTCTGATGTCGCCGGCGAAACCTGCGTTCGTGATCATTGCGGCCAGGTGGTCGCCTCGCGTTCCGACATACGCCACCATCAGCGCGGTATCCCGCATGATCTCGCGTTCGCCGCCGAGGCTCCACTGCTGCACGCGCGTCGTCTTCGAGTCCGCCGGGATGTAGACGAGAGCGGATCCCTGCGGCAGGACCGGGTGGTTCGGATCGACCGGCGTCGGCAGCGGGATCGGATCCCACAGATGAATCTGTGAGCCCGGGCCGCTGAAGCGGTACTCGGTCACGACCGCCGGCGGATTTTCCGTCAACTGTCTGTCGATTCCGCCTCGGTCGAGCGAATAGAAGATGCCGTAGCCGCCACGGAGCGACGTCTTTTCATTCAGCAGGTACGCGAATCCGAGGCGCGGGCCGAAGTTGTTCCAGTTCGTCTTCAGCGTCGACCTGGTTGCGCCGTTCTGATCCGGGATGACGAGTGTCTGCGTGGCCGGATCCCAGTTGGCCAGCCGGTTGTTCTTCTCGTAGTACGGCGTGAAGACATCCCAGCGCAGTCCGAGGTTGAGCGTGAGCCTGGGGTTCACGTGCCAGTCGTCCTGGCCGAAGAGCGAGTTCTCCCAGCTGATCGTGTCGCGCGGGACGTAGCCGGGATTCGCAGACGTCGTGAAGCTCGTGACGCCGATCAGCATGTCCGAGACTTCGTATCCGCTGTAGCCGGGCTGGAATCCGAACCCGTCGCGGTAGAAGTAGAAGCCCTTGCCGTTCTGCGTGCGCTGCTGGCCGAGATCGCGGCGGAGCAGCGTGCCGCCGAACTTGAACGAGTGTGGTCCGTTCAGCCAGGTGACGGAATCGGACAACTGCAACGTGCGCTGCTTGATCACGTACTGCCCGTAGTCGCCCAGATATTCGATGAAGTTTCCGTTGCCCCCGCCGATCAGCGAGATGCCGTTCGGCGTTGTCACGCCGGCGATTCCGGGGATGCCGAGCGCCTTGTTCTGATCGGTCCCGAAGCCGACCGGAAGGAACTCATACTTGAAGTCGGTCCATCCGCCGCGAATCTCGTTCAGCAGGTTGCTCGTGAAGATATGCGTCTCGTTGAGGCGCAGCGAGTTCCCTTTGTTGTCCGATTGGCCAGAGCCGAAACCTGCCTGATAGCCGGGGATTCGGCCGGGATCGGCGAACTTGTCGAGCCAATGACTGGCGCTGACGAAGAGCTGGTCGCCGGCGGCGATCGCCTGGTCGACTTTCGCGTCGAAATCGTTGTACGTGCTCTTCCGCTGACGGTGCGTGAGGTAGTTCTGCGTGGAGCGGTCGGTGCGCGTAGGCGCCGGAAACGCGTTGAGGTAGGCCTTGCCGACGGGATTGATCAGATTCGCCGGAATGATGTTGCCGGGGAACGGCTGTCCGGTGGTCGGGTCGTAGATGATGATCGGCGCCGACTGTCCCGTGAACGCCGGATTGAGCAGCTCGGAGAAGTCGCCGTTGCGCATCTTGGCGGTCGGTACGGTGACGTAGTTGCCGGCCTCCACCGGAATCGAGTTGTTCAGCCCGTGGTAACTGCCGAAGAAAAATGTGTGGTCCTTGAAGATCGGTCCACCCACTGTCGCGCCGAAGTCCTTGTTGCTGAAGTCGGGTTTCGTCGGCGAGAACTTCGGTGTCGCCGCGAGGCTCTTCGAACGATCGAAGTAGTACGCGCTGCCGTGAAAGTCGTTCGTGCCGCTCTTGATCACCATGTTCTGGATCGCGCCGCCGGCGCGCCCGAACTCGGCTGGCGCGTTGGTGGTGATCAGCGAGAACTCCTTGATCGTCTCGGGCGACGGCACGTATGCGATCGTGTTCACCAGCGTCTCGTTGTTGTCGAGACCTTCGATCATGAAGTTGTTGAACTGCTCGCGAAGGCCGTTGACCGAGAGCGCGGCTCCGCCGAACTCCCCATAGCGGAAGGTCTCTGCCTGGCCTGACTGGCCCGCAGCATTGCTGTCGGGAATGCCGCGGTTCACGCCCGGCGCAAGCGTCGCCAGCTGCGTGAAGTTGCGGCCGTTGAGCGGGAGATTTTCGATCTGCTTCTGGTCGATGAGCGTGGAGATCTCTGATGTGCTCTTCTCGATGACCGGTGCCGCCGCGGTCACGGTCACCGTCTCGGAGACTCCGCCCGGCCGCAGCTTGAAATCCATGCGGGCCACCTGGTTGACGGTGAGCGTCACCGGTGAGGCCTGGGAATTAAACCCGCTCAGCTCGACCCGAACGCGATAATTGCCTACAGGTAATGCCGTGATCGTGTAGGCGCCTTTGCTGTCCGTCATATCGGTGCGGGCCGCATTCGTCCCGACGTTGGTGGCGGTGATCGTGACGCCGGGCAAAACGGCGCCCGTGCCGTCAGTCACGATCCCTTCAATGCGCGCAGTGGTCGTCTGCGCGGTCACGGGAACAGCGGCCAGGATCACGAACGCGAGTCCGAGGACCAGGAGTGGCTTCGCTCGAAACGACGTCGTCATGTTTCCTCCTTGAGCCGGTGAGTTGAAATATCTCGGCGAGTATATCGGCGGTTTCAAGGCGGCGGCAAGCCGCCGCACTCCAAAGGCTATCGGAGGCGCCAGGTGCCACTGCTGTGCGGCGGCAGCGCGATGCTCCAGGCACCCGAAGAGCCGGTCGGATCAGGGACGCCGCTGTCGGCGTAAACCGTCTCGAACCCGTTCGCGGTCACGGCCAGCGGTCCCGCGGTCACAGGCGAGCTGCTCACGTTGTGCACGACGAGAACGCGCTCGCTGCCCGAGTCGCGGATGAAGGCGAGGATCTGGGCGCTCGAATCGAGCGGCGCGATGTCGCCTTTCAGGAGCGCCTCGGAGCGCTTCCGCGCCGCGATCCAGTTTCGATAGTACGACAGGAGCGATTGCGGATCGTTTGTCTCCGAAGCGACGTTGTTCGCAGGCAGCCCCGGTGCGTACGGGAACCATGGCCTCCCGGTGGTGAAGCCTCCCGAAGAGTTCCACGGCAT
>JBGPFD010000160.1:0-7846 GCA_041483175.1 Thermoanaerobaculia bacterium | reverse complement strand
CTATCAGCTCTCTTTTTTCGCCGGCTTCCTCCTCTACCTCGGCGCGTCCGATCTGCTCCCGCAAGTCCACGCCCAGCCGCGCGCGGCGCTGATCATCGCCACCGTCGGCGGGTTAGTGACCTCCGGTCTGCTCGTCTACGCCATACAATTCGGCGCATGAGACGACTCTTCTCCATCGCTGTCATCCTCCTCGCAATTGCCGCCGACGCCCGATTGATCACCGAGAAGGATCTTTTCCGCTTCCAGTGGGTGGCCGATCCGGAGATCTCGCCGGACGGATCGCAGGTCGCATTCGTGCGCGTGACCATCGATGAAAAGAAGGATCGTTACGACACATCGATCTGGATGGTGGCCACCCGTCCGGGTGCCGTTCCGCGCCAGATGACCAGCGGACCGGGAGACAGCGCGCCCCGTTGGTCGCACGACGGGACGATGCTGGCGTTTCTCCGCGGCCCCGAAAAAGATGGGAAACCGCAGCCGGCGCAGATCGATCTCCTGCCGCTCGACGGCGGCGAACCGCGCGCCATTACCTCGCTGTCGCGGGCGATCGATTCCATCGCCTGGTCGCCGGCCGGGAACAGCATCGCCTTCACCGCCCGGACGAAACCGGAAGATCTCGAGGAGAAGAAAAAAGAAAAAGACGAGGAGCGCGTCAGCGACGTCCGCATCATCAATCAGGCGGTCTACCGCTCGAACGGTTCCGGATACATCGATCCGACGCGCGCCACGCACATCTGGACGATCGACGTGCCGGCCGCAGACGAAACCGCGAAGCCGAAGCAGCTCACCAAGGGGGATTTCAACGAGGGCGATCTCGCCTGGAGTGCGGACGGCTCGCGGATCTACTTCACCTCGAACCGCGTCCATGAGCCGTACTACGACCTCCGCAAGAGCGAGCTGTATTCGATTCCCGCCGGCGGCGGGGAGATGACCAGGGTCGTCTCCTATGACGGCGCGGTCGGCCCGTACGCGATCAGCCCCGATGGGAAGTCGGTGGCCTTCGTCGGCTCGCTGGCGCATCCGATTCAGTCGCACACGGAATCCGATCTCTTCGTCGCTTCCACGACGCCCGGCTCGCAGCCGCGCAATCTCACGGCGTCGTACGACTACGAAATGCTGAGCGGCGGCGTGGGAGGCGATCAGGCGCCGCCGCGCGCCAATCGCGGGCCGCGGCCGGAGTGGAGCGCCGACGGCAAAACGATCTTCATCACCACCGCCGATCAGGGAATGGTCAACCTCAGCCGCGTCGACGCCGCCTCGGGACGCGTCGAGCCGTGGACGCGCGGCAAGCGCGATCTGGCCACTTACGACATCGCCGGCCGAACGACCGTGGCGCTCGTGTCGACACCGACCACGATTGGCGACCTCTACCTCGTCGGCTCCGACGGCTCGCTGGCGCGCCTGACCAACATCAACGAGAAGCTGTGGGGCGAGCTGACGCTCACCGAACCCGACGAGTTCTGGACCACGAGCTTCGACGGGAAGAAGATCGAATCATTCGTGCAGAGGCCGCCTGACTTCGATCCGGCGACAAAATATCCGATGATCGTCGACATCCACGGCGGACCGCACACCGCGTATGGCTACACGTTCGATCACGAGTTTCAGTGGATGGCGGCGAAGGGTTACGTCGTGCTGTACCCCAATCCTCGCGGATCGACGACCTACGGCCAGGCATTCGCGAACGTCATCCAGTACCGCTATCCGGGCGATGACTACAAGGATCTGATGGCCTGCGTCGATGCGCTCGTCGCCAAAGGGTATGTCGATCCGAAGAAGCTCGGCGTCACCGGCGGCAGCGGAGGCGGCCTGCTGACGAATTGGACGATCACGCAGACTGATCGTTTTGCCGCCGCGGTCGCGCAGCGCGACATCGCCGACTGGGCCGATTTCTGGTACGTCGCCGATTTCACGCTCTTCCAGCCGACGTGGTTCCGCAAGGCGCCGTGGGAGGACAAGCAGGACTACGCCGCGCGGTCGCCGATCACCTACATTGATCGTGTGAAAACGCCGCTGATGCTGATCGAAGGCGAGGCCGACTACCGCACGCCTCCGATGGCCGGCGGCGAGATGATGTTCCGCGCGCTCAAATACCGTCACGTTCCGACCGTGATGGTGCGCTTCCCCGACGAATCACACGAGCTGTCGCGCTCCGGAAAGCCGTGGCACCGCGTCGAGCGGCTGGAGAATATCGTCGGCTGGTTCGATCATTGGCTCCTCGGCGTGCCCAAGCCGGAGTATGAGAGGGGACTGCGGTCGGTTAACCGTTAACAGTTAACCGTTAACAGTTAACAGGAAGGCTGCTCTCCGGTTAGCGGTTAGCGGTTAGCGATGTCTTTAGCGCACTTCATTACCAACACGAAACGACTGGTTGTTTTGACTGGTGCGGGCTGCAGCACGGAGTCGGGCATTCCGGATTACCGCAGTCCGGGCGGGGCGTGGGCGCGCCACAAGCCGATCTACTACCGCCAGTTCGTCGGCCGCGAAGAGATCCGCCGTTTTTACTGGGCCCGCAGCTTCCGCGGATGGCCGCGATTTGCGGCCGCGCGTCCCAATGCCGCGCATCGCGCCCTCGCGGAACTCGAAGCACGCGGCGGCGTTCATTTCCTGATCACGCAGAACGTCGACGATCTGCATCAGGAAGCGGGCAGCCGCAGACTGGTGCAACTGCACGGGCGCAATCGCGTCGTCGTCTGCCTCAACTGCCGGTCCCAGTTTTCGCGCGCCGACATTCAGGAACGCCTCGCGGAGCTGAATCCCAATGGAGCACCGGCTTTAGCCGGCCTGCCGTCTGAAGCTGACTTTGCTCCCGACGGCGATGCCGCGGTGGATCGCGAGGCCGTGCGCGGATTTCGAATCGCCGATTGCGACCGCTGCGGCGGCATGCTCAAGCCGGCGGTCGTCTTCTTCGGCGAGAGCGTCCCCGCGGCCACGGTCGCTGCGGCCATGGAGCGGCTCGACGAGGCGGACGCGCTGCTGGTCGCCGGCTCGTCGCTCACGGTCTGGTCGGGATTCCGCTTCGTCAAGCGCGCCGCCGAACGGCGGATTCCGATCGCCATCCTCAACATCGGCCCCACGCGCGGCGATGACCTGGCGACGCTCAAGATCGAGGCGCGCTGCGGCGAGGCGCTCAGCGCCGCAATTCGTACAGCGCCGACGATCCAAAATCGCGAATCCGACGGATCGCATACCGCCGAGGATCGATTCTGAAATATGCGAGCGTCATCGGCAGCGTCTTCCCGTAGTCGCGGTTTTCGATGGCGAACAGGCGTGGCCGGCTGACATCGGGCCGCAACACCTCCACACGCGGGCAGTAGAACGCCAGCGGCATTTCCGACGGCGACAACGCAAGCACGGGATCGCCCTTCTGTGCGTGGAGATTGAGCGTGCGCGTGATCTCATGCACGGCGCGCAGCTCGCCGGTCTCGCGCAGCCGCGGCGTAGCCATGCCGGTGATCGTCAGCGCGACTGCGACGGCGGCGGCAATCAGCGATTCGCTTCGCTCGCCCCACGGCCACGAAGCGGCGGCGGTGATGAACAGCAACACGAGAAGCGGAAGCCACACGCGTGGAAACGGGAGCACGCGCTGGATGGCCACCAGCGCGATCACGGCGATGATCCCGATCCACATCGGCGGCAGCGCGCGACGAGCGATGGCGACGACCACTCCGATGCCGATCAGAATCTGCAGCACCAGGGGGATGCCAACGAAAAGATGCAACCGAACGGTGTCCAGATACGGCAGCGCGTTCTGCAGAAATCGGGGCACAGCGCGAACGTATGGATTCGACGTCAGCATCGAAACGCCGCTGACGAACATTACCGGGACGTACAGAATGATCGTCAAAGCGGCCGCAGCCACGCTTGCGATCGCCGCCTCGCGCCTGCGCGGCGTGATCAATCCCCAGACGACGAGCATGGCGAAGGGATAGAGCATCACCGGAACGGTGTAGAAGCCGAGCGCCGCGGAAATCGAGAAGAGGACGATGGCAGATCGCTTTCCGCTGCGCGTGATTTCCGCCATGGCCGCGGTGCAGAGCAGCACGAAACAGCAGAGCATCGTGTATCCGCGCGCGTCGGTCGAATAGTCGATCAGCACGGGAGCCGTGGCGGAAAGCGCGGCCGCGATGAGCGCACCGTGCGTGTGGGACGGGCTCTCAGCCCGTCCGCGCCGGCTGAGAGCCGGCGCTACATTGCGGGACGTCCAGTACGTCAGCGGCACGAGCGCCACGCCGGCGAGAAACGCGGGAAGGCGCAGCGCCCACTCCGCGCCGCCGAACATGCGAAACGAGAGATGCATGAGCGCGCTGTGCAGGATGTGATTGTTCGGCGAGCCGTAGATCGTCAGCGCGATCGGGAGCGGATGCGATGCGTAGTAGAGGAACGTCGCCGATTCGTCGGCCCCCATCGGCTGCGAGAGCAGCGGAATTCGCACCAGCGCCGCGACGGCCGTCAGCAGAGTCACCGCGGCGATGGACCACACGCGAACATTCTAGCGGCGGCGCAGCTCGATCACCGTGATCTCCGGCAGCAGTCCAAGCCGCCACGGCAGCAGCCAGTAGCCGGTTCCGGTGTTCACGTAGAGCTGCGACTGGCCTCGCTGGTAGAGGCCCATGTGATACGGCAGAAAAAGCCCGGCCAATGACCAGTGCAGCGGGCGGAATCCGCACTGTCCGCCGTGCGAGTGCGCGCAAAGAGTCAGCGGAAGCCGGCGCCGGATGGACTCCGGAAACGATCGAGGCTGATGCGAGACGACGATCGGATACGCGGCTGCGGGACGCCCGGCCAGCGCCGCATCGAAGTCCGGCTCGAGCGCCTTCGTTCGCGCGGCGTAGTCCGACAGCCCGGCGATCCACAGGCCACTGACGCCCCGAGCGCCAGCGAGGGGTCTGGCGGGCTGGCGTGGAACAAGCATCTTTCTCGCGCCGCCCGTTCCCCCAGGCCCCTCGCTTACGCTCGGGGGGACAGACATTCCCGCGTTGACCAGCAGATGGATCCGGCTCCCGCGCAAGCGGGCGATCACTTCGAGCGGGGCACCGTACATCTCGTGGTTGCCCAGGACGGCGATGATCGGAGTTGGCGGTGCGAGCGAGCGCGTGCCGTCGAGAAGCTTCGGGAGGTAAACAGGGTCGTCGTCGATGAGGTCTCCCGCGAGCAGGACGAAGTCGGGCGACAGTCCGTTCACCGTTTCGAAAATCTGCCGCAGGCGCGACGGCCGGCTGAAGAGTCCGATGTGAAGGTCAGCGAGGAGAACGATGCGCGTTCCGTTCAGCTCCGGCGGAAGATCGGGCAGGGCAATCGGGACGCGCTGCACGTCGAGCGGCACCAGCGCGGTGTAGACGCCGATCACCGTCGCGGCGATCGTGCCCCAGAGAAACATGCGCGACGGCTGGCGGGCGAATTCGCGGAATGGCCGGTGGCGAAACGGAATCCAGACAATGGCCAGCAGCAGGAGCAGCGCGCAGTAGACGATCACGAAACAAAGCCAGGCGAACCACGGAGGCCCGAGGAGTGCGCGCACGAATCGAGAGAAATCGGTCCGCGCGTTGAGCCACGGCAGGAAGAGCCACATCAGATTGCAGATCGTCAGCAGCGCGAGCAGCAGCGCTTTCCGGCGGGGGTGAATGCGCGCGAGCTGCGTGGCCGCGATGATGTTGAGCGGCAGAAAAATCGCCACCACGATCCCCAGGAACACGACCAATCGGAGCATGAGGGCGCCATGATAGATTCGCACACTGATGGCCCATTTCGATATTCCGCTCGATCTGCCGCATGCCGGCCGGATTGCCGATCGGATCGCCACGCTGTTGCAGCGGCACTCCCAGGAGTTGGGTCTCGACGTGCCGGAAGTCGTCGGCGGGGCGGAGCAATTGTCCGCCTATCTCTTTCGCAATACGTCCGGTGACGACAATCCGCCCGACGCACTTCGCATCCGTGACGAGGCGGCAACGCTCGGGCGGAAGCTCGTTGACTCCATCGAAGCCGCGCACATTTCCGGCGACCGGCTCGGGCAGCTGGTGCGTAATCTCTTCGAGTGTCTCGAGCTCGGCCAAGAAGGATCGGAAATCTCGCTGCGCGTCGGAGAAAATCCCCAGTCGTTGCAGAGGCCGGTTTAGTGCTCCGGCACTGATGGCGAAGTCGTTCACGCCGAAAGAGAACACGCGCAATGCAGTCAAGGCCTACGTCGATCACGCGGCGAAACTGGTGGCCGGCAAAGGTGCGGTCGTGATCGGTTCGGACAGTCGGTTGCTCTGTCATCCGAACCCCCAGGTGGTTGGCAAACTCGACTCCGAGGTCGTCGACGCGAACGGAAAAAAGGTCGGTTCAGATCTGACTGCGGCGGCGACCAAAGGGGGCGGCTGGGTTGAATACGTCTGGCCGCGTCCGGGAACGACGACGCCGGTGCCGAAGAGCAGCTACGCCGTGCGCGTGAAGGCAACGGACGGCAAGTGGTACGTCGTTGGCAGCGGCGGGTACGGGCTGAAGTAGGCGTTCAACGGCCCCACCTACATCGCGGCGGCGCGCTTGCGGGCCACCACGCGCGCGGAGTGATCGAGGATCCGCTTGCGGATGCGGATCGACTCGGGGGTCACTTCGACCAGTTCGTCGTCATCGATCCATTCGAGGCACTGCTCGAGGGTCATGATGCGCGCCGGTGCGAGTTGCACAGCGATGTCGGACGTCGACGCGCGCATGTTCGTCAGATGCTTCCTGCGGCAGACCTGCACCACCATGTCGACGTCGCGTGAATTCTCGCCCACCACCTGACCGCCATAGACCTTCTGCCCCGGCAGGACAAACAGAGTGGAGCGCTCCTGCAGCGGCTCGATGGCGTACGCGGTCGTGTCACCGGCTTCCTTCGCCACCAGCGCGCCGCGCGAGCGGCTGGCGATCTCACCGCGGTACGGCCCGTACTCGAGGAACGTGTGGTACAGCAGCCCCGTGCCGCGCGTTTCCGTCAGGAACTCGGTGCGGATTCCGAAGAGCCCGCGCGTGGGGATCTTGAACTCGATGCGCACGCGCCCGCTGCCGGGATTGACCATGTCGGTCATCTCCGCGCGCCGCTCCTGGAGCTTCTCCATGATCGTGCCGACGTGCGGTTCTTCGATGTCCACCACCAGCGCCTCGTAAGGCTCGAGGGTCTTTCCAGCGACCTCTTTCAAAATGACCTGCGGCCGCGACAACGCGAATTCGTAGCTTTCCCGGCGCATGTTCTCCGCCAGGATCGACAGATGCAGCTCGCCGCGGCCGCTGACATCGAAACGGTCCGCCTGCTCGGTCTCCCGCACGCGCAGGGCGACGTCTTTGCGCGTTTCGCGCTCCAGCCGCTCCGCCAGATTGCGCGAGGTGACGAACTTCCCTTCCGTTCCGGCGAACGGAGAGTCGTTCACCAGCCAATTCATCGAGACCGTGGGCTCGTCGATGGCGATCGGCTCGAGGCGTTCGGGATTGAGGGCGTCGGCGAATGTCTCGCCGATCTCCACGTCCGCGAACCCGGCGATGGCCACGATCTCGCCCGCCGTGGCCTCAGCGACCTCTTCGCGCTTCAGCCCTTCGAAAATGGTCAGCCTCGACACACGGCCTTTTTCGTACTTGCCGTCGCGGAGGATCAGGATCACGTCCTCCCCCTGCCGGATGCGTCCGCGCTGGATGCGTCCGATGCCCTGGCGGCCGACATAATCGTTGTAGTCGATGGCCGAAACGAGGAGCTGCAGCGCGCCGGTGGCGTTGCCGCGCGGCGGGGGAATGCGCTTCAGAATGGCATCGAACAGCGGCCGGACGTCGGTGTTGGTGTCCTCCAGCGAAGTGCGGGCGAAGCCGGCGCGGCCGCTGGCGTAGAGGATGG
>JBGPFD010000159.1:0-8062 GCA_041483175.1 Thermoanaerobaculia bacterium | reverse complement strand
TTCTCGGCCGCTCTTCGAGAATCTCAGCTTCGCCATCGCCGCCGGCGATCACATCGGCCTCATCGGTCCGAACGGATCGGGCAAGACGACGCTGCTGAAGATCGTCGCCGGCATCGAGCAGCCCGACTCCGGAACGCGCGCCGTGCGCAAGGGCGTGCGCGTCGGCTACGTACCGCAGGACGCGGTCTTCACGCCGGGCATGTCGATCGAAGACGTTCTCGTCGATGCGATGCGGCACGAGACGACACTCGACGACTACGAGAAATCGTCGCGCATCGGCCGGGCCCTCGGCAAAGCCGGCTTCACCGACCGATCGATCGCCACCGACGCGCTCTCCGGCGGCTGGCGCAAGCGGCTGGCCATCGCGCGCGAGCTGGCGCTCGAGCCGGACATCCTGCTGCTCGACGAGCCGACGAATCATCTCGACGTCGAAGCGATTCTCTGGCTGGAGTCGCTGCTGAAGAGCGAGCCGGAAGCCTTCGTCGTCGTCAGTCACGATCGCTACTTCCTGGAGAACGTGGCGCGGCGCATGCTCGAGCTCAATCGCGTGTACGCCGAGGGCTTGCTGCAGACCGAGGGGAGGTACAGCGAGTTTCTGGAGAAGCGCGACGAGCTGCTGCGGAACCAGGCCGCGTACCAGGAGACGCTGGCGAACCTGGTGCGCCGCGAGATGGAGTGGCTGCGCCGCGGTCCAAAGGCGCGCACCACGAAGGCGAAGGCGCGGATCAACTCCGCGGAGAAGCTGATCGACGAGCTGCAGGAGGGCCGCGACCGCGCCCGCGTCGCCACCGCGCGCATCGACTTCACCGCATCCGACCGTAAGACGAAACGGCTGTGGGTCGGGAAAGGTCTGCGCAAGGCGGGTCTCTTCGAAGATCTCGATCTCCTCCTCACACCCGGCACCCGCCTCGGCGTGCTCGGGCCGAATGGAGCGGGGAAGACGACGCTGCTTCGCGTCATCGTCGGCGAGATCGCCCCGGAGGCCGGAACGATCGAGCAGGCCGGCGGCTTGCGCGTCGTCTACTTTGATCAGAACCGGGAGAGCCTCGATCAGGCGCTCACGCTCAGACGTGCGCTTTCGCCGGAGGGGGATGCGCAGGTCGCAGCGTTGGCAAAGCGATTCCTCTTCCGTTACGAACAGCTCGACACAGCAGTGTCAAAACTCTCCGGTGGCGAGAAAGCGCGCGTGGTTCTCGCGCGTCTGATGCTGAAGCCTGCCGATCTGCTGGTGCTCGACGAGCCGACGAACGATCTGGACATCCCGACGCTCGACGTTCTGGAAGAATCGCTGCTGGAGTTCCCCGGCGCGCTGGTGCTGGTAACGCACGATCGCTATCTGCTCGACCGCGTGTCGACGCGGATCCTGGCGCTCGACGGCACCGGCCGCGCGGAGTACTTCGCCGACTACGCGCAGTGGGAATCAGATCGCGAAGACCTTCTCCCCGCGGCGCGGGGAGAAGGTGGCCGAAGGCCGGATGAGGGGCGACAACGCGCGAAGCGCCTGAGTTACCTCGAGCAGCGCGAATTCGACAGCATGGAGGAGACAGTCCTCGCGGCCGAGGAGCGTCTGGCCCGAGCTCGTAGTCGCACCGAGGATCCGTCGATCGCCGCGGACGCGGCGGCGCTGCAGCAGCGCTTCGCGGAGCTTGTCGAGGCGCAGGCGGAAGTTGACCGCCTGTACCGGAGATGGAGCGAGCTGGAAGGGAAGATGGCCTGACCCGGTCCGATTGTTCAGCACGTAGCGCCGGCTCTCAGCCGGCGCAAGCCGCCTGGAGAGGCGGCTCTACGTTTTCAGCAGGGCGATTGACCCCGACGCGCTCGAGGGCTTCGACCATGGGAAAACGCGGCGCGACTGTTCAGCACGTAGCGCCGGCTCTCAGCCGGCGCAAGCCGCCTGGAGAGGCGGCTCTACGTTTTCAGCAGGGCGGCCACATTGACCCCCACGCGCTGGAGGGCTTCGAACGAGCCGACGTCCGACCATTCGAAATTGCCGCGGATCGCCGCCACCTTGGACGCCCTCTCCATCAGCGCGTGATCGATGGAGATGGATGGCATCGAGGCGTAGTTCTCGCGCGTCACCGCTGCGATCGCCGGCGCCACGCGCTCCAGCTCGCGGCGGAACACGCTCGCTCGCCACACGAAGATCCCCGCGTTCCATGCGTAGGTTCCGGTGCGCAGAAAGGCCTCGGCGCGATCACGCGACGGTTTTTCGGTAAAGCGCTCGATGCGCATCACGCCCGGCGCGATCGGATCGCCGAGTTGCAGGTAGCCGTAGCCGGTATTCGGTTCCGTCGGCGGAATGCCGATGGTGACGAGGAAATCGCTCGAAGCCGCGAAGGCCAAGGCCTGCTCGAGCACGCGCACGAATTCGTCCTCATCGCCGATGAAATGATCGGACGGAAGCACGGCGATGGCCACCTCTCCTTCACGCGCCTCGATCTCGAAACAACAAAGGGCCAGAGCGGGCGCGGTACTGCGCCGTTCCGGTTCAGTCAATATGTTGACGTGTTCGGCGATTTCCGCCCGGCATTTCTGCGCGTACTGCTCGTTGGTGGAGATGTAGATCGATTCCGTCAGGCGGCGCGCGCGCGCGGCCGTCCTCTGCAGGAGCGAGCTGCCATCGAAGATGCGCAGGAACTGCTTCGGGTTTTCGTCGGAGCTGAGCGGGCGAAGGCGCGTCCCGGCGCCCCCGGCGAGGATCAGCGCGGTGCGCTTCAAGAGATCTCTCCAACCGCCGCCAGTGCCTCTTCGCGTTTTTCCGCCGGTTCCTTGACCGGTTTGCGTCCGATGGCGATGAGGCTCAGTCCCGACGAGGGGCGCTCTCCCTCGAGCGCACGGAGCAGGGGCACCAGGCGATCGAAGAGGCGCGACTGCGCGGCTGGAAGCGCCTGCCGGTTGAGCACCCGCGAGTTGAGCCACCAGGCGAATCGCGCGATCTGGTTCTGGTACGAGATGTCCTCGATCTCGAATCCGGCCTGGCGCAACTTTTCGACGAGTTCGTCACGCTCGTACCGCCGCTGATGGCCGACGCCGCGATCGAGCGAGCCGAAGAGATCCTTCCCGGCGGGAACGAACACCACGATCCGGCCGCCCGGCTGCAGGAGCTGCCGGGCGCGCTGCAGTGCCGCCACGTCGTCGACGGTGTGCTCGAGAACGTTGATGCAGAGGACCGTGTCGAACGCGTAGCGCGACAGATCGAGCGCGTCGTCGCAGTCGAGATCGAGCCGCTCGACGATGATCCCCGGCCGGCGGCGGAACGCATTGCGCAGCCGGTCGATGTACGGCGTCTCCTTGTCGGTGGCCACGATCAGCTCACGGCCGTAGAGAAAGCGGGTCATCGTTCCCGATCCGGCGCCGACCTCGAGCACGCGCTGGCCGACGTACGGCCGCAGGCGTTCCCAGATCCACTGGTTGTAGCGCCGCAGCCGGTCGAGACGTCGAATGGTCTTATAGGTCGACGGCTCGTTGGCCGGATCGTCGAGAAGGCCGAACTTCAGGATGGTCCAGATGGCGCTGAAGCCATCCTTCCAGTTGATTTTCTTCCCTTCCCAGTAGTCCCGCCCGTAGTAGGAGATCGGGACCTCGTAGATGCGGTAGCCGCGCTTGGCGACTTTCGCCGTGATCTCCGGCTCGATCCCGAAACGATTCGATTGCAGGTTGATCGACTGAATCACCTCGCGCCGGAAAAGCTTGTAGCAGGTCTCCATGTCGGTGAGGTCGAGGTTCGTCGTCAGGTTCGATAGAAATGTCAGAAAGGTGTTCCCCAGCCGGTGCCAATAGAGCATCACCCGGCGCGGATATCCGGCGAAGCGCGACCCGAACACCACGTCGGCATGCCCATTGAGGATCGGCTGTACGAGCTTCGGATATTCCTCGGGGTCATACTCGAGGTCCGCATCCTGAATGAGGACGATGTCCCCGCGCGCCTCCTGGATGCCGCGGCGGATCGCCGCCCCTTTGCCCTGGTTGAACGGCTGCAGGATGTGCCGGATCTCCGGCCATTGCTCCGCGAGGGCGGCCACCACGTCTTTCGAGCCATCGGTCGACTTGTCGTCGACGACGATGATCTCCTTGTCGATCTGGACTTCCTTGACCCGCCGCAACAGCTCCGCGACCGTCGCCCGCTCGTTGTAGCAGGGGACGATTACCGAAAGTGTCGGGGGATTCAACCGCTCAGACATTGATCGACTATTGTAAGCTGTTGAAACGATGAACGATGAACGCGGTGCGATGAACAGTTCGGAAGGTTCATCGTTCAACGATCATCGTTCATCGTTTGTCACGAACGAACGTCTCCGCCAGGTCGTCCACATCGCCATCGGCTTTCTGGCGATCACGCTGCAGTGGCTGCCGTGGCGCGTCGCGGCGGCGATTGCCGCGGCTGCCGCGATCGGCAACTGGCTGGTCCTGCACAGGGTGGTCGGGAAGCGGATTGCCCGTCACGAACGAGGGTATGACGAGGGGCTCGTTCTCTATCCGCTCATGGTCTGCGGGCTGATCCTCATGTTCAACTGGCACATCGCGCTGGCGGCGGTGGCGTGGGTGATTTTGGCGTTCGGCGACGGCGTGGCGACGCTGGTCGGGCGCGCGGTGCCGATCGCTCCTCTCCCGTGGAACCGAGCCAAGAGCTGGGGCGGATCGATGGGCTTCATTGTGGCAGCCGGCGCGGGAGCGCTTGGAATCGCTTACTTTTTCGGTGCTCCGGATGTCGGCGTGGTGGTCGCGGCAGTGGTCGTCGCAGCAGCCGTCGAGTCGATGCCCCTCGGCCTCAATGACAACTTCACCGTGCCTGCCGCAGCCGCGGCGACGCTCGCCGTTTTCGCCCTTCAGCCATTCGTCGGAGACGTCGGACATCCGCCGATCGCCTGGCCCTGGCTCGCCGCGAATACGATCCTGGCGATCCTCGGCTATGCGCTTCGGACGGTCGACCTCTCGGGATTCATCGCTGGCTGGTCCCTGGGGACGGTCATCATTCTCGGAGGCGGACCTCCGCTCTACGTGGCGCTGCTCGCGTTTTTCGTCGTTGGAACGGCGTCAACAAGACTCGGTTACCGCCGCAAGGCGCAGGAAGGGCTGGCGCAGGAAAAGGAGGGGAGACGCGGTGCGGGGCATGCGTTTGCCAACGTCGGCGTCGCGGCGATCTGCGCGATCGCCGTCTGGCGTGGACTGGGCCTGGTGCCGCTGTTCATGGGAGTGGCCTCCCTGGCAACCGCCGCCGCCGATACGGCCGGCTCGGAGATCGGGCAGCTACTCGGCAGGCAGACGTTTCTGCCGCTGACCTTCCGCCGCGTGGCCCGCGGCACCGATGGCGCGATCTCGTTCGAGGGAACCGTCGCCGGCATCATTGGCGCGCTGATCGTGGCCATCGCGGGGATGGTCATGACCGCGCATCAGATCCAGCCCGGGTTCATGGGTTCCGTGGTTATCGACAAGACGCACGTGGTCACGGTGGTCGCGCTCTGTGGAATCCTCGCTTCGTATCTGGAGAGCGTGACCGGGAGTCTGACGCGCAATGTGCCGAATCACGTGATGAACTTCTTCAACACTGCGGCCGGGGCGCTCCTGTTCTGGGCCGCCTGGAACTTCGTTCCCATGTTCGGATTCGAGTTCTGATCAACGCGAAGGCGGTTCGTGTAGCGGCGGGCGTCCTCGCCCGCCGGGCCGGCGGGGACGCCCGCCCCTGCACCCGAACACCTTGTGCACAGGTTCCTTAGTGGCTCTCGCGCGAGGCGGCGCGGAAGACCGGTCCGTTCTGCAGTTCGCCGAGCACGCGCTCCAGACCTCTGTTCGTCTGCATGGCGACGTGCTGCGCGTATTCATCACAGACAGGGCAGAGGTGACGGTGCAATTCGGGGACGGGAATAAGGGATCCGCAGAGACGGCAGGGCGATTCGGGGCGTTGGGCCATCGAAGTGCATTGTAGCATTGCGACCTCATGCCGGAGCAGCGTCTGCAGCACGTGGTGATCGTCGGACGGCCGAACGTCGGGAAATCCACGCTTTTCAACCGGCTTTCGGGTGCCCGCCGGGCAATGATTCACGATCTTCCGGGAATGACGCGGGACCGGCTCAACGCCATCGTCTCTCTGGATGACGGCCGGCGGTACGAACTCACCGACACCGGTGGGCTCGAGTATGGCGATTCGCCGCTCTCGGCGTATGCGGGCGAGATCCGCGGGCAGGCGCGGCGGGCGATGGAGGCGGCCGATCTGATTCTGTTTGTGGTCGATGGCGCCGCGGGCGTGATGGCGGAGGATCGCGACATCGCCGAGGAACTGCGGCCACGGGCGGGGCAAACGCTTCTGCTGGTAAACAAGACGGATCGCCGCGACGCCGAAGCGAACGTGACGGAGTTTTACGAGCTCGGTTACGAGCGCCTGATGCCGATCTCCGCCGAGCATGGCGAGGGCATCGATGCAGTGGTTGACGCGATCGCAGAGATCGTCACCGCGGAGGTGCGGGCGGAGGGGCCCGAGGAAGAGCCGATTCGCATCGCCATCATCGGCCGGCCGAACGTCGGCAAGTCGTCGCTGCTCAACCGGCTGACGAACGAGGAGCGCGTGGTCGTCTCACCGATCTCCGGCACGACGCGCGATGCGATCGATTCCGAAATCGTGCACGATGGAAAGCGATACCGGATCATCGACACGGCGGGGATCCGGCGAAAGGGAAAGACGAGCGATGGAGCGGAGAAGCTCTCGGTGATCTCGGCGCGCAAGGCCATCGAGCGCTGCGAGATCGCGCTGGTGGTGCTCGACGCCACCGAGGGCGTCGCGGCGCAGGATGCCACCGTCGCCGGCTACGCTGAAGATGCCGGGAAGGCGGCGCTGCTCGTGGTCAACAAGTGGGATGTGGGACAGCACATGCCCGACGAGGCGCGGAAATTCGAGGAGAGCGTGCGGTTCAAGTTGAAATTTCTAAGCTACGCGCCGCTGGAATTCGTCTCTGCCAAAACGGGGAGACGGGTGGAGAAGATCCTGCCACGGGTCGATGAGATTGTCGCCGGGTACCGCAAGCGCTTCCGCACCTCGGAGCTGAACACGATTCTCGAGCGGGCCCTGGCGGACCATCAGCCGCCCGCCATTCGTGGCCGCCCGCGCCGTTTCTACTACGCCACGCAGCTCAAAACGCAGCCGCCAACCATCGCGCTCTTCTCCAATACCGATCAGCCGCTGCACTTTTCCTATCGGCGCTACCTGGAGAACCAGTTTCGCGACGCGCTCGGGCTCACCGGCTGTCCGATTCACCTGGTGATCCGCGCACGGAAGGGGATGAAGCGCGCTTCGTCATCCCGAGCGCGGTGAAGGATCTGGAGATCCTTCGCCAGAAAACTCGTAGACCTCTTTCCGCCCGAAATTGCTCACCGGAACACCGGCGTACGCGGCGGAGAATCGTGGCTGGAAAGCGCAGTACATTGCGCATTCGCGGGATGTTACACTTCAAAAAAAGAGGTTGAGATACCAGGCATGCGCCGACCCGTTCTCGTGCTGATGGTTGTCTGTCTCCTTTCCAGCCCGGTTTACGCAGTCGACCTCGGAAAATCAGAGGGTTCGGTGATCGTCGACGGCAGTCGCATCGACCTGGCGTATGCGTACGCCGTTGATCGTCAGAAGAACGAGCTGACGATGAAGCGAAGCGATACGCGCATCGTGCTGACGAGCAAGCCGCTTCCCGACGATGTGAAGCTCGACGAGATTGATTACTCGTTCCCCGATGGCACGATGGGCCTCGTGGTCTGCGTCACGAACGATCAAAAAGTGTCCCACGTCGTCGTGCAGCATCCGAAGGGGATGTACGACGCGGGCTACTTCGACAACGACCGCGAGTACCAGTTCAAGCCGCTGAAAAGCGATCACGGGACGCTCGCTGGCAGCGTTTCCTCGCGGAAGATCACCACGAACACGATGACTTTCTCGTTCGAGGTCAATTTCAACGCCAGGCTGAAGTGAATCTAGTGTGGTGAGTCAGAGATACGCAGCGTTTCGTTGCCCGCAACCCTCTGGGCTGGTGCCGGTTGCGGCCGATCTGCGGCGTCGCTCGTCGTCAACGATGTCACCACATCG
>JBGPFD010000158.1:0-8070 GCA_041483175.1 Thermoanaerobaculia bacterium | reverse complement strand
GGGCCTTCACTCCCTTGGCCATGTAGACCTTGGCCACCTGACCGAGGTCGGCGGAGTTGCGGTTGATGCCGACGTTCAGCTCAGCATCGTGCTGTTTGCGGCGGTCTTCATTGGTCAACACATTGACCGCCTCGGTGAGATTCTGGAACTTCTTCTCTGCGTCGGCCTTATCCGGGCCTTTGTAACGGTCGGGATGATTGGCCCGCGCGAGCTTGCGGAATTGCTCCCGAATCTCCTTCTCGGAAGCGGAGCGCTCGACGCCGAGGACCTCGTAATAATTAGTTCTCATTCAGGACTTCTTGCTTCGCTGCTGGTAGAGCTTGCGTGACATCGAGCGGACGACCTCGCTGACCCCTTTATCGTCCTTCAAGCTTTTCAAATCTCGTAAGGTTAAACGATTGATCAGCGGCACGACAACTCCTATGGGACACTTGGGATTGCGCGCCAGAGCGATGGCAATGTTGTACTTCGACATCCACTCGCGCCGCGTAGAGATCAGGCGCAACGCCTCGTCATCGACATTGCGCATGCCGGCGATGTTTTCCGCTTCGCTCTCGCTCATTCGCGGGTTGCGCATCACCGCGCTGCAGATCAGCCTATTCCGGTCGCGGATGAGGATACTCCGCTCCGTTTTCCCGCCCTTGAAACCCAATTGCACCTTCTCGCCGACCGTCATCGCCAGAATGCGCTGGAAGAGCGACAGCTTGGCCGGATCCTTCCTTTCCGGCTCGCTCAACTCGGGAACCGGCGCCGGGACGCCGGCGGCGTCGTCCTGTGCCGCCTTGGCCAGCAGGTCGGCGATGGGTTCGTCGTCAAGGAAATCTGCGACTTCGTCTTCCGCCAGCCGCTCCAGGCGCGCTTTCTTATCGAAGAATTCTTCGCGCGTCTCCAGGGCGCGCCGGCGCGCGTCGGGCGACAGCTTCGGATTCGCCAGTAAGGCGTCGAGGATCTGCGGCGCGCGAAGGATGCGCGCCTGATTGATGACGATGATCTCCTGCACCACCGGGTCGCCGTGGCCGGCGAGTTCGACCACCGCCTCGTCGGGCAGCGCGCGATTGCGGATCAGCGGCTCGATGATCGCCGGATCCTCGGTCGCCCGCGCCAGCAAGGTCAAATGTTCCGGAATGCTGGCGTCGCTCGAGGCGAAGGCCACGACGCTGCGTATGGGAATCTCCTTCAGCGAGGTGCGGGCGAGCGCGGCAAACTCCGCGTCTCCCGAACCGATCAGGAAGGCCAGCACGGCGATGAGATCCTCCTGCGGCAGCGGGAGAAATCCGCGGGCGAGGTTGGTGATCACGTCGCGCCCGTACGCGCCCGATTCGATGCGTTCGATGACCGTCGATGCGGTGAGTTGTTCCTGCGGAGTGGTGCTGCTCATGGATTGTTTTTCAGCGACGAGCGATCGATCACGCGATCGTGAATCACTTCTCCATCACGCCCGAGCGGAGGAAGTTTCATGTCGTTCAAGGTCAGCGCGACGCCGGCCGCGTTTCCGATGGTGCGGAAGTCGAACGATTCGTTCGCCTCGACCCTGCGACGATCGCCGCGGCGCAGGCGGTCGTTGATGACTTCCTTCCCATCCGCATCGAGGATCACCCACGAATCGCTGACCAGATCGATGGTCATGCGCATCGGTGTAGCGGCGGGCGTCTCGCCCGCCGGCATCGGCGCGGGTGGGGGTGCCACCGCGCGCCGCACCGGAGGCACAATGGCGTTCTCGATCCGCGTCGCCTCGGCCGCGGCGCGTTTGTGCCGGATGGCAATATACGTGGCCGCGGCGAGCGCGGCGACGATCAGCAGCAGGATGTAGACATTTCGATCGACGCGCGCGTAGGGCGGAGGGATGCCTTTCTTCGGCGGCGTTTCGCGCTGCGCGAGCCGCTCGAGGTGCGGGGACTGTTCGATTCGGTCGTCGCCCGCGGCGGCGTAGTTGTAGCGGTTGACGACATCCTCGGTGTTCAGGCCGAGGTAGCGCGCATATTCGCGGACGAAGCCGCGGGTGAAAACTGGAGCGGGGAGCGTGCGGTGGTCGTTGCGCTCGATGGCCTCCAGGAAGCGCTTGCTGATTTTCGTGGCGTCGGCGATCTCCTTGAGGGAGATGCCGCGAATCTCCCGTTCACGACGGAGTTCCTCACCGAACGTCGCAAGCTCGGAATAGGGCTGGGGGGGGGGCTCAGGCACAAGGGGCTATTCTAGCCGACGCTGTAGCGGCGGGCGTCCTCGCCCGTGTAGCGGCGGGCGTCCTCGCCCGTGTAGCGGCGGGCGTCCTCGCCCGCCGGGGGGCGCGCGGGGACGCGCGCCCCTACACCATCGTGAGGGAGCGGCAGAGCGAGGCGGCGCGCTCGTTCAGATGGTAGTACTCGCCGCGGAATGGACCGATGCGCAGCCGCGGGGCGGTCAGCGCGAGCGCCGCTTTCCGATCGCTCGCTTTGGCGCGGCGGCTCGTTTTGCTGAGGCACGGCCGCTAGCGGCGGGCAGCCCGAGTTGCGCGCGTACCTGTTCGATCGGAATGCCGCGGCCCGCCTCGAGGCTCTCTTCATGATGGCTCTCCAAACTGTGCCAGCCAGTCGTTGGCATCGGCCTTTCTCACCACACCGCGGATCCAAACCTCACCTTGTTTCCGTCCTCGGCGGGCGTCCTCGCCCGTGTAGCGGCGGGCGTCCTCGCCCGCCGGGGGGCGCGCGGGGACGCGCGCCCCTACACCATCGTCGCAAACTCGTCGACGATCAGGTCGGCAATCGCCAGGGCCGCGGTGGCGGCGGGCGAGGGGGCATTCAACACGTTGAGCACGCGGCGGTCGGCGGCGAGCACGAAATCATCGATCAGGCTTCCGTCCTCGGCGACGGCCTGGGCGCGCACGCCGGACCTGGCAGGCATGAGGTCCTCACTTCGGACCTCCGGGATCAGGCGCTGGGCGGCCTTCAGAAATGCGCGTTTGGAAAGCGAGCGCAGCAGCTCAGACGCCGCCGTGCGCCACATCCGCCGGCCGACGGTACGAGCGCCGCGATACGAGGCGATTTCGACAAGGTCCCCGAGGTTGATATCGCGGCGGCGATAGCCTTCACGGCTGAACGCCAGGACCGCGTTCGGGCCGCAATGAACGTCGTCGTCGATCGATCGCGTGAAGTGAACGCCGAGGAATGGAAGGTTCGGGTCGGGCACCGGATAGATGAGGGAGCGGCAGAGCGAGGCGGCGCGCTCGGTCAGATGGTAGTACTCGCCGCGGAATGGAACGATGCGCAGCCGCGGGTCCGATCCGGCCATGCGGGCGATTCGATCGGAGTAGAGCCCGCCGCAGTTGATCACGCGCGCCGCCTCGAAGGAGCCGGTCCTCGTGATTACGCGAACACTGTCTGTCCCCTGCTCGATTTTGATCACCTGCGCGTTCGTCCGAACGTCTCCGAGCAGATCCGCGAGGCGTGCGCAGACGCGGCGGTAGTCGACGACGCCCGCGTCTTTGACGTGAATCGCGGCAATGCCGGCGCAGTGCGGCTCGAGGCGGCGCAGATCGTCGGCATTGATCCGTTCGCAGTCGACGTCGTTGCGGTGTCCGCGCCCGAGGAGATCGTCGAGGCGCGGCAGCTCGCTCGCGTCGGTGGCCACGATGACTTTCCCTGTACGTTTCCAGGGAATCCCGTGGTCGTCACAGAACTGCTGCATCTGCCGCCGGCCGGCAACGCACGTCTTAGCCTTCAGCGAGCCGGGACGGTAGTAGATTCCCGAGTGGAGCACGCCGGAGTTGCGGCCGGACTGATGCTCCGCCACTGCGCTTTCCTTCTCCAGCACGAGCACGCGCGCGTCGCGCCGCGAGAGCTTGTACGCGGTGGCCAGGCCCACGATGCCACCGCCGATGACGAGTACGTCATTCATAGTGTGTCGAGTGTAGCGGCGGGCGTCCTCGCCCGTGTAGCGGCGGGCGTCCTCGCCCGTGTAGCGGCGGGCGTCCTCGCCCGCCGGGCGCGCGAGACGCGCGCCCCTACACCGTCAAACCCGCCGGCTGCAACTTCTCGATGCATCGCCGCAGATACACCGATGTCTTCGGGTTTGTATGGATCATTTGCAGATCGCGTTTCATGAGGAACCGCAGCAGGGAGGCCGCCGTGGCGCGCGGCGTCAAGGGGTTCATCACCAATGCTTTGCGGATGGCATAGCGATACGACCACTTCCGATCATCCGCCAGGAGCTGGAGTTGGGCGGAAGAGGCGCGGCCGCTGTTGGCGACAACGAGGAGATCGTCTTCGCGAAGGCGCTGGTTGACCAGGAGGGCCTCGAACACCTTCGGGTCGGGATCGAAGAGAAGGGCTTTGATCATCGCCGGGCTGCAGCGCTTCGCGCAGCTAATGCGCTCGCCGAGGCTGAGCTTGTCGACTTTGCTGACGAGCTGGTTATCGATCGCGCGCCGGACCGGCGCGGGAACCTTCACGTCGACTGACAGATGGACGAGATCGGTCCAGTAGAGGTAGTGAACCAGCTTGAGCGCGTGGGCCTGGGGCGTCTGCTTGTGCGCCACGAGCCGCAGGCGGACCGAGTAAAACCCGGTGAGGCGCTGGGCGTTCGCGATCTGCTGACAAATCGCGGGGGTGAGGTAGGGGTTGTCGAGGACGGCCAGAGCCTCGTCCTCGAGCAGATTGAGAACGTTCTCCTTCACGAAGTGCAGGAGCTCTTCGCGGCCGAGCGACTTCAGGTGCTTGTAGCTGCTCATGGGTCCGAAAGCCTTATTGTTTTCCCAACGCTCGCTACAATTATGATAATTATGTTTGTTGCAGGTCTCTGCGGCGATACGTGCAATTCCGCTTGGAGAACATGGTTAATCTTCGCGCCCCAAAAGGGTATTCGATGCACGCGTGCGGATTCCCCGATCCATGAGTGAGCGAACCAACGAAGAGGCTACGACAGCACACCACGAATCAAGGATCGAAGAGCAGATCACTAGGAGCCAACTAGGCGTAATCAGTGATATTCATTCGAATGTCGATGCTCTGGATGCAGCCCTAAACCTTCTTGCGGCGCGGGGCATTGAAACGGCGGTCGTGCTGGGAGATCTCTTCACCTACGGGTGCAGTCCCCTGGAAGTACTGGACCGGCTCGATCAGACGACAGTCGAACTGTGGTTCGTGCGAGGGAACCACGACCTACTGTACGAAACAAACAGTGCCGATTACTTCGAGACACTCCCGGATTGGATTCGCGAGTCAGTAGAGTGGAATCGGCGAGCACTCGCCGGACGCATGCTGCCAACGACCGTTAACTCGATCGCTGCGGCGAGAATCCTCTTCGCTCACTGTAATCCCTTCCCATTCGGAGACTGGACTTATCTCGATCGCGAGGATGAAATCGTCCGCGCTGCCAAGGTCCTGCGGGAAAACGGATTTTGCGCGGGGATCTTCGGGCACACTCATCGTCGGCGAGCATCCATAGTCTCCAGGGAGGACAGATTGGTGGATCGCAACGACACCGCCATCACCCTGTCCTTGGGCGGTGGTGAGATACCCATCGTGAATCCGGGCAGTGTCGGACAGCCAAGGGGCACCCGAGCCTCCATGCTCGTGGTGTCGATGAAAGCCAACGCGATGACTCTCGAGTTTGAGGACATCCAGTACGATGTCAGTAGACACGTGGCGACGATACTAGCCAGCGATCTCTCGGACGCGACGAAAGCGCGTTTGATACGGTTTTTCGAAAGATGAAAGTTCTGGTGACCGGAGCGGGAACTCTGCTGGGCCAAGGGATCATCAGGAGCCTTCGCCGTAGCCAGCTGGATGTCACGATTGTCACCGTCGATCCGTGTCCGTTGAGTCCCGGCGTGTACTGGGCCGATGCAGCGCATTTCGTTCCGTTCGCCTCTGCGCCCGATTTTCGAACAGGAATCGAGCGGATCCTCCGGATCGAACATCCTGATGCAGTCCTCGTCGGCACCGACGTGGAACTGATGTTCTTCGCCGAAAACCGAGCAGAACTGGAGGACGAATTCGGAACGAAGATTGTGGTTTCATCGCCGCGGGTCGTGGCAATCGCCGACGACAAATGGCTTACAGCGGAGTTCCTCCGCGATTCCGGATTGCCATATGCAGACTCTGCGCTCGCCGGCGCCGAGGAGGCGCTGATCGAACGAGTTGGCTTCCCGCTCGTTGTTAAACCACGCATAGGTGCACGCTCGCGGGGCGTCACCGTGGTGAACAATCGCGAAGAGTTGCGCGTAGCCCTCACCACCGTGCCTGACCCTGTTATTCAGGAGCATTTGGGCACGGCGGGCATGGAATTCACCGCAGGCGGCATTTTCTTCGAGGGTTCAGACCAGGCTTCGATTGTCATGAGGCGTGACCTGAGGGATGGCAACACCTATCGGGCTTACGTCGAAGAATTCCCAGAATTGAACCAGCAAGTTCGACGGATCGTCGAGCATCTTCAACCGTTCGGACCGGTGAATGTGCAATTTCGGCTTCACAAGGACGCCGCCGTCACGTTTGAAATCAATGCGCGTTTTTCGGGCACGACCCCGTTGCGCGCTCTGGCGGGTTTCAACGAAGTAGAGATGGTGCTTCGACATCTTCTCGACGGGGCCCCCATCCTGCAGCCAGCCGTGCAGCCGATGGTGATCGTTCGCCATTGGAGCGAAACGATCATCGATCGGACGCGCTACGACGCTTTCACGGCAGAGAAGGCATCGTGGTGAACAGCCAAATCATCGTCACTGGCGCATCGGGCTTCATCGGAAGGCGTCTCGTGCCGTCTCTGATCAGCCGTGGCTGGCGCGTGCGCGCCGTGAGCCGGGCCGAACAGCCGCAACAGTCGAACGTCGAATGGGAACGTTACCCATCTGACGGTGACTTCTCTCGCATGATCAAGCAGGCTAAGGTGGTCTGCAATCTGGCCGCCTTCATTCCCAAATGTCTCGACGACCGAGCTTTCGCCGAGGAGTGCTTCCGTGTCAACGCACTGCACGCGGACGCGCTCGGCGCTGCGGCTGCAGCGGCCGGCGTGGAGCATTTCATCCACATTTCCTCCGGAAACATCTACGCACCCGCTCCAACACCGCGCCGCGAGACCGATTTGCTCTATCCGGACCGGCGCGCGACGCACTACCTGCTCAGCAAGATCGCCGGCGAGGTTTACATCAGCGCTCATCACCAACGCGGAGCGTTCCACGCGACGATCTTGCGACCATCGGCCGTCTACGGACCGGGAATGACACCGCGGGCGATGATGGCGGCATTCGTCGATCACGCGTCACGCCGCGAACCGATCGAGGTCCGGGACGGCGGCGTGCACGGAGTTGACCTCGTCTATGTCGACGACGTGGTCGCGGCGATCGTCGCAGCAATCGAGCGCCGCGCCGAAGGCATCTTCAATGTCGGATCGGGCGAGCGGAAGACGGGTGTCGAGGCGGCGCACGCCACGGCGCGAGCCTTCGGTGGTGGAAGCAGCGTTCGCATCGTTGGCGAGGCGCCGACCGGCTTCGTCGGCTTCGCCGCCCTTGACATCACGTCCGCCCAGCGCGCACTTGGCTACGTTCCTCTTGGTCTCGAGGAAGGGTTGCGCCGCTGGAAGCATGAGCTATCCGAATGACCGCACGCTTCCCGGCAAAAAGTCGTCGCAAAAACGTAGGCCATCCGCACGATCCGTCAAGTTCTCGTCTCGTCGATTCTGTGAGCCATTCAGCGAGTGAACATAGCGAACGTATTGATGTGATGGAACTAGCAATCGCCGCGAAAACTTATTGTGCTCCTAAGGTACGGTCACTATAATGACCGCACCTCCCTGGGTCATGAGAGAAGAGAAGTCGTTTTTCGAGACCGTCCTGCTCCGGCTTGCCGGAGCGCGCGTCCTTATTCTGTTCATTTTTCACGCGATCGTCTTCGCGGCCGCCTACGCATTTTCCTATCTGCTCCGCTTCGAGTTCAACATCCCACTGGAGTACAGCCTCACATTCAAATCCAGCCTCATTGTGGTGGTCGGTGTGCAGTTGCTGGTGGGGGTGTTCTTCGGATTCTACCGAGGGTGGTGGAGATATGTCGGAATGGCGGACGTGGTTCGCCTGGTGTTTGGCCTGACGACCGCAACCGCCTTGCT
>JBGPFD010000157.1:0-8092 GCA_041483175.1 Thermoanaerobaculia bacterium | reverse complement strand
CGCCCGAGAATCCGCGCCGCGTTCGATTCCTTCGTCTCGGCGATGGCCAGAAGAAAGTGCTCCGTCGAGACGTATTCATCTTTGAAATCGTCCGCCGACTTGAACGCCGCATCGAACACCTTCCGCAGCGTCGCCGCGATCAGCGGCTCCGCCGACGCTCCTCCGACTTTCGAGTATTTCGCAACCTCGGCGGCCACTTCCGTTTCGATCGCGGCGGGATTCAGGCCGAGCTTGTTGAGGATCGGCGTAACGATCCCCCCCTCCTGCTGCAGCAACGCCACGAGCAGGTGCTCCGGCGTGACTTCCGGATTACCGGCACCGCGGGCGAGGTTCTGCGCCTCGACCACCGCCTCCTGAGCCTTGACCGTAAGTTTATTGAAATTCACGTGCTTACCCCATGTTGAGTCTATGAGACTCAGGTTTATAAACCGGCGGCTTTCACATTACATTCCTCTGTGTCGAACGACCACGCCCACCTTCTGCCCGAACGATACAATCCCGGCGCCATGACCGACTATCGCACTGAAAAAGACACCCTTGGCCCCGTCCGCGTGCCTGCCGATGCGCTATGGGGCGCCCAGGCGCAGCGCGCCGTGGAGAACTATCCGATCAGCGGACTGCGTGAGCATCCGATCTTCGTTCGCTCGTTTATCCAACTGAAAAAAGCAGCGGCGCTGGCGAACAAAGAGCTCAAAGCGATGGAGCCGAAGCTGGCCGACGCGATCGTCGCCGCGTGTGACGATCTGCTGCAGCACGAGACAAAGTATGGCGATCAGTTCGTGGTCGACGTCTTTCAGGCGGGCGCGGGAACGTCGTTCAACATGAACTGCAACGAGGTAATCGCCAATCTCGCCAACCGGGCGCTCGGGGGAACACTCGGCGAATACAAGCCGATCAATCCGAACGATCACGTGAACATGGCACAGTCGACGAACGACGTCTTCCCGACGGCCATTCGCGTGGCGGCCACGGCGTTGCTCCGCGAGTTCTGGCAGGCCATCGATCAGCTCGCCGCGGCCTTCGACGAGCGGGGCAACGCGTTTGCCGACGTGATCAAGTCGGGCCGCACGCACCTGCAGGATGCAGTGCCGGTGACGCTCGGCCAGGAGTTCAAGGCTTATGCTGCCGCGACTCGCCGCGGCACGCGCCTTCTCCGCGATTCGGCGAAAGAGCTTCTGGTCCTCGGCATCGGCGGAACGGCGGCGGGAACGGGAATCAACGCGCCACGCGGCTACCGCTTCGTGGTGGTCAAGCATCTGAACAAGATCACCGGCCTGGAGTTCACGCCGTCGGACGATCTGCGCGAGGCCATGCAATCGCAACTGCCGGTCTCCGCGGTTTCCGGTGCCTTGCGCAACCTCGCGCTCGAACTGACGCGGATCACCAATGACCTGCGCCTGCTCGCCTCCGGACCGCAAACGGGTCTCGCCGAAATCATCCTGCCGGCGGTGCAGCCTGGATCGTCGATCATGCCGGGCAAAGTGAACCCGTCAATGCTGGAGTGCATGAACCAGGTTCTGTTCCACGTCATCGGCTCGGATACAGCGATCGCGCTGGCCACGCAGGCCGGTCAACTCGACCTGAACGTGATGATGCCGCTGATGGCCTTCGAGATTCTCTTCTCGGTCGAGATCCTGAAGAACTTTCTGCCTGTGTTCGTGGAGAAGTGCATCCGCGGAATCGAGGCCGACCGCAAGCGCTGCGAGGCGTATTACATCAGCTCCCCCTCGCTGGCGACGGCGCTCAATCCGCTGATCGGCTACGCGCGGGCGGCGGAGCTCGCCAAGGAGTCGGCCAAGAGCGGCAAACCGATTCCGCAACTCTTGCGCGAGAAGAAAATCGTCAGTGAAGAGGAGATCGCCCGGATCTTCACTCCGGAGTTTCTCGCGGGCCAGGCTGACCTGAAGTGAAACGTAGCGTAGGCTCTTAGCCCGCGCAAGCCGACTGAGAGTCGGCTCTACGTCTTCTCGCGGGTGAAACGTAGCGCCGGCTCTTAGCCGGCGCAAGCCGCCTGTGAGTCGGCTCTACGTTTTCTCGCGGCTCTACGTAGCATAATTGCGCCAGCGCGATGCGTCTTTTCATCGCCTCGACGTTCCCGCAGGCTGCTCTCTGTTCGCTCAACGAACGTCTGGACCAACTCAAGACACGGCTTCCACGGGCCTCGTGGGTCCGGGCCGAGGCGCAGCATCTGACGTTCGTGTTTCTCGGCGAGCAGGATGAAGCGACGGCTGCGCGGGTCACCGGCGAGGTCGAGCCGCGTTTGCGCAAGACAGAAAGCTTCGATGCCTCCCTGCACGGTTGCGGATTTTTTCCCAACCGGCGCCACGCGCGCGTCGGCTGGTGCGGCGTCGAGCCGGAGGAGCGCTTCTCGGCTCTCGCCGAAACGGTTCGCGAAGGCGCTCGCGCCGCCGGCATCGTGGTCGATGCCAATGAATTCCGCCCGCATCTGACGCTGATGCGCATTCGCGATCAGTGGCCGCCGCTGTCCATCGAGACCTTCGAGAAGGCGCTGCGCGACTACCGTTCAGCGCCGTTCGCGGTGGACCGCATCACGCTCTACGTCAGCCGGCTCGATCCGAAGGGCGCCGTCCACACGCCGCTCCGCGAGTTTTCCCTGGCGGCGTGAACTCTCCGTCTTTCCCCGCAATTGGCCGCAGGCCGCGGCGATCTCCCGCCCTTTCGACCGCCGCACAGTCACGCGCGCGCCGTTCCGCACCAGCGCGTCGACGAAATCATCGATGGCCTCTTCTGCCGGACGCTTCATCCACGGCGGCAGATTCGAATCTTCGTTGAAAGGAATCGCGTTGACCTTCGCGCGTAACCCACGCACCAGCCGCGCCAGCGCCACGGCGTCGGACGGCGCGTCGTTGTAGCCGGCGAGCAGCACGTACTCGATAGTGATCTCTCGCCCCTTCTCCAGCGGATAGCGCCGCAGCGCGGCCATCAGCTCGTCGAGCGGATATTTCGTCGTGATCGGCATGATCTCCTCGCGCCGTTTCTGATCCGGCGCGTTGATGGAGACGGCAAGATTCGGGCGTCGATCGAGCTTCGCCAGCGCATCGATGCCGGGGATGATTCCCGATGTCGATACGGTGATTCGCTTCGGCGCAACGTGCGTGTACAAGATCTCCAGCGTGGTCTGCAGATGTTCGAGATTCAAAAGCGGCTCACCCATCCCCATGAACACCACATTCATCGATTCCAACGGGATCGCATGCTCCCGCTGCACAGTGAAAAACTGGCCGAGCATCTCTGACGGTGTGAGATTCCGGCCCCCGCCGAAAAAGCCGGTGACGCAGAACGTGCAGCCGACCGCGCATCCCGCCTGCGACGAGAGGCAGATGCTGGTCCGGTCGCGCATCGGCATGTGGACCGCCTCGATGCGATTGCCGTCGGGAAGCACGAAAAGATATTTCTGTGTGGGGGCCGGCGCCCCCTCCGGCCCAGCGGCGGGCGAGACGCCCGCCGCCACACCTCCAGTCCGTTCGATGACGCTCGGGAAATCGAGCGTGAACCGCTCCGCGAGTTTTCCGCGCTGCTCCTTCGGAATGTTGCTCATCGACTCGAATGAATCGACGCCGTGCGCGTACATCCATTCGGCAATCTGGCTGGCACGAAAGGGGGGGGACACGGTCCGGCGCAGGACCACCTGCAATTGTGCAGGCGGAAGATCGTAGAGGTTCAGATGCTCATTCGGTGATGTCACTGGAAGGGACAATCGGTTCGATACGGCGCGCCGTTCGTACCTTCCGCGTCGGGTCGATGCCGAGGGAGCGGAGCAGCGCGAGGTCGTTGATGTTGATGCGGAACTGGATTTCCTTGTTGCTCTTGACGATCACTTCGGCGGGCGGCGCTTCCGCCTCTCCCGGGCGATTCAGGCCGATGGTCGCATCGAGAACGACGTAAAGGTTGTAACCCTCATCGCGAATCTTCTGAATCTGGCGATTGACGCCGTCCGAACCTGAAATCGACTCATTGATCGCTATTCCGAGCTCCCGCAAAAGCTGCTTGATCTTGTCGTCCACCTGCGCTCTCCCGGATGCACGTAAACTATTGTAAAATAAGCAGCTTATGTTTACGTGCGCTCCGTCGATTATGGCAAACGGCACCCCTCCGGTCAATATTCCGATCGGCGACCGAGCGGAGTACACTACTTGTCCGCGTTTTCGTACGGCTCCAGGTCATCGGCCACCGATTTCCATAGCTCCGACCAGTAGGCGAGATATTTCCAACGCCCCCATTTCGCGTAACGGCGCAGCATCGTGCGATCGCTGACGCGCCGCCCTTTGTGATGCCGCTCGCGGACGAAGCGTCGGAACTCGCTGTCGACGGCGATGAAGTCGTGCCGGCCGTCCATGGCCAGCAGATGCGCCGCGCCGTACGGACCGATGCCGGGAAGGGTTCGATAACTGGCGAAAAGCTCTTCGGTCGATTGTGACGGATCGGCGATGCGCGCGAGATTGATGCTCCCGTCGACGATTCCGCGCGCCAGCGCATGAATCGATTTCGCGCGATACCCGAGACGGCAGTCGCGCTGCAGCTCCTCCACGCCAGAGCGCACCACGTCTTGCGGCTCCGGAAACGCGCCGCCGCGGCCGTACTTCTCTACGAGCAACTCCACCATGCGCATCGTCTGACGCCAGGTCGTATTGGTCGTGGTGATGATCTTTACCGCATCCTCGAAGAGGGTGCTGCTGCAGAGAAGGCGCCCGAATCCGGCGCTCTCCACCCATGCATGATCGGGCGAGGTGCGGGCGACGGCGACGAAAGCGACCGTGTCGACGTCGAGCTGGAACATGCGGCGGATCTTCGCGCGCAGCTCGGCCGTCAGCTTCGCTCCCGCGATTCGCAAACAGCCATCCGCGAAGGTAATCGTCAGGTCGCGTGGCCTCCCGGCGACGATTTCCACCCGGCGCAGGGTTTTCTCCTTCCGCGACCAGCGAAATGGCGCGAGGAGATACCACCCGTGGGAAACGACGGTCGATTCGAAGCTGAAATTGTGCGGAGCTGGAATGGAGGCGACGGCCGGAGTCGAACCGGCGAATGAAGGTTTTGCAGACCTCTGCCTTACCACTTGGCTACGTCGCCCCGAAACGGATGGGCGAGTCTAGTGAACGCCGCCGGAAGCGTCAATATTCGGAATGGGGCCTCGACAGCGCGGGCACTTCGCACGACTGAACGCAGTCTTACCGCTCGGCCGCGGAGGTCACCGCCGAACCGCCTTTCACATCGTGCACCTCAAGGGTCACGGTCGGCGCGCCGACGGCTTTGTTCTTCGCCTCCGCTCGCGGATAGATGAAGAAGTTGACCGGTTCGGCCGTCGCGGGCGAAAGCGTCAAGTCGCGGCCCATGGTGAACCCCACGCGATCGACTCCGAGGTTGCCGAACAGAAACGCGCGCACGGCGGGATCGGATGACTTCGAGGCTTCGCTGGCATCGACGGGAATCCATCCCTTCCCCTGCACGTAGAACTCCGCCCAGCAGTGATAGCCGGTGATGGTGCCGTCGGTTTCCTTCGGCAGAGGGAAGCCGATGGTGAAGCGCGCGGGAATCGATCTGGCGCGCACCAGCGAGATGAAGAGCGAGTGGAAATCGGTGCAGTTGCCGGCGCGGATGTCGCAAGCGCGCTCGGTATCGCCGTTCCCCCATCCGGGAATGGTCTTGTCGTACTTCATGTGGGTGACGACATACTCGTAAATCGCCTGGGCCTGCTCCATGGTGGTGCTTTTTCCAAGCGTCAACTCGTCGGCGAGCTTCCGAATCCTCGGCGAGAGGGTTACCAGACGGTCGGCTTTCAACGCGCGGCGGCGCTCGCTTGCGCTCAGCCGCACATTGGCGATGCGCTCGGTGGCCACCGCGAGGCGCGTGCCGTGGAAGCGGACGCGAACGGTCAGCTCGCCGGTCAATGGCGCGGGGATCTTGGCAAACGCGTATTCGTCGCCGAACTCGCTCTCCTTGAGCCGCTTCCAGTCATAGGGAGAATCGATGATCACATCGGTGATGGCCTGCTCGGGGCGCGTCGTCGGCAGCGGAATCCAGACGTTGAGCACTCCCGCGTCAGCAGGGATGTTGCGAATCGTCGCGGTGTACGTGGCGTCGAAGGTGCGGCTGGCGGGGCCTTCGGCGGCGAATGCCGGCAGGGCCGCGAAGAGAACTGCAGCGATCAGGATGAGTCTGCTACGCATCGTTCCTCCGAATGATCATCGCAGCCTATCAGCCGTTGTCGTGTCGAAACAAGATCTCAAGGTTGACAACTTTGTGAGCGATCGGCGACCATGCATGGCCTTCGACGCGTTGTGGTGTAGCTCAGCTGGTAGAGCGGCGGATTGTTAATCCGTTGGTCGGAGGTTCGAATCCTCCCGCCACAGCCAATTCATGATCCCCCGAGTAGCTTGCGGATCTCCGCGCGCACCTCGTCCATGTTCACGGTGTGATCGGCCTGCTTGAAGACGATCTCGTCTTTCGTGTTGCGAATGATGAGGCCGTGGTACTTGAATCCGGCCTCTTTGATGACCTTCTGCGATTCGGGATCCTTTGCGTTGAGGTTTTCCGCCTTCACCGCTCCCGGAAATTCTTTCTCCAGACCGCTCACGGCGGTCTTCACCTTTGCGCAGATCGCTCACCCGGGCAGGTAGTAGTAGACGACCGTCAGCTGCGGCTGGCTGCTCTCTGCCCGCGCGACTCCCACGAGGGTCGCGGCCATGGCCATCGCCAGCACCGCGGCAACGCTGATCCAACGTCTCATAAATCCTCCGCGCGAGCAGCGTACTACCTCAGAACGACCTTCAACGTTACGGCTCTGCATCACTGCTGCATGACCTTCACCGAAACGCGGTCCAAAACGCCGGCGGCCTGAAGGATCGCGCGCAGCGTTCGCATCGGTTTGCATCCCATCGGAACTATCATCCGGCGATGCCGGAGGAGCCGATGACCGAGCTGGTGGAAGGGGAAGACTTCTACCGCGAAGGCCCGTACATCGTCTTCACGGAGAAGTACCTGCGCAAGCGCGGCACCTGTTGCGAATCGGGATGCCGGCACTGCCCTTATGGGTTTCGTAAAGAGCAGACGCCCGCCGCGCCTAAGACCTGACATTTAGTGTCCGGAATACCAGTCGTATCCCCGCTCGCCCCAGAAATCGGCGGGGCGCACATTCGTGTAACGGATCGTGCCGATGCGTTTGATGTTCTTGATCCCGTACTTCACGGGGATGGCCAGGCGCAGCGGCGCGCCGTGCTGCCACGCCAGCGGCTGCCCGTTCAGCTCGTACGCCAGCAGCGTCTGCGGGTGCATCGCGCTCTGCATGTCGAGCCCGACGTAGTACCCGCGGCCGGGCGTTTCCATGGCAACGTAGCGCGTGCCGCGCGGCGGCGGGAGCTTCGCCATCAGGTCGGAGAGCCGCGCGCCGGTCCAGTGGACGATGATGCTCCAGCCTTCGATGCAGCGCAGCTCGGTGATCATGTCGAATCGCGGAAGCGATTTGATTTCGTCGAGCGTCAGGACGGCGGGCGGATGCCCGTCGATGCCCTCGATGTGAAGCCGCCATGTTCCCGTGTCGTCATTCCGATCGAGACCGATCCCGCCGTTGATGCGCGCCTGCGTGATCGCCGACGACGGAAAGGTGCGCGTCAGGCGCGACGGCCGGAACCAGGCCTCGGAAAGTTTCTCGTTGAACTCGAACCCGCGGCGCAGCGGCCACGGAACGTCGCCGATGCGCGCCGCATAGCCGAGCCATTTCCATGCCCCGAACGCCGCGGCGGCGCCGACGCCGGCCACCAGGAATCCGCGCCGCGAAAGCCGCCGCACCTGGCGGTCGACCGCGGCATCGTTCTCGGCGTCCGGTGTAGCGGCGGGCGTCTCGCCCACCCTAGGGCCGGCGGGGACGCCGGCCCCTACACCTTCTGGCTCCGGTTCATCAGTCATGGACCACCTCGACTCCGATGATCATCGCCCGGAAATTGTTCCATCCGCTCTTGATCACCTGGCCCATGTGCACGATGAAGAAGACGACGTACACGACTGTGATCCAAAAGTGAAAGAAGCGGGCCATCGGATAGCCGCCGCACAGGAACGTGAGCCAGCCGAATTGCACCGG
>JBGPFD010000156.1:0-8115 GCA_041483175.1 Thermoanaerobaculia bacterium | reverse complement strand
GACCGGGCGACCCGCGGCGCGCGTCCGCTGGCCGGCTCGAGCCACACCAGCGTTTCGTTCACCACGGGATGCTGGCCGCGTTTGGTGATAAAGCTGACCATCCCGCTTACTGCTGCCGCAGAAAGAACCGATGCGTACACCAAGGCGCACGCGAGGATGCAAACAATTCGTTTCATGGGGCGAATGGCTCCGGAAAACCGGAATGGTAGCACACGGTTTTTTCGCCCAGCTGCGTCTGCAAGTCACGGAATTGTCATTGCTATTTGCAACGAAAAACCGCATCATAAGTCCATCGAACGAAAGGGTCCGCTGGCTGCAATAAAAGTCACCGGAGCCGCGCTTATCCAGTACGAACAACGAAGGCGGCAGACGGCCGCGCGCTCTTTTAACAAGACATCAAGTTCCCGCTCCTCCCCTCCACCCCGGGGCGAGTTGGAGCGGTCGATCCGGTCCGTGACGTCGGCGAGGTGGGTCATGACCATGGACGTGACGCTTGTCGCGGGTCCGCCGGAAATTCATGGGGGAGGAGGTACTGCGTTCGATGGATTGTTCTAGTAAACCTGAGGGGGCGAGTTCTTCTTAGCTCCCACCCCGGAAGGGCGCCTGCAAAGGCGCCCTTTTCTTTTTCCGAAGCGGTTCAATCGATCCGCGGGATCACCGCGGTCAATATCCAGACCTTCTAACTTCTGCCTTCTGCCTTCTGCTTTCTGCCTTCGCGTTGCTGGTGCCCCCGGCCGGACTCGAACCGGCACGCCCCTCGCGGAGCTCGGGATTTTAAGTCCCGTGCGTCTGCCAATTCCGCCACGGGGGCTACACGACGCAGCATACGACGATCGCAAAGAATCAGGCACTTACCAACGTTTTCGCGCTTTTCGAATTTCGTCTGTTCATGTTGATTCATTTCCAGAACGGGGACAGAACAGGCACAGGACAGGAGCGGGGACAGATTGACGATGCCCAACACTCGTTGCACCGTCTGCCACCATCCCCAGCGCGCCGAGATCGAAGCGGCCCACGTCGCCGGCGTGGCGTTTCGGGAGATCGCGAAGCAGTTCGACAAGTCGAAGACCACGATCCAGAAACCCATCAAGCTCCACGTACCGGCGGCCGCTCAAAAGGCGCTCGAAGCGGCGAACGATCGCGAGGTGCAGGCCGGCGATGCCATCCTCGCGGAGGTCCAGAAGCTCAAGTCCGAAGCGAGACGGCTCCAGGCGCACGCCGAAGGCAAGAAGGACTACCGGGGGGCGCTCACGGCCGTTCGTGAATTGACGCGGCTCGTGGAATTGTCGGCGCGCCTCGTGGTGAGCTGCGCGACCGTGCAATCAACCTCGGCGTCATCAAACATCGACCCCGATACTGCCTAGCGGATGGCGCAGAGGTTCTTGGCTAGACGCGCGTCACGTGCGGTAGCGGGTGCGGAACCGGTTACGCGTGCAAGTGATTGAGAATGAACCGGCGAAATAGCGCTATCCGGGCAATGTCCGAGTCCGCAGCCTCAGCTGCCGCACCCTTGTCCGCCGAACGAGGACTTCTTCGGCAACTTCATATCGAAGTCGGCCTCCCACGAATACTTCTTCCCGTCGCTCATCCTCCCACCGGTGATCCGGCCCGTGACCTTTCCACCCAACTTCAGGTCGCCCGAAAGCTTCTCGATCTTCACGATGTCCTTGTCCTTCGGCAGTTCGTACGTATTCTGAAATCCCAGAAAAGGCGAGCTGGCGACGCTCACGCTCATCTCCACATGCTTCACCGCGGCGGGGTTCATCACCGGTTTCCCGCCACCTGGGCAGAACGCAAAATGGATCGTCGTCCGCGGCTTTCCAGCCGCGTCCTTGTCCGACGGGTTGGAGGACTCCTGGAATGCCTCGATCTCTTTGGCCGTGAAGGGACTGTCGGAGAAATACAGCGTCACGCTGTTCTCGCTATCGTAAAGGGCCACGGCGCAGTTTTTCATCGTTACCGGTTTGCCGCCGAGAACGGCCTTCACGGTGCACTTGTCTTCAGCAAAGTCCGGCGCAGCGAGCGCCAGCAAGAATGCGAGGATGAGCAGACGTGGGCGCGAGTTGAGCATGTGTTCCTCCATGCGACGAAGGCCGATTGGCGGATGAGTGGTGCAAGCATATCTTTTATGGCGCCCCTTTACGCGCCCCGCCCCAAAGCGCCCAAACTGACACTGCCGGGGCAATCGCAGCGCCTTCGCGCCACTGACCTGAGAAGAACGTGATCGCGCGACCATTACGCCGGTGCCGCATCGTCATAGCGGTTCATCGCCCGCAGCACGTTTCCGAACAAGGAGAGCTAAGATGGGAAGGCGAAGTGGGTTGAACGTCTTGCTGGAGATGGCGGAGTGAAGATTACACGAAGGTTCCCGATGGTGGTGACGCTGGCGGCGTTGTTACCAGGCGTGGTAAGTGGGGCTGACATCGCACGTCTGGCGGCGGTCCCCCCTAATACGGCGGCGCTGCATGCGCAGCTAGCGGTGAAGCTTCAGCCGAGCGTCCGTCTGTGGATCGACGAACAGTCCAGGAAGCTGCGCCAGGCGCCAGTTGACCAGGGGGCCTTGCGCGCCGCCGTCCAGGCGCGCTTCGCGGGGCAGTCGCTTGGGGCCGGGGATATCGAGACGATGGCGTTGCTCGTGATGATGCAGGCGACCAAGGACATGGACCAAGACCTCAAAGCTGTCATGGCAGAGGTGAAAGCAATGACGGCGGCCAAGGCGAAGCTCCGAGACCTCGTCTCCAGGGTGAATAAGGATGTGGCCCAGAACGCTGGCGTGAAGGACGTGGCGCCCTGTGTTCCGCCGAGCTGCGGCGGCTATCAGACGGCCATGATGGAAGCGGCGGCCGCGTTGAGGCACACCCGCACCCGCGCGACCCTCACCGTCCGCGAACCGACGAACGTCCAGCAGCTCAGGGCCCTCGCCGGCGACCTGAAAGGCAAGCTCGACGGGATGAACGAGCTGAACGACCAGGAGATGCTTTCCTTGCAGAGGTTGATGGACCAGAAAAGCAAGCTCGAAACCATGATAAGCAACGTCATGAAGGCGGCCGCATCCACCCAAAGCGCGATAATCCAGAACCTCAAGTAGGGCAGCGGCGCAGTGCGGAGTTCAGACCGGTCGACGACCGCCCAACCGGCCGGCGGAAAAGTGAATGGCGGGAAGAGGGGTTCCGTCTTACCCGCAGCCGCTTTTCGGCGGGATCGAAGTCCAACCATTCATGGCTGACCGGCGAGCGCATCAAGCAGCGCACGAGCCGTTCGGTAGCGCCACGAACTGAAAGATCTCCTGGAAGAAGTCCAGCATTTCGGTGGCTGCATTGGGCAACCAGATCGGACAAACCTGACACGGTCCCGGCGATCTCGCCTCCCTCGACCGTCATTGTTGACGTGGCGGTGGATTCTCAATCCCGTGCGTCTGCCAATTCCGCCACGGGGGCTGGATCAGTAGGGCACGGCTGTGCCGTGCCGAACCCCAGAATACGGCACGGCGCAGCCGTGCCCTACAGCGCGCGGCGCTTCACGATGATAACCGTGAAACATCAGCTATGATTCGCGCCGATCCCGGAGGCGCCCGCATGACCACGCAAACCACTGAAGTCCTTCCCGGCGCGCCGCTCACGCTCCTCTCCGAAGAGGAACAGATGTTCCAGCAGAGCGTGCGCGACTTTGCCATCGAGAAAATCCGCCCGCTCGTTCACGAGATGGACCACGCCGGGGCGATGTCCAAAGACCTCATTGCCAGCTTCTTCGACCTCGGGGTCATGGGGATCGAGGTCCCTGAGCGGTGGGGCGGCGCCGGCTCGACGTTCTTCAACGCCGTGATCGTCGTCGAGGAGCTCTCCCACGTCGACGCCTCCTGCGGCGTTATCGTCGACGTGCAAAACACCCTGGTGAACAACGCCATCCTCCGCTGGGGGAATGACGATCAGAAGTCGAAGTATCTGGCGATGCTGTCGCGCGATACCGTTGGCGCTTACGCGCTCTCGGAAGCAGGCTCCGGATCGGATGCTTTCGCTCTCGCCACGCGGGCCGAGGAAAAAGCCGACCATTGGGTGCTGAACGGCCGCAAGCTGTGGATCACCAACGCCGCCGAGGCGGGAGTCTTCATCGTCTTCGCCAACGCGAATCCCGACGCCGGATACAAAGGGATCACGGCGTTTCTCATCGAGCGCGACTTCCCTGGCTTTTCCGTCGGCAAGAAGGAAGACAAGACCGGCATTCGCGCCTCGTCGACGTGCGAGTTGATCCTCGAAGAGTGCCGCGTTCCGAAGGAAAACGTCCTCGGTGAGCCAGGAAAGGGCTACAAGATCGCCATCGAGACGCTGAATGAGGGGCGCATCGGCATCGGCGCGCAGATGATCGGCGTCGCGCGCGGCGCGCTGGAGTACGCCATCGCCTATTCCAAGGAGCGCCGGCAGTTCGGAAAACCGATTGCCGACTTTCAGGCTATCCAGTTCCAGATCGCGCATGCGGCGACGCAACTCGAGGCGGCGCGCCTCATGGTTTATAACGCGGCGCGCCTGAAAGACGCCGGCAAGCCGTTTCTGCGCGAAGCGGCAATGGCCAAGCTCTTCTCTTCCGAGGTGTGCGAGCGCGTGACCTCATTCGCGGTCGAGGCCTTTGGCGGCAATGGCTACACGAAAGAATACCCGGTGGAGAAGTTCTGGCGCGACTCGAAGATCGGAAAGATCTACGAAGGGACGTCGAACATGCAGCTCGCCACCATCGCCAAGACGATTCTCACGGACCGGTTGTAGTTCGCTGGCGTTTCGCCAGACGCTGCAGAAAATCGTAGGCGATCCCGCCCGAGCTCCGCTTCAGCGTCAGAAAATAGACGGTCAGGGCGATCAGGCCGCCGACCCAGGCCATGGTTCCCACCTGCGTGCTCGCTTTTCCGAAAAATGGCCAGATGGTGAACAAGAACGCACCGAAGACGCCAACAATCAGCAGCGCGATGCGCTGCGCTTTCGGCGCGTCGACGTCGCGGTTGCAGACGAGCGTGAGCGTCGCCTGATCGCCTTCCTCGACGGCCCAGGAAAGCGTGCACTCCACTCCCCCCGCCACGGCCACGCCGCGGCGCAGCGGGAGGACGAAGCGCCGGAGCCGCTCGTCGGCGGACTCGATCTCGCCGCCGTACAGTTCGACCAGCTCCTCGACGGCCTCGGCCATTCCCGCCAACGGGACGCGGTCTTCGCGAAACTCCACGGGAGCGGTTTCGGTCATGTTCGCTCTGCAATCGAAAATCGCGATTTTGTATTTCTCGTCGCTGTAGAATCGCCCCGGTCGCCCAATGACGGAAACCCCACAGGCATTCGATCGTTTCGAGGTCCTGCGCATCCTCGGAAAAGGTGGGATGGGAACGGTTTACCTCGCTCGCGACTCGCGCCTCGACCGTCCCGTGGCGCTGAAGGTCCTGCACGTTGAGGATCTCGCCAGCGAAGAGCGCCGAGCCCGCTTCTTGCGAGAAGCGCGCACAGGCGCATCGGTCCGACATCCGAACGTGGCCACAATCTATGAGGTCGGCGAGAACGAAGGCGTTCCGTTCATCGTCATGGAGTACTGCGAAGGGGAAACGCTGGCGCAGCGAATCCGCCGCCGTCCTCTCGAGGCCGCCGAGTTCCTCAACATCGCGAGGCAGATCGCCGCGGGCGTGACGGCAGCACACGGCGAGGGGATCGTCCACCGCGACCTGAAGAGCGCCAATATCATCCTCGAGCCTTCCGGGCAGGTGAAGATCCTCGATTTCGGGCTGGCAAAGGCGCTCCATCGCGACATCACCATCTCCGTCGATTCGACGACCGGCCATGTGTTCGGAACTCTGCACTACGTCTCGCCGGAGCAGGCTCGCGGGCAACCGGCGGATGAGCGCAGCGATCTCTTCTCGCTCGGCATCCTCTTCTATCAGATGGCCACCGGCCAGTTGCCCTTTAACGCAGAAGGGCCGCTGCTGGTGCTCGAGAAAATCCGCGACACGGAACCGGAGCCGTTCGTGCCGCTCGATTCTGCATTTCCTCCCGCTGCGGCGAAGATCATCGGAAAACTGCTGCAGAAGAATCCCGCCGACCGCTACCAGAGCGCGCGCGCGATGCAATCCGATCTCGACGAGCTCAGCACGCCAACGGCTCGCCATTCCATTCCGCCGGGCCTGCACAGCTCGATAGGCCGGACGGTGAAGCAGCCACAGTGGCCGCGACTGATCATCGCCGCCACAGCCTTCGTGGTAATCGTTCTGGCGATCTACTTCACGCAGATGGGGTCGGGCGGAGGGGCGGTGGCCAGCGCGCCACCGGCGCCTCCCCCGCCGATTCGCTCGGTCGCCGTTCTGCCGCTCGTGAACATTGCCGGCAACGCGCGCGACGACTTTCTCTCCATCGGCCTTGCGGACGCGCTGGTGACGAGCCTGCAGCAGATACCGTCGCTGAACGTCCGGCCGACGTCGGCGGTCGTCGGATTCCGCAACAGCAAGATGGATCCAAAAACCGCCGGGGAGGAGCTGCACGTCGACGGGCTGCTGGAAGGCCACTTCCTCGCCGCGGGAGATCTGGTGCGCGTGAACCTGCAGCTCACCGATTCGCGCACGGGTTACAACGTCTGGGCGGATACCATCGACGGCCGCCGTCAGAATCTGCTCAAGCTGATCGACGAGGTCTCCGCGCACACGGTCACCGCGCTCAACCGCAAACTCGGCGTGCAGCCTGTGAGCCGCGGCTCGGAGCCGCGCTCGTCGAATCCGAAGGCGTACGAGGAATACCTCAAGGCGCGCGCAGTGAACGGGAGCCTCGTTCCGGCCGAGCACAAGGCGCAGATCGCCGCGTTGAGGCGGGCCATCGCTTTCGATCCGGGCTTCGCCGCCGCCTATGCAGACCTGGCCATCGCGCTGTCGCTCGGTCAGGCACGCGCGCTCGATACCGATCCCGACGTGGCGCACGAAGCGGAGTGGTACGCCCGGCAGGCGGTGCGACTCGATCCCAACCTGCCGCGGGCACATCTGGCGCTCGGACGCGCCTTCGTCCGCTTCGCCGATCGTTTTCCGGAATCGATGCGCGAGAACCTTGCCGCGCTGCGCCTGAATCCGAACGAGGCGGAGGCCCTTAACAATCTTGCGACCTACTTCGTCTCCGTCGGTGATACGCAGAAGTCGCAGTGCGTCGGCGATCGCATGCTCCGCCTCGATCCAAATTCGAATGAAGCGAAGTCCCGCGGATACTGGTACGTCAACGCCGTCGACCCGGAAGGGGCGCTGCAGAACGCGCAGGCGGCGCTCGCCAGCAAGGAGACGGAACTCGCCGGGCACGATATCCGCGCGAACGCCTTCATCCTCCTCGGCAACCTTCCGTCGGCGTCCGAAGAGGCGAACCGCGTCAGCACCCTCGTGCCGAATCACTACCTCGGCAAGAGTCTGAAGGCCATGATCGCCGCGGCGAACGGCGACCGCACCGGATGCGAAGCCGCGCTGCAATCATTCGAAGCCGACGCGAGCCGCAATCACTGGGCAGCCATGCGGCAGGCACTCTGCTACGCCAAGATCGGCGAGAAGCAGAAAGCGGTCGCGTGGGTCCAGCGCGCCGCCGCGTTGAGCAATCACAGTTGGTACGCCTGGGTGAAACATCCGTGGGCCCAGTCGCTCCAGAGTGATCCCGAGTTCCAGAAGACCATCGGCAAGATGAAAGCTGATCTCGATGACGTGCAGGACGACGTCATCGGCGCCTATCAGTTGATCTGCGGCTGACACTTCCGGGGAACGTCTTACTCGGTTTACTCGTCTGCACGCGCCTGAATTCCTCGAACGACGTGGACATGATGCTGTTAAACCGTCGTACGGCACGGCTGCGCCGTGCCCTTCTCCGCGGGTGCGGCACGGCGCAGCCGTGCGCTACGCCTCAGCACTCAGGACTACCACGGTGGCCCCCAGTGAAGCCTCGTCCCAGAAATCCTCGACCCACGGAAGCTTCCGCAGCAGGGCCTGAACATTCGCCCGCTGCATACCGACCCCGCGGCCGTGGATCAGGCGCACCTGGCGGAATCCGCGGCTGCGCGCCTCTTCGAGATATTCGAGCGCCGCGCTGCGCGCCTCCTCGGGGCGAAACGGGTGCAGATCGAGCGTGTCCGTGATTG
>JBGPFD010000155.1:0-8142 GCA_041483175.1 Thermoanaerobaculia bacterium | reverse complement strand
TTCGGCGTGCTGTCGTTCATCTGCCTCTTCCTCTTCGTCGGCGCGACCGGCAAGAGCGCGCAGATTCCGCTCTACGTCTGGCTGCCGGACGCGATGGAAGGGCCGACGCCGGTCTCCGCGCTGATCCACGCCGCGACGATGGTCACCGCGGGCGTCTACATGATCGCGCGTTCAAACGTGCTCTATCGCTTCTCTCCGACGGCGATGATGGTCGTGGCCATCATCGGCGCGCTGACGGCCTTCGTGGCCGCGACGATCGCCATCCGCCAGAA
The DNA here is from genome assembly GCA_041483175.1 of Thermoanaerobaculia bacterium. GTDB lineage: Bacteria > Acidobacteriota > Thermoanaerobaculia > Gp7-AA8 > Gp7-AA8 > Gp7-AA10. The sequence continues at coordinate 7,870 of JBGPFD010000155.1, read as the reverse complement.
CGACATCAAGAAGGTGCTCGCCTACTCGACCGTCTCGCAGCTCGGCTTCATGGTCATCGGCGTCGGCGTTGGCGCCTTCACCGCAGGCATCTTCCACCTCGTCACGCACTCGTTTTTCAAGGCCTGCCTTTTCCTCTGCGCGGGATCGGTCATTCATGCCATGAGCGGGCAGCAGGACATCCGCGGGATGGGCGGGCTGAAGGCGCGCATCCCGCAGACGTTCCGCACGTTCCAATGGGCGACGTTCGCTATCGCCGGGCTGCCGCTGGGCTCGGGCTTCTTCTCCAAGGACGGAATCCTGGCTTCGGCATTCGCCACGCCATATCTCCCTGTCGGGCTGCGCATTCTGGTGTGGGCCCTCGGCACGATCGCCGCATTTTTCACAGCGTTTTACATGTACCGGCTGTATTACCTGACGTTCTACGGCGACTTCCGAGGAACGCACGAGGAGGAACACCACCTGCACGAGTCGCCTCCGTCGATGACTATCCCGCTCTGGATTCTCGGCGGGCTGTCGCTCGTCGGCGGCCTGCTGGGACTGCCGCAGGTGTTCGGCGTGTATCCGATCAACGTCATCGAGACGTGGCTGCATCCGGTGGTGACGCACCTGCCTAATGTCGCCGGCATCGTCGAGATCCCGGCAGCGACGGAGATCGGCGTGGCGCTCGTCTCCACGTTGCTGGCCATCGCCGGCTGGTGGCTGGCGATGTCGCGGTACAAGGTCCCGCAACTTGCCGGAGATGAAGCCATGGTCCGCGCCACGCCGGGGCTGGCGCGCACGCTGGCGAACAAGTATTACGTCGACGAGTTCTACGATGAAACCGTAGTCACTCCGTTGGAGCGCTTCTCGCGCTTCCTCTGGCGCGGAATCGACGGGTTCATCGACGGCACCCTGGCGCTGCTCGGGTACGTCGTCGCAGCGATCGGCGATCTCCTGCGCTTCTTCCAGACCGGCAACGTCCGTAATTACGCGCTGATGTTCTTCCTCGGTGTGGTGGTGTTCGTGTGGGTGTTCGTATGAAGGCGTCTTGTAGGGCACGGCTGCGCCGTGCCGAATCCTCAACATTTGAACACCCTCGGGGTGCGGCACGGCGCAACCGTGCCCTACAGGCTGGCGGTCGCGTTGGGGTCGGGAAACCATGACGAATCTGTTGAGCTGGATCATCTGGTTGCCGGTGGCCATCGCGGTGGTCCTGGCGTTCTTTCCCCGCGACGCCGTCAATCCCATCAAGGCAGTCGGCCTGCTTGGTTCGCTCGCGACGTTCGTCATCTCCCTAACGATGTTGCAGCAGTTTCAGGAAGGGGTGCCGGGATATCAGCTCGTCGAGGTGAAGGATTGGATCCCGCAGTGGGGGATTCGGTACGCGCTCGGCGTCGACGGCATCTCGCTCTGGCTCGTCCTGCTCACCACGCTGCTGACGCCGGTGGCGTTGCTCTCGTCATGGAACTCGATTCATAAGCACCCGAAGGAGTACGTGATCTCCTTCCTGATCATGGAAGCGGCGATGATCGGCGTGTTCGCAGCCACCGACCTGGTGGTCTTCTACGTCTTCTTCGAACTGACGCTGCTCCCGATGTACCTGGTGATCGGCGTCTGGGGTGGACCAAACCGTATCTACGCGGCGATCAAGTTTTTCCTCTTCACGGTGACCGGATCGCTGCTGATGCTCCTCGGAATCATCGATCTCGGCTTTCTCCAGGTTCACCGGACCGGCATTCCCAACTTTGCCATCAATGACCTCTACGGTCTGGTTCTTCCGATGCACACACAGGCGATTCTGTTCGGTGCATTCGCTCTCGCTTTTGCAATCAAGGTGCCGCTCTTCCCGCTGCACACATGGCTGCCCGACGCGCACGTCGAAGCGCCAACCGGCGGATCGATCATCCTCGCCGGCGTGATGCTGAAGATGGGGACCTACGGCTTCATCCGATTCTGTCTGCCGCTCTTTCCCGACGCCGCCGCGAAATACTCCGGATTGATGATCGCGCTCGCAGTCATTGGCGTGATCTATGGCGCTCTTGTTTCCTGGGTGCAGCCCGACATGAAGAAACTCGTGGCCTACTCGTCGGTCTCGCACCTCGGCTTTGTGGTGCTCGGCATCTTCGCTTTCAATCAAACCTCGGTCGAGGGGTCGATCCTGCAGATGGTCAACCACGGCCTTTCGACTGGCGCGCTCTTCCTTCTCGTCGGCGTGCTGTACGAGCGCCGGCACACGCGCCTGCTCGCCGACTACGGCGGAATTGCGGCGACGATGCCGCTGTATGCGACGCTCTTCGTCATCGCCACGCTCTCCTCGGTCGGCCTTCCGGGGCTCAACGGTTTCGTCGGCGAGTTTCTGATCCTTGCCGGCTCGTTCAAGACCCATCCGACCGCCGCGGTGATCGCCGCGAGCGGCGTGATCCTCGCCGCGATCTATCTCCTCTGGCTCGTCCAGCGCGTTTTCTTCGGGCCGATCACCAACGAGGAGAACCGCTTCATCCCTGACCTCCGCTGGAACGAGATCGCTGCCATGGTGCCGCTGCTGATCGCTATGGTCTGGATCGGCGTCTACCCGAACATCTTCCTGCGGAAAATGACGCCGAGCGTGCAACAGGTTCTGACGATCGTGCAGGGCGGCGGCCAGCGGGGACAGGCGATGGTGGCGGATGCGGGAGGGGCTCTTAGCCCGTCCGCGCCGGCTAAGAGTCGGCGCCACGTTGGAGGGCCGCGATGACCCTGCAGCCCCTGATCGAACCCGGCTGGGTCAACGCCATTCTGCCCGAGATCATCCTCAGCGTCGGCGGGCTGCTGTTGATCCTCTTCTCCGCGTTCGCTCCGCGATTACGCAACGCCACGGCGCCGCTCGGGCTCTTGGTGTTCATGGTCAGCGGCTTTTCCGAGAACGCGGTGCGCGGCGGCACGTTCTTCGGCGGCACGTACGAAATCAGCGGAATCACGCGCATCTTCGATATCACCTTCCTTCTGGCGGCCATGCTGGCCACGCTCTTCGCCCGCGAGTACCTGGAGCGGGAGCAGATTGAGGGAGGCGAGTTCTACGCGCTGCTGATGTGGGCCACGGTCGGCATGATGATGATGGCCAAAGGCCTCGACCTGCTCATCGTCATCCTCGGGCTGGAACTGTTGTCGATCTGCATCTTCGTGCTGGTCGGATATCACCGCCGCATTCCAGTCTCCAACGAAGCGAGCCTGAAGTATTTCCTCATGGGCGCGTTCGCCACCGGGTTCATCCTCTACGGAACGGCGCTTTTCTACGGCGCGACACAATCGACGAACTTCGCCGCCATGTCGAAGGTCTTTGCCACCGCGAGTGCCCGCGACCCGCTGCTGACGATCGCCTTCGTCCTGCTGCTGTCGGGACTGGGGTTCAAGCTCGCGGCGGCCCCGTTCCATGGCTGGGCTCCCGACGTGTACCAGGGCGCACCGTCACCGGTCTCCGGATGGCTGTCGGTCGCACCGAAGGCCGCAACGCTGATCGCCGTCATTCGCCTGCTTATGGCGATGACGCCGCTGCTGGAACATACGGTCTGGCTGAAGATGATCGCCACGCTGTCGATCCTGTCGATGATCATCGGCAATGCGGTGGCCATCGCCCAGCGCGACCTCAAACGGATGCTGGCCTACTCGGGAATCGCCCATGTCGGCTACATGCTGATCGCCCTGCTCAGCGTCGGCGAGGAAGCGATCGCCGCCATCGCCGTTTACACCATTGTCTATGCCCTGATGAACATCGGCGCGTTCGGCGTCGTGTCCATGCTGGGAAAGAATCAGAACGATCCGCAGACGCTCGACGACATCGCCGGCCTCGGATTCCGGCATCCATTCTTCGGTCTCGCGCTCACCGTCTGCATGTTCTCGCTCTCCGGGCTTCCGCCGACGGCCGGCTTCATCGCCAAATTTTTCATCTTCAGGACGGCGGTCGATTCCGGGCACCTGACCATCGCTCTGATCGGCATTCTGACCAGCATCGTCTCGGTCTACTACTATCTGCGGGTGGTGTACTTCCTGTACATGAAGGAAGCGCCCGAGGGTTCGGTCGTGCCCGTTGGCGGGATCTTCGCCACGGCCGGGCTGGCGATCTCCATGGCCGGAATCTTCCTCATCGGAATTTTCCCCACTCCGCTGTTCGAACGGGCCGGCGCGGCCGCGCGCGCGATGCTGCCTTAGATCCCTATGACCACTCGCCGTGCCGCGCCCGAACGCGATGCGATTTCCGAGCTGACCACCGGACGGCTGTCGGTCTATCTTCGCTGCCTTACCTATCTCGAGTCGATCCACCAGAAGACCGTTTCCTCGGCGGAGCTGGCGGAGCGTTTCCATCTGAACTCGGCACAGATCAGGAAAGATCTCGCCTGCTTCGGCGAGTTCGGCACCCGCGGCGTCGGCTACGACGTGTCGCGGCTGAAGGAGCATCTGATCCGCGAACTGGGCATCGACCGCAGCCGCAAAGTGGTCATCGCCGGCGCCGGAAACCTCGGCATGGCTCTCGCCGACTATCGGGGATTCAACGACAACGGCTTTCACATCACCGCGCTGGTCGATGTCGATCCGGCGAAGATCGGCCGCACGTCGCGCAGCGGCATTCCCGTGCTGCCCTATGCGGATCTTGCGCGAATCGTCAGCGAAAACGGCGTGGAGATCGGCATCATTGCCGTCACCGCCGATGCTGCCCAGAACGTCTACGAGAGCCTTGTTGCCGCCGGACTCAACGCCATCCTCAACTTCGCTCCCGTACAGTTGCGGGCGCAAGGGAAGGTCAAGCTCAAGAGCGTCGATCTCCGCATCAATCTGGAGTCTTTGTCGTTTTTTCTGAAGAACGCCGAGGACGGTGGAGCGATCGACTCTCAGCCCGTCGTCGGCCTGAGAGGCCGCCGCTCCACTTCATAGATCATGACTGCGGGCCCGCGGAACACGGGAGTTCCCTCCCACGACGGCTGCCGGTCCGCATAGATCAGCCGCAAATTGCGGAAAGGCCCTCGCCCGTAGTACGCGCGCCACCACCATGTCCGGGTGGCCAGCCGAGTCACGCCCGTCGGCTCCCCTCGCGCGTTCGTCAGCACGAATCGAGACGGGTCGATGCCGAGAGTCGCGGCGACGCCCTGGAGGCCGTAGAGAGGATTATCCAGCACGACGAACCGCACGCCCGCCCCTTCGCAGTATCGAAGCAGCGTCTCCTCATCCAACGCGAGGAACGCATCGTGCGCGCGCTCGAAGTCGACCTCATCGGACATGACTCCGAAGTTGTCAATGATCACCGGCTTCTGACCGATGACGTCGATGGCGTGCCCCATCGACCAGGGCGCCAGAACGCGCCCCGCCGCCGCCCGATCGCGAAGTACGAGCGCCGCGCGAAGCCACGGCAGTTCCTGGCGGCCGATGACCGGCGGCAATGGTCGCCGATGCCAGATGGCGAATTGCACGAGCGGCGGCACAGCAACCGCGACGCACGCAAGAATCACCAGAGTTCGCCGGCGGATGGATGCGGCGTAGACGGCTGCTGCCAACGCTAGAAGCGGAATGCCCACGCTCCAGAAGCGAACGCTCGAAACTGTCAGCAGCAGATAAGCGGCGGCAAAAACGGCGATTGCGCCGCGCACCGCGTCGCGATGACGGATCGCGTGAATCACCAGCAACCACACGAAGATGGCTCCGGTCGAGAGCCCGGCGATTCGCCAGACGATCTCGAAGGGAGGCGTGTTCCACAACGGCTGCCCTTCCACGATGGTCCGGAACCATGGATTGCCGCCCAGGTACTCGGAACCGAAAAGGATCGCCGGGAGAGCTGTGGGGGTCAGAACGACGAGGGCTGTCCCGCATAGCAGCGCGACGATTCGATTCCCGGCCGAGCGTCCGCGGAGGAACAGCAGAAGGCTGGCCATCGCGGCTCCGGCGAGCAGCGCCGCGTGACTCCATCCGAGAAACCATTCACTGTCCGGATAACTCGGCAGGCGCGTGATTCGATAGAGCGCAACGGCGATCGCGGCCATCCCGAAACCGCACGCGGCGGCCAGACCGTCCGACAACGCGAAGAGGATCGCGAACGCAATCGCCGCGGCGATCAGCAGCGCCGTACGGATGTACAGCGCCGCGATCAGTGCCACGCCGAGGCAGATTCCGCGCGCGATCCCCTGTTTGCGATCCGCCCCCCGGAGAGCGGCACAGGTCGCGAGGACGATGCCGAAGGTCAGCGGCGCTTCGAGGAAGTGATGATCGATGTTCCCGATCGATGATTCGGCAATCAGGAACGGAGACATCGCCAGCGCGAGCGCCAGCGCGGCAGCCGGCCACAATCCGAAGAAGCGGGCCATGCAAATCGCCGCGATGGCAACGAACGCGGCGCTGAAAAACGGGGGGAACCAGACGACGCGATCGAGAACCTCGGGCGGGGTGTGCGCCCCGAGCAATCGCGCCGCGGCGCCGGCCGCAAAGTCGTACAGTGGAGGCCAGGGGCAGAACTCTCCGCGCACGCCGCGATCGGAATCGAAGTCCAGAACGCGGGGAAAGTTCTCGGCCGTGTAGGCGATACGCTTGAACTGATAAAGCTCATCGAGCAGCGACAGTTGTGGGATTCCGTTCGAGATGGCCACCGTCTCGTTTCTCAAACGGAGGGCAAGAGTCAGAGCGAACGCAGCGATACCGAGGATGATGAGAGGGCGGCGCAATCAGCCCTGCGCCGCCGTCTGCGCTGCCGCTGCCAGCGCCGCGGACATCCGCTCCTGAAGATCACGGACGGTCGACTCCAACCGCGGCAGAACGACGGCGGCATCTTCGAAGTCACCATCCCTGCCGGCCTGCTCAATCCGAATGGCCGCTTCGAGCGCCTCGCCCATCCCGAAGTTGCTGATCGCTCCTTTGAGGGTGTGCGCGCTGCGACAGAGCTCAGCGGCGTTGCGTTGGGCAACCGCGTCGCGCATGGAGTCGAGCAGCCGTGGGCTCTGCGAAAGAAAGGCGTCGCGCACGCGCGTCAGCAACTTCACGTTCCCGCCGACGGCCTCCAGGATCGTGTCGCCCTCCGGCTCCGGGGACTGCCCCCGCAGGACCGCCGCGAGCCGGTTCTGCGTCAGCGGTTTGGTCAGCACGCTGTCCATCCCCGCGGCAATGCAGCGCTGCCGATCTTCCTCGTCGGTGTGCCCGGTCAGTGCGATCACGCGCGTGTGATGGCCGCGCTCGATCGAGCGCAGCCGACGCACCACTTCGAATCCATCCATCTCCGGCATCTGCACATCGATGAGCGCGACGTCGAACACGCGCGCCTGCAGCAGCCGCAGCGCCTCGGGGCCGGTCGCCGCGGTCGCCACGCTATGCCCCAGACGGCGAAGCGCTTCGGAGGCAAATTCCAGATTTACGGGATGATCATCGACCACCAGCACCGATTGCGGCCGATCGCCCTCGACGGGCCGTTCGAGCGTGAATGACATCCGCCGGTCGATGATCCCGAGGGCCACGGCGACGGCCTCGATCAGCTCGCGCTCACCGACGGGGCGGGTCACGCTCACCGTGGGAACCACGAGTGCCGAGACGGGAGCGACGATCTGCACGACCGGCACGGGGGAGATCCAAGGCGTCGACGCGAGCGTCACCGCATCGACAATGACGCAGGAGAATGCCTCGCGAATTGACGGCTGTAGCGCATCGGCGACGGATCCGTACGCCTCCGCGGTGATGCCGTGCGCCGCGAGCATTTCCGAAAGGATCGCCCGCGTAGTGGCATGCGGTTCGATGACCAGAGCACGAATACCCGCGAGGGAGCTTTGCCACTGCGGCGGAATGACTCCGGCGATCGCGTCATACCGAAGCTTGACGGCGACATGAAATGTGCTCCCTTTTCCCGGGTCGCTTTCGAAACTGATGCTGCCATCCATCGCCTGCACG
>JBGPFD010000154.1:0-8238 GCA_041483175.1 Thermoanaerobaculia bacterium | reverse complement strand
TTTCTCGGGCTGACAACCATCAACATCTACAGCCAGGTCGGACTGATCACGCTGGTGGGCCTGGTGTCGCGCAACGGCATCCTGATCGTGCAGTTCGCGAATCAGTTGCAGATGGAAGGGCGCGACAAGCTGGGCGCGGTGATCGAGGCCTCCGGTACGCGGCTGCGCCCGATTCTGATGACCACCGCGGCCACGGTCATGGGCCATCTTCCGCTGGTCTTCGCCCGTGGCCCCGGTGCAGGCGCGCGCAACAGCATCGGCATCATGCTGGTGACCGGCATGATCATCGGAACGTGCTTCACGCTGTTCGTGGTGCCGTCGATCTACGTGCTGGTGGCACGGACGCGTGCACGCGCCGAAGGGCCCGAGCGGCAGCTTCCTCCTGAGCTCGAGCCGGCCGCGGTGTAGATTGGAACACGTGCTCCGAGAACGACCGCTCTTCGAGCCTCAGGCGCCGCGGCGATTCTGACTGCCATCGGCGGTGCTCTCCTCTTCCTGCCGATCGTGGAGCTTGCCCACCTCACCGGCCACGCGCTGGCGCAGTGATAAGATTGGATCAGTCTAACAATTCAATATGCCTTTCTGTGCGTACTGTGGCACGTCCGTGGATGCGGTTTCGTACAAACCATGTGCGTCATGCGGCAGCCCGACGAACGGAGCTCCGCGTCCCGTCGTGAAGGGGGGGACGAATACCGGGGCGATCCTCGCGGTCGTCGCCGTGTTCGGCGTGATCGCGATTGTGATCATCGGGATTCTCGCGGCAGTGGCCATCCCGAATCTGCTCACGGCGATGCAGCGCTCGAAGCAGCACCGGACCATCGCCGATATGCGAACCATCGGTGCCACCCTCGAGGCGTACGCGGAGAACAACAACAAGCGATATCCCGACGCGATCCACATCGATCAGCTTGCCCAGCAGCTCTCCAACACCTATGTGCATGGTCCGCTGCCGACGAAAGATGGCTGGGGAAACCTGTTTCGATACGACTGCTGGAACTCCGCCGGAAGCGGACCGTGCGATTCGTACGTGATCGCCAGCGCGGGGAAGGACGCGAAGTTCGAGAATGAAAATCCGCAGAAGTACTCGGGTCGTGGCGGCACGACGAACTTCGACGACGATATCGTCATGGTCAACGGAACCTTCATTCAATACCCTGCCGGTTATTCGGGCGGCGGAGCGAAGTGATGTACTGCACGAATTGCGGGCAGCCTCGTCCCGATGATGCCAACGCCTGCCCGAACTGCGCCCGGCGGGTCCCTCAGTTCGGCCCGCCGCCGAACATCCCCAACTACCTCGTGCAGTCGATCCTCGTGACCCTGTGCTGTTGCCTGCCGCTCGGCATCGTGGCAGTGGTCTACTCCGCCCAGGTGAATGGAAAACTCGTTGCCGGTGACGTCGCCGGCGCACAGGCAGCATCCGACAAGGCGAAAATGTGGGCGTGGATCGGCTTCGGTCTCGGCGTCCTGATCAACCTCCTCGGCGTCGGGTTCCAATTGTTCAATGCCTTCAAGAGTTAGATGGATCGCCGCGAGTTGTGTCGCGCTGGCCGCGGTCATCGTCTACCGTTTTGATCCGTCGCTGCACGGCTTCTACCCGCGCTGCGTTTTTCACACGCTCACCGGACTGGAGTGTCCAGGCTGCGGCGGTACGCGTGCGTTGCACCAATTGCTTCACGGCAGATTCCTGGAAGCGTACCGGCTCAACCCCATGCTCTTTTTGATGGCGCCCTTCGTGGCCGCTGGCTCACTGATGGACGCGCAATGGACTCGCCACCGATGGGTGGGCTGGGCGGCGGCAATTCTCTTGATCGCGTGGGGCGTGTTTCGCAACGCGCCTTTCTGCGTTTACCGATAATCCTTGAAGAACGTCCACTCCGCGAGCGATCGCGCTCCAATAATCAGGAACCGAGCAGTCGCGCCCGTGCCTGGCCATCGAACGGCAGATCATCGTCGCTCGTCGGGAGTACGTCCTTGATCTGCGTGCCGAGAAGCTCGGCCAGAAGTTTCAAAATCACAAAAACGCCTATGGCGAGGGGCGGCGCATTGAAGATGGTCATCAGGCCGACGCCCAGCACCAGCACGAACTGAATGACGATCACGCGCACGTACATCATGCCGGTGATCGCAGTGATCCAGAGGAATGGCTGCCGCCGGATGCCGCCGAGATCGAAGAGGAAGCCGATCAGAAGAAACGCGCCGATGGAGAGCGCTCCTGGCCTGAACTCGACGGGATTGAATGCCGCCGTTTCAGGCGACATTCGGAGGATGGAGCCGAGAAAGATCGCGTGGACCAGCGTGAATCCGACGGCAAAGATCAGGTAGCCCTGCAGAATCGTCCCTACAGAGCGCCTCTTCTTCACCGCGAATCCGTACGTCGTCCCAGTTTTCGTCTCGCTGATGTTGAGAACGTAGTGACCGCGCATGTTCGTCAGCTTGCGGTGGATATACACGCGCAGGCCGATGAGGATGCTGGAGACGAGGTTTTCGAACCAGTAGAGGACCAACACCGTTCCTGCAGTCCATCGCCCCCAGAAGAAGCCGAGGACGAGCACGGCGTTCACGGCGACGACTTGCGCGATCCGGAAAAAACGAACGGGCATGCAGGCTACCCGCTAAGTTTAGCGGGGTCAGGGCAGGGCCGGACCAAATGATTCCGTGCATGCGTGTCGACGATCGGTGCGCACCGCGCAAGAATCGTCTGGTTGGGGTAGGAAACGGGCAGGACCCATTGGCCTCGTTTTTCTGACCAGACGCGGCGAGTCGGTAACCGACTACTATGCGCCGATGCAGCCACAATCATTCCCGGCGAAGTCAGGCGTGAGCAATCGGTTCGTGGTCGGCTTGTTGATGCTTTTCGCTCTGCCGTTCATCGCCGGCGGGCTTCTCGCGCTCGTTCAGGGCATTCGGCACTATCGGACCAACGCTGACGCAATCGCTCCGATCATCGTCGGCGCCGTTCTTACGGCGGCCGGTCTGCTGCTCGTGTGGGGAGGCCGGTACGCCGCGTCTGCCATTGTGAAGAGGGACGCAATGCAGGCACGGGATCCGGGGAAGCCATGGATGTGGCGCCAGGACTGGGTGGAGCGCGTCATCAAAGACTCGACGAAAGGGGGCGCGATCGGCATATGGATCTTCGCGCTCCTCTGGAACGCGGTCTCTTTCCCGGCGGCGCTGCTCATCGCGCGTCCGGAGCTCGCGAAAGGAAATCAGGCCGCGTTGCTCGTGCTTCTCTTTCCGCTCATCGGAATCATCCTGTTGATCACGGCGATCTATCAGACGCTGCGGAGCATGAAGTTCGGTACCTCGACGTGTCATCTCGAGCAGGTTCCGATCGTTCCGGGACGCAGGTTTCGGGGCGACATCGAACTGAGCATGGAGACCGCTCCGCAGAATGGGTACCAAGTCCGGATCGCCTCCGTGCACGCGGTGACGGCGCGATCGGGGAGGAGTCACTCGACGACCGAGCATCTCCTATGGGATGCGGAGATCGTCGTGGACGCAGCGGCAGCGATGCGGAGCCCGATGGGCGTGCGCGTTCCGTTCGAGCTGGCAACGCCGCCGGATTCGCACACCACTGACGAGAGCGATATATACGATCGCTACTTCTGGCGCCTCTCCGCCAGTGCCCAGTTCCCCGGGGTCGACTATGCCGCACAATTCCAGTTGCCGGTGTTCCAGACCGGCGAGGAAGTGGACGGCAGCGAATTCGCCGCATTCCAGGAGCGGCATCGCACTGAAGCCGCGCGCCATCAGCTCCCGGCGTCGTCGGGCGTTCAGATCACGCCGCAGCCGGGAGGTGGCGAGGAGTTCCGCATGCAGGCGAGAAAAACGATCGGAGCGACGCTCCGCTCTCTTCTATTCCTCGCCGTCTGGAACGCGGCGATCGTGGCGATGATCTACTTTCGAACGCCGTGGGGTTTCCCCGCCGCGTTCATCGCGTTCGATCTCCTGTTGATCATCGGGGGCATCGATTACTTCCTGGGGCAGACGACGGTCACGGTCGGCGCGACCGGTGTGAGCGTCCGAAGAGAGTGGCTCGGCGCCGGGCGCACGAAATCGTATGACGCGGCGACGATTGCATCGATCGACGGCGCGACGGCTGGTGAGAACAGCACGTCCTTCGGTGTCACGCTGAAATTCAGTGATGGCAGCACACGGGTTCTCGCCAGCTATCTGCCGGATCGCGAGAGTGCCGACATCGTTGCGGCAAAGATGATGGCGGATCTGGGTCGCGCCTGACGCGCCGCCGAACAGCCTCCTTTCTGCACGCCGGTCGAGGCGCGCGACGCCGTAATCTGACGCTCAGAGGTCGTTCGGAATCTCGAGGTGGATGCCGGTGGAGTCGAAGTCGTACTCCCCCTTCTCATCTTTGTGCTGCGTGACGCGGAGCAGCATCTTCGAGACATCGATACGAATTGGGAGAAGTTCAAGGTTGGGGAGATCGCATTCGGTGAACGTAAACTCTCCCTCGTGCGAATCGAAAAGGTCGTAGAGCTCGCCTTCGGCCTTTTTCCGGAGGAAACGGGCGAGTTGCTGTTCGGTCACGATCTCCAGTTCCACCAGCGCCTTGGCCACGGCGACGGACTTCGTCTTGCGCAACTCCCGGGCGCGTTTGTGACCCTCTTCGGTCACGATGCCGTATTTGATCAGCAGGCGGCCGAGGGTGCGCTCCGGATTCGATGAGGACGAAAAGACCAGCGCGCCGGCATCGAAGGCCATCGTTTCGACGGACTTGCCGGTGCGAATCTCGAGAGTCCCGGTCTTCTGGAACTGGCTGATCCACATCAGCAACTCCGCCATCGGCATGGTGGCTAGACTTCCCTGAATCGGCATGTGATCAATATAGGTAGAAGCCGTCAACGGTCGCGCGTTCTTTCCGTCGAAAAAGCGTGAATTCCCGCCACACAGCCTTTGACGGGGCCGCCTTATTTCTTCGGTGACGCCGCCTGTGTCGGCGGCTTGAGGCCCCGCTCGATCAGGAGCGGATCAACGATCGGATCGCGGCCGCGGAAGGCGCGGTACATCGCCGCCTGCTCCTCGCTGCCACCGCGCGAGAGCACCATCTCGCGGAGGCGCTGCCCGTTGGCGCGCGTCATGCCGCCGTGCTCTTTGAACCAGTAGTACGCGTCGTCGTCGATCAACTCACTCCACAAATACGCGTAATAGCCGGCCGCGTAGCCGCTCGACCAGATGTGGGCGAAGTACGTCGTGTGATACCGCGGTGGAATCTCCGGCATCTCGATATGGAAGCGCCGCAGTGACGCCGGCTCGAAGGTGTTGACGTCCTGCAGCGGAGCCTCGGAAGGCAGCGTGTGCCAGGCCATGTCGAGCAGCGCCGCCTCGAGGTACTCACCGAGGGCGTGGCCCTGGTTGAATTTCTGCGACTTCTGGATCTTCTGCACCAGCGACTTCGGCATCGGCTTGCCGGTCTTGTAATGCTTCGCGTAATTCGCGAAGACCGTCGGCTCCAGCGCCCAATGTTCGTTGAACTGCGACGGGAACTCCACGAAATCGCGCGGAACGCTGGTGCCGGTGAGCGTCGGATATTTCACGTTCGAAAACATCCCGTGCAGCGCGTGGCCGAATTCGTGGTACATCGTAGTCACGTCGGTGAAGCTGAGCAGAGCAGGCTGGCCCGCCGCCGGTTTGGTGAAGTTCGCCACGTTGAAAACGACCGGCTTCAATCCGAGAAGCGCGCTCTGGTCGACGAAGGTGTCCATCCACGCGCCGCCGCCCTTGTTCGCACGCGAGAAATAATCGGCGTAGAAGAGCGCCAGCGAAGTACCGTCCGGATTGAAAACTTCGAACACGCGCACGTCGGGGTTGTAGACCGGAATGTCGTGCCGCTCCTTGAACGTGAGGCCGTAGAGTCGATTGGCGGCGTAGAAGACGCCGTCCTGCAACACGCGGTCGAGCACGAAGTACTGCTTGACCTGCGCCTCATCGAGCGCGTACTCCTTCTTGCGCAGTTGCTCCGCGTAGTACTGCCAGTCCCACGGCGCGAGCTTGAATCCCGCCAGCTTCTGCATGGTGGCCGACTGCTCGCGCGCTTTTGAGGTCGTGGCCGGCACCATGTCGGCCATCAGCTTGATGGCGTTGTCGGGCGTCTTGGCCATCTGATCGTCGAGCACGTACGCGGCGAAGGTCGGAAATCCGAGGAGCTTCGCCTTTTGGGCGCGGAGCTGGGCCAGGCGTTCGACGATGCCGATCGTGTCGTTCGGGCCTCCGTGGTTGCCGCGTTTCGAGGATGCCTCGAAGAGCCTCTCGCGCAACGCGCGATTCTTCAGAAACGTCAGCGGCGGCTGCTGCGTGGTGTTCTGCAGAGTTAGAACATACTTTCCTTCGAGTTTGCGATCTTTGGCTCGTTGTGCCGCGGCGGCGATGTCGGCATCGCTCAGCCCCGCGAGGTCCGCCTTGTTGTCGACGATGACCGCGGACGCGTCCGTGTCGGCGAGGACGTGCTGCCGGAATTGGGTGGAGAGCGTCGACTCTTCCTGATTGAGCGCGCGCAGCGTGACCTTGTCGGGGTCGGAGAGCTGCGCGCCGGCGCGGATGAAGTTCCGGTTGTAGCGCTCGACGAGATACTTCGATTCCGGATCGAGTTTCAGCGCGTCGCGCTGGTCGTAGATCGCCTTCACGCGCGCGAACAGCTTCGAATTGAGATAGATCGCATCCTGATGCGCCGCCAGTTTGGGCGACTCTTCCGTCTCGATCTTTTGCATCGCGTCGTTGGTGTTCGACTGCGCGAGATTGAAGAACACCTTCGCCGCGCGCGTCAGCAGATCGCCGCTGCGCTCCATGGCCGCGATGGTGTTCTCGAACGTCGGCGGTTCGGGATTGTTGGCGATGGTCTCGATCTCCGCGATCTGCCGCTTCATCCCCTCGTCGATCGCCGGCTGATAGTCGGCATCATTGATCCTGTCGAAGGGAGGTGCCTGGAATGGCAGAGAGCTGGGATTTAAAAACGGATTCGTCTGGGCAGCGGCGGCGGTAGTCAGGAGGCTGAGGGCAACGATCGTCAGTCCATTCATAACGGTGTCCTAGAACGTTGGAAAGATTCGTTCATAATCCCGTGCCCATGAAGGACCTTAATGCCATCATCGGCGCGATGTACCAGTCGGTCTGCTACGAGGCGGGTGGGCGGCCCGACTGGAAACTGGAAGACGAGATTTTCGCCCCAGGGGCGCGGTTGGTACGCATCAACGACCATGGCATCTTTGAATTCGACCGCCAATCGTATCGCACGAACTTCGAGGCTATGATCGCTTCGGGAGAGCTTGCCAGCTTCTGGGAAGGGGAGCTGTGGCGCGAGACGCGGCTGTTCGGCGACATGGCGCACGTGCTCAGCGCCTACGAAACGCGGCGCTCGCGCACCGGGCCGCTCCTCAACCGCGGCGTCAATAGCATCCAGCTCTTCCAGCGGGACGGCCGCTGGTGGATCAGCGCCATGATCTGGCGGCGCGAGGGACGCGACGTCAGCATTCCGGATAAGCCCGCCTGACGTAAGAAGAACCTGATCGTCGGTGGAACGGGACCGTCCATCACGAGCCGCGGCAGGGCGATCTCGCCGGACGAGCGCATGCAGGTCCCGGACTACGTCGGTAAGAAGTACGCCATGGCTTCGCCGCAATTCCAGAAGCTCTGCGATGGCGTCACATCTCCGCACGACCGCGGTCACAAGTCTGCGTGCGGCTGTAAGCGAAAGCCCGCACCGATCCGTCAAACGAGGGAAAGGAAGCACACATGAAGAAATGGATCTCGATCGCGATCTTCGCGCTGCTCGTTGCCGCGGCAGCGACGGCGCAGATGGCCCCTCCTGCCGGTGCGCATCCCGGGAAAGTGCTCGCCGACTACCTGCAGCTCACGCCCGAGCAGATCACCACGTGGCAGCAGATCGACAGGGAGACCGCCACGGCGGTGCAGCCGCTTGTGACACATGCCCGCGACTTGCGCCCGCAGCTCGATACAGCCATGAAGGCGGCAGCGCCCGACGCCACCGCAATCGGCAATCTCGCCCTTTCGCTCCATGCGGTGCGGGCACAGATTCAAGGCATCCGCGAAACCGCGAAGAACAAGCGTCTGGCGACGCTCACCGCCGATCAGAAGGCGAAGTTTGACGCCTTCCAGGCCGCGGCGCAGTTCATGCGGCAGCAGCGAAGAGCGCCCTTGGGAATGCGATAGCTGGCTTCAAGGTGCAGGCCTTCGTGCCTGCACCAAACGAGCGCTGGTCGCGCCGCG
>JBGPFD010000153.1:0-8464 GCA_041483175.1 Thermoanaerobaculia bacterium | reverse complement strand
TTTGGCGTTTACTCCACCGCTGTAAGGGTTTTCGGCCAGGACGGGGTCCGCAGTATGGTCATACGCTCTCGTCCGGCCGGCACTGACGGCGAGGGTCTTGTCCACGCGATCAGTCGTCGACCGTGCGTGGATCAGTGGAGTGGCATTGTTCGGAACTGGAAATTTCATGTAAGCCACGATCGGATAGTCGGCCCCGCCTGCGGGGTATCGCTGCACGATCGTACTCGGCTCCCAATCCTGGTTGCTGTCACCGTCGATCTGCTCGACATACTGCACAGTCGTCAGTGGCGCGGCATGGAACCGGTGAACGGTTGCAGGCGCCGCTGCGCTGCTTGCACGTGTGAGCCCGCCGGTAGCCGACGACGGTGTTGATTCGGTCGTGATGCTCATCCCTGGGACGAGGCCATGTTGGATCAGATACGTGAGCATGATACGGTAGGTTGACGAACTCACTGGCAGCCTATCCAGCGCCTCTTTGGTCAAGGGCTGCGTGTGGGGAACCGCGGGATCTGGTGGCTTTCTTACCGGAGGGCAGCAGGGAGTCTGCGGTGGTAGTATCGGCGGCAGCGGCGGCGGTGTCCTGGCGGATACCGCAACCACAATAAGGAAGGGTAGAAAAAGGAAAAGTTTGCGCATGAACCATCGCTCCTTGAGATGTTTCTCATCACTTTCTTTACTCAGGCTAAGGACGGCCGTCTGGTGGTTAAGCATGCTATGTGGAAATATCGACGTATATCAGCCTAATGTCTAGTATCAATTTCTTCGCGATCAGCCGCGGGCGGGCGGTGAAGGCCATGAACAAGAAGTGTTGCCGCGCGGGAGTACGTGTGCGTTTAGACGTTTTCCGTCTCGATCATCATTCAGGGTGATCGCTGTCAATGTTGATGGTGATCCCGACGTCGCGAGCGCGAGATCTTCCGATACTCTCCTGGTGTCATTCTTACGAGTCGCTTGAATACTCGAAAGAAGTTGGCCCGCGTTGCGAACCCGTCGCCATACGCAATGCTGTTCATTGCGAGGTTGGTTTCCCTCAGCAATCGCTTCGCACGTCGCACCTGCGTCTTGCGGAAGTAGGCAGCCGGTCGCTCGCCGGTCATATGCAAGAAAAGATTGCTGAAGTGGCCGGCGGATAGACTTACCGTGGCTGCCAACTCGCTCACTCGCGGTCGGCGTTCGCGCGAGAAGCACTCAGCAAGATACTTGTCAGCGAGCTGCTGCAGATCGGAGGCGGACCAATGAGCCATCCAGAAGTAGTGATTGGCACTGGCGATCCGCTACCCCCCAAAATGTAAACTGACGATCGGTAAGCGTGTTCCCTGCTGACGATCCAGGATCTTCGTGCTGCACGAAGATCGGATCTTGCGGACACGAGAGATCAGAGCGAGATCTGAGCGCCTGAAAATTGCTACCGAAGGCCTCTGGCGCAAACTACAGGAGATCCAGCCCAACGTCGCAATTGACGGTCATTCCGACTCAGTCGCCGCGGATTTACGAGTGCTAACCATGGATATCGAACGCCTCTTAGAGACACCGGGCCCGACGGTGCGCCTTGACGCCACGACGATGCCAGGAACTCCTGCGTCGCAGCAGTGAATCCCAAGAATCCATAGGACGGAGAGAGTAGTTCGCGTGCTCTTCGCCATCGCTGGCAACCGGCAACCCGTTCTACCGGAAAAGTATAAGCCCGTAGAGGTATGCCACCACGCCACGGATGATGAAAATCGCCAGGAGCAGCAGCAGCGGCGACCAGTCGATCCCGGCGGTCTTGTGCGGCGGCAGGATGCGGCGGAAGGGGCGCAGGAACGGGTACGTCATCCGGGTGAAGATGTCGTTGAGCTGATTGAGGATGTTGTAGGCCCCGCGGTAGCGCCAGCGGGCCGACGTCTGGGAGGCGAAAAACAGAATCCAGGAGATGATCACCCAGACGATGACCAGCCACCAGATCACGTCGAGGAGGATGAAAAAGGCCTGAACAAACGGTTGGGCCAGTCCCATCAGCCCCGCTCCCCGAAAATCGCCCGGCCGATTCTGACCATGGTCGACCCTTCCTCGATCGCCAATTCGAAGTCTTCGCTCATTCCCATCGACAAGTGCTGGAGGCCGAGCGCATCGCGCATTGCCCGAAGCTTTCGAAAATATCCGCGCGTCTCCTCCGGCGTCCCGTGGGGCGGAATGGACATCAGGCCGAGGAGCCGGAGCGAGGCAAACGCCCGAACGTCGCGGGCGATGCTTTCCAGATCGGCCGGCACGACGCCGCTCTTCTGCGGCTCGTCGCCGATGTTGATCTCGAGCAGCACATCCTGCACCTTCCCAGCGGCTTCCGCCGCGCGCGCCAGCTTGCCAGCCAGCTCGGCGGAATCGATGGTCTCGATCACGTCGAACAGGCGCACAGCGTCCTTCGCCTTGTTTGATTGCAGATGCCCGATGAGATGCCATCGCGCAGCGCCGTGCACCTGCGGCTTCTTGTCGCGTGCTTCCTGGACCCGGTTCTCGCCGATGTTGGTCGCGCCGGCGGCGATGGCCTCGTCCACGTACGAGGCGGGGAAGGTCTTGGAGACTGCGACGAGCGTCACGTCGCTCCGCTGGCGTCCTGCGCGGGCGCAGGCGCCGCGGATGCGTTGTTCGACCGCGGCGAAGTTCTCACGAATCGACACGGCGCCTCTCGACCCATCGGCCATTCGCCTGGTCGACGGCCATATTGGCCAGGCGATCGGCCTCCTTGTTGCCAGCGCGGAGGGTGTGGCGAATGGAAAAGCGTCGGAATTCGTGCACCATCAGCCGCGCCTTCTGATAGAGCGGGACGAGGTTGGCGTGCTTGACGCGGTACTTGCCCAGCATCTGATTCACCAGCAGCAGCGAATCGGACACGATCTCCACCTCGGTCGCCCCTTCTTCACGGGCCACGGCGAGGGCCTCGAGCAGGCCGGAGTATTCGGCGACGTTGTTGGTCGTCGGGCCGAGGTAGCCGCTGATCTCGATAATCTCGCCGCGTTCCGTGGTCATGTAGACGCCGTAACCAGCCGGACCGGGATTGCCGCGCGATGCGCCGTCGATGTGAGCGGTCACCCTCAGGACGTGAGCCTCTCCAGATAGAGGATGCGGCGGCATCCCTCGCAGTAGACCAGTTCAGCGCGTTTGAGCTGCTGCATCACCGCCGGACGGACGTGCGTGCGGCACGCGCCGCAGGAATCGCTGACCACCGCGGCGATGGCCACGTTCTGCCGTTGTTTGAAGATCCGGTAGAACTCGCGCTTCAGCCGATCGGGAAGCGTGGCCTCGATGGCCGCAACTCGGTGTTGAAGCTGCTCCACTTCCTTGCGCAGGTCGCCGAGGGAGTGCTGCCACGCCTCGTGCGCCACTTCCCAGCGCGCCTGCAGATCGCCGCTGCCGGTGCGCCGTTCGTCGAGATCCTTCTGCAGCCCTTCCATTTCGCCCATCGTCTTCAGCGCCGCGTCTTCGAGCTCCTTCACCTGCTTGCGGGTGGCGTCGATCTCTTTCCACGCTGCGGCGTACTGCGTCTGGTTCTTCACCTGCATCAACTGTCCCTGATACTTCTTCAGGATTTCCTGATGGTCGGCCAGCTCTCCATCGCCGCGGCGCCGCTCGAGCGCGAGCTGGTCGATCGATTGCTGCAGGCGGTTCATCTCCTCGTTCGCCTCTTGCCACTCCCGATCGATCACCGCGAACGACTCCGGTTTGCTGGTCAACTGTTTCTCATGGTCGCCAAGTTGCGACAGGACGGTTTGCAATTCCCATAGCTTCTCAACGTCCGAATTCAACACGCCCTCCAAAGACGAAAAAGGCGTTCCGGTGCTGGAACGCCTTGATGTGTGAATCTTTTTTGACGGGGACTCCGAAACGATGCATCACGCTCCTGGTGGGTCCACCAGGATTCGAACCTGGGACCAGCCGGTTATGAGCCGGTAGCTCTGACCGCTGAGCTATGGACCCGGACGGGCGATTCTAGCAAACCTGCCTTCGGCGTGCGGCGGTTCGCCGCCGTCTCGGAACGCGGCCGCTACCGGATCTCCACCAGGTCTCCGACACGCATGGCGTAGCGCATCACCACGATCTTGGCCATCGCCGTGTGGTTTTCGGCGGTCAGCACCGCGAGCTCGCCCAGAACCTGACGCGGCGTGACGCCGCGGATGCCCTCGCGAAAGACAGTGAGGAACTCGCCCGGCTGCACCTGATCGTCGTTGCCGAGGTTGATCTGCACCAGTTGTCCCTCGCCGAGGTCCTCCAGCCATGCACCGCCGTTCGCGGTGAGGATGATGCCGGTCTTCTTCCCACTCGACGGATCGCAGAAGGCGGGAAGCGACGGAATCCGCGCCAGCGGAATCGGGATCTGCGGCAGGGGCTTGAGCCGCGCGCCGATCGGAATCTCGCTGCACGATTGCGTGATCAGTCCGCGCGATCGCGTCGCCTCGGTGCAGAGCACGCGCACCTGGCCGCGATACTGGTATTGGCGTCCGACGATTTCATGCGTGACCGGATTCGCCACCATCTCGGCGGGAACCACGAGCAGATACGTGTCACCTGCGTTCAGGCCGGTCGAGCTGCCGCCGTCGATGAACATCAGGTCGCCTTCCGATCCGTGCATCGTCTGCTCGACGGCACCGGCCTGATAGCGAAGCTCGATGTCTTCCCATGCGGCAATCTTGTTCGGCATCGGCTCGTTCGCATGGCCGATATAGCCGTAGCAATAAACGTCAGCATCCGTGGCCAGCGGGACCGGCGAGGTCGTACCGCCGACGGCGTCGGCCGCTGTGATCAACGGCCGTGGAGAAGTGTTCGTGGCAAAACCGGAAGGGGCCTGACCAGCCGCGCCGCCGGGAGCGCCCGCCTCGCCTGCCGCGCCGACGGCCGGAGTCGTGCCGGCAGCACCCGCGCCTTCCTGTGCCTGCTGCGCAACTTCACCCTCGACCAGCAGCACATCGCCCGGATAAATCCAGTGCGCGTCGGTGACCCAGGTATTCGCTTCCCAAAGCTGCGGCCAGAGGTACGCGTTCTTGTAAAACTGCTGGCCGAGAGCCCACAGCGTGTCGCCCTGTTTGATCGTGTAGGTCTTCGCGCCGGTGGGATAGGTGGACGGATCGGGAGGATTGTAGGGAGTCCAATGATCGCCGACCTTGTGCAGCTCGCGCGGCGGATGCGTCGAGGTTTTCACCGCCGCCTTTGCGGCCGTTTTCGCCGCCGGTTTGGTTGCGGGCTTCTTCGTCGCTTCCTTCGCCGGAGCCGGGACCGGAGCCGTGGTGGTCGCCGGCGCGGGAGCTGCCTTCGCAGTCGCGCTCGGGGACGCGGGCGCCTTCGAAGTCTTCCTTGTCGCGGAAGTCTTCGTTGTCTTGGATTCGGTTTTGGTGGTTGTCGTTTTGACAACCGGCTGGGGTGCCGTCGTCGTCGCCTGGGGCTCGTAGGCCCACGCGGGAATCGTCACCGCTAACAGGAGTATGGGAACCACCCGACGCACACTGACCATTTTCCCCTCCCTAAATTGTCGAGCGCTTCTACGTTAGCGCATGAGGGGATTACGGTCAAGTACCGATAATCGATGAATTTAGCGCAGGCTGAGGGCGCCTTCCGTCACCACGCCCGACCGCTGCTGCTCGCCATACTGCTGGAGCTGCTGCTTTCGCTTGTGATAGCGGTTGAGGACGTTCTTCACGTACGAGCGCGTCTCGCGGAACGGCGGGATGCCGCCGTAGCGCACGACGTTCCCCTCGCCGGCGTTGTACGCGGCGAGGGTGTTTTTCAGGTCCCCGTCGAACCGCCCCTGCAGATATTTGAGGTACCGCACCCCGGCATCGACATTCTGCTCGGGATCGTACAAATTGCGCGCGCCAAGCCACCGGCCCGTGCGCGGCATGAGCTGCATCAATCCTTTGGCGCCGACCGGCGAGACCGCCCGCTTCAGGAACTTCGATTCCGTCTCCATCACCGCCGCCACCAGCGAAGGATCGACGTCGTATTTCTGCGCCTTGTCGTGAATGATCTCGCCGAACGGGATGGCGTTGGCGAAGAAGTCGCGCCGGATCGCGTTGTTGATCCGCGCCATCTCCTCACGGAAGACGTTGCGCTGCTTCGGTGGAGCGGCCAGAGTGAACGGCGCGGGCGGCAGCCAGCGCTCGTCAAACAGAGCGATCCGTTGGGTCACCACGCTGCCAGGAAGAATGCGCGAGAGCTCGAAGAGCGAATTGGCGGCGAATCCATCGCTGAGCCTTGCCACGACGTCCGCGCGATGGCCGTCATCCTTGACCACCCGGACGGCGTCGAGATCCTTTTGCACCAGAAAATGAACGTCCTGAAGCGCGTCCGTGGCACCGCCGATCGAGAGCGCCGTGCCGAGGGCGATGGTGGCCATTGCCCGGCCGCCGATCCAGCGCATGAGGCGGTGCCTCTCGGCCTTCTGGCGCAATTTCGCGACGCGCGAGCAGATCGAATCGAGGAGCCTCTTTTTCTGCATTGCTAGTTATTATGCTAAAAATAAATTAGCCAAATCACAGACGCGGGCTACAGAACCCCATGGGGTCCGGAGTTATGCCGTTTTACGCAATGAAATCGTTGCCGAAGCTATGCAAATAGCTTGAGAAGCGGCAGTTACTCCCCGAACACTTCAGCTGAAAACTTCTCGATCCGCGCCTCTTCCAAGCGCCAGGAACCGGGCGGGAGCCCGGCCTTGACGCACGTCTGATCGAGAAAGGTCTCGCGGTCCCAACCGTATTCGGAGGCCACCTGAGGGAGGAGCAACCCGGCAAAGCGGCCGCGGCTGATGATCAGGCCGTCGCGGCCGACTTCGATCTCTTCCACATTCCGAACCTGCTCGATCGGCCCCATGACCGAGATCTCCAGCTCGAGCTCCGCCAACTCATGTATTTCGACGGGAAAAAAGCGCGGATCGCGGATCGCGGCGGAGATCGCGCTGGAGGCCACCGCCTTGAAGAGCGGCTCGGCGGCGCGGATCGATCCAATGCAGCCGCGCAGCTCGCCCTCCCTCGTCCGCAGGGTCACGAACGTTCCCGCGGGGCGTCGCAAGGCATCGTCGAACTCGTCCGCACTCCACTCGGGGGCGCGGCTCTCGAGCACGGCCTCAATCGACTTTCGCGCGAGTCTCAGGAGCTGGCGGCGTTGATCTTCGCTGAGCACGGTAGATAAGCATCAGGTTGCGGCCGTACACGATCAGACCCGCACCTTGTCCGATGATGAACACGGCATCGCGTTTGTGGATTGCATACGCGGTGGTGATGATGCCGCCAACGATCGACAAATACCAGAACACGAGCGGAATGTGACTCTCGCGCCGCCGCTCGGAGGCGATCCACTGCACGATGAAGCGCGCGCCGAAGACGAACTGTCCGAGGAGTCCGAAGGCGAGCCAGAGGCGATCGAGGGTCATGCCTCCTCCCGCACGCTGTACTTCAGGATCCGCTTTCCCATCCAGCGGACGGCGAAGCAATCGACCAGGCCGCGAAAGGCGCGGTTCATCGCTCCGTAATTGGAGAGGCCATACTTGCGCGGCCGGTGGTGGACCGGCGTCTCCAGAACTTTGTAGCCCTGCATCCGCACCAGCGTGGGGAGGAATCGATGCATCCCGCTGTAGAGCGCGACGCGTTCGATCGCCTCCCGCCGCACCAGCTTGAGCGAGCATCCGGTGTCGGTGATCCGGTCGCCGGTGATCCAGTTGCGGACGCCGTTGCCGATGCGCGACTGGATCTTGCGCGCCCAGGTGTCCTGCCGGTTCACGCGTACGCCGACGATCATGTCCGCGCCGCTCTCCTCGAGCTTGCGCATCATCGTCGGGATGTCGGCCGGATCGTTCTGAAGGTCGGAATCGAGCGAGACGACGAACGTCCCGCGCGCTGCGCGCCACGCGGCGTCGAGTGCGGCCGACTGCCCGCTGTTCTTCTCGAACGCCAGCACCCGCAGGTTCGGAAATTTCGCCCGGCTCTGCCGCAGGGTTTCCAGACTGCGATCATGGGAACCGTCGTCGACCGCCACCATCTCGTACGACCACGGCTGCCCGTGCAGCGCGGCCGCGATTTCCTCGAGAAGGATGGGGACGTTCTCCTCCTCGTTGTAGACCGGGAAGACGACCGACAGATCGGGATTCATCGCGGCACTGTAACCGAGAACGCGCGCTCGAAATTTGCCGTCGTTGCCGCGGCCACTTCTTCGACCGGCACCTCCCAGAGCGATGCCAGCAGCTCGGCCACTTTGATGACGTACGCCGGCTCGTTGTCGCGCCCGCGAAAGGGCACCGGTGCGAGGTACGGCGTATCGGTCTCGATCAGCACGCGGTCCTGCGGCAGCCTGCGTGCACAACCGCGCAGCGCGTCGGCACTTCGGAAGGTCACCATTCCCGAAAAGGAGATGTAGTACCCGCGATCGAGCAGCTTCACCGCGACCTCGTACGATTCGGTGAACGAGTGCAGGATCGCCTTGCCGCCGTTCAACATCCGCAGCATGT
>JBGPFD010000152.1:0-8517 GCA_041483175.1 Thermoanaerobaculia bacterium | reverse complement strand
CGATGGCCTGCAGGCTATCGTGCTGCCGATCCGCGTGCTCACGTAGTGGCTCTACGTAGAGCCGACTCTCAGTCGGCTCATGCGCCGGCTGGAGAGCCGACGCTACGTCCCGGCTGCATAACGAAACGCCGAACGCCATCCAGCGGCGGCTGCAGTTCGATGGCCTGCAGGCCATCGTGCTGCCGATCCGCGTGCTGACCTAGTGGCTCTACGTAGAGCCGACTCTCAGTCGGCTCATGCGCCGGCTAAGAGCCGGCGCTACGTCCCGGCGCTACGTCCCGGCGCTACGTCCCGGCGCTACGTCCGGCTAAGAGCCGGCGTTACGTCGCGCGTCGTGTGAGAGCGCGTTCTCACTGGAATATCGCCTGCGGATTCAGAGGTTTGGGGTTGCCGCATGCAGGCAAATGATCTACGCAAAGGCATGGTCGTCCTCTTCAGCGGCGATCTCTGCAAGATCCTCGAGTACCATCACCACACGCCGGGCAATCTGCGCGCGATGGTGCAGGTGAAGCTGCGGAATCTGCGCACCGGCAACCAGTTCGAGCACCGCTTCCGTTCGCAGGACGAGATCGAGCAGGCTTACATCACCGTTCACGAGATGGAGTACCTCTACTCGGACGGCCACGCGCATCACTTCATGAACACCGAAACTTACGAGCAGGTCGAGATCTCCGAGGAGGACCTCGGCGATTCGGCGTCGTGGCTCTCGCCTGGCGTAAAGCTGCAGGTGCAGTTCTACGAAGGCCGCCCGCTGGGCGTCGAGCTGCCGAAGACCGTGAAGGCGAAAATCGTCGAGACCCAGCCGATGATGAAAGGCTCGACGGCGTCGGCGTCCTACAAGCCGGCCAAACTCGAGAACGGCGTCGTGGTACAGGTCCCCCCGTTCGTCACCGAGGGTGAAGAGATCATCGTCGACCCCACTGACAACCGCTACATCGAACGCGCGCGATAGCTCCTCCGGAATGTCATCCCCAGCGTAGCGAGGAAACCCGGGCGGGCGGTACGCAATGGCCAGTGTTCACTTCCTCTGTTCACGATGCGATGCGCGCCTCGGGCGTGAGCCCGGCGCTCCCGCCCAGCCGTGCGATCGCTGCGGCGAACCGAACGCGGTGACCGCTCCCTCGCCCGGCTCGCTCATCGAGCGCTGCGCCGCGTGCGGGCACGATCAGCTCTATTTTCAGAAAGACTTCAACCGCACAACCGGCATTACGCTCGTGGTCCTCGGATCGATCTTCGTGCCGTGGACCTACGGCCTGTCGCTGCTCGGCGTGACCATCCTCGACTACATCGTCTGGCGGCTGGTCAAGGACGTGATCGTCTGCTATCGCTGTCAGGCCGTCCACCGCGGCTACCCGCCGAATCCATCGATCAAGCCGTTCGATCTCGTCGTGCATGACCGTCACGTCTACGGCGCCGCTCCGCCGGGCGCGGAAGAGCGACGCTAGTTTCTTTTGGGGGGCGCTGATCAGACCGGAACGTGCGCGACCGCCGCGAGCCACGCTCCGAGGACTTCGCCGATGACGACGGCGACGACGTCGACGTAGAGGATTCCGGTGGCGGCCATCGTCGAGCGGATCTTCACCGTCCCCCACACCATCGGGTAGAGCGCCAGCGGCCCGACCAATCCCCACCCGGCGCGCATCCAGAAGAAAATCCCCTCCCGGATGGCCACGTGGTGCCACACGCCCGGAACGGCGAGCGCGGCGATGACAACGAACGCGCGCACCACGACCGCCGCGAGCGTGGCGATGGTCAGGCGTTTGAGCGGATCGATGCTCATGCCGCGCACGACGAGATACCAATGGCCGAGCAGCATGGCGTCGTTGACGCTGCCGAGGAGCGCGATGCTCGAGAGCGCGCCGGCGATGCTCCACGGCAGCGACGCTCCCGTGGCCATGCGCCACTGCCACACCGCGACACCGACGTATGCCACTCCGAGCAGCGCCGCGGGTACGAGAAAGATCAGACGCTTCGGCGTTCGCATCGTGACGTACACGATGATCGTGAGCGAGACCAGAATCGACGCGCCACTGATGCGCCCGTGCGCGAGCACCAACGCGATCCACGCGCACAGGCTGAGCGCGCCGGACACAATGAGAATCAAGCGATGGAACCTGACGCCGGCGTTGCGCCGCCCGATCAGCGGCAGAAAAAGATAGAGGCCCGCGGCGGCGTCGATCAGAAAGAGCGCGAGAAGCATTTAACGCACCGCCTCGCTCGCGCGCGTGAAATGGAATCCTTCGCGGCGCAGGAGCGGGATGTCGGCCTGCAGCACGCGAATGGTCGCCGGGTACATATGCCCGATTCCGATGGCCATGCCCTGCTCCTCCGCTTCGCGCGCGAGCTGCCGAAGCTGCAGCCGGACGGCGGCATCGGTTTCCACGTCATCGAGGAACACGTTGCGCGTCGCGGTTCTGACGCTCATCTCGCGCGCGACCGCCGCAGCAACGGACATCCCCGTGGTTCGCGAATCGATGAAGTACATGCCGTTCGGAAGCGCGCGGAGAACCGATTCCATCACCCGTCGATCGGCCGTGGCGCGCGAGCCCATATGATTGTTGACTCCGCGGGCATATGGCACGGCGCGCACCAGAGCCAGCGTCGTGCGCGCGATCTGCGCGTCCGACATCGACGTCAGCACCGCGCCCGCTCCCGGCGACACGCGCGGATACTGCTCCGGCTCCATCGGCAGATGGCAGAGGACCTCGAAGCCGTGATCATGCAAGGTGCGGGCATACTCGGAGGCGTGGGGCGCGTTCGGCAGCACCGAAAAGTTGATGTCCTGATCGATGGCCATCGCCGATGACAGCGGCTGGTGATCGAATCCGACATCGTCGAGGATCAGGACGATGCGGCCGCGCACGGGCGGCGGGGCGGGGAGGGTGCGGACGACGGGGCGGGCGGGCCGCGAGCGGGGTGCGGGGGCGGGCAAGCGCACGGTTTGTGCGAAGAAACTCCAGAGAAGGATCCCGAGGAGCGCGGCGACCGGGATGAGCGTCAGAAGCGCGATCGTGCGAAACGAGCTCTGTCGCGGCGACAGTCTCCGTCTCCCCTCCCGTCCGGCCATGCGCAGTTTGATTTTCGCACAACCGTGCTATGCTCGACGTGCCCGCCCGAGACCGCGATCCCCGCGCGGCCGCTCCTTCCGCTTCTCACCACAAATCGTGTTATGAAATTACGACTATTTATCGTATGTATTTTGTTTGCCTGCGCCGCCCGCGCCGCCACGCCGATGGCCCGCGTCGTCGGCGTCGCCGACAGCCGGACAATCGTCGTCGATGCGGGCGCCGGGCGCTCGACGGTTGTCCTCAGCGGCCTGACGATTGACCCGCCGGAAGAGGCCGCGGCAATGGCCTGGCTCCACCAGCTCGTCGACGGCACGTGGGTCTACGTCGAGAAAGGAAGCGTCTATCGCTCCCCCGACGGGCTGTACGTGAACAGCGAGATGCAACGTCATGCCTGGCGCGCCGTCGCCGGCATGCGATACCTCGGCGAGGTCAATCCGGGGCCGCGCGTTCAGCCCGCGTCCACTCCGTCTACACCGCGACCGCGTTCCGCCAGAAGCGTGTCACGGTCAGCAGGCCGACGACGCGCCCCTCTTCCTCGAGCTCGATTTCCGCGCCCGGAGTGAGCTCGAACTCCGGCAACGGCGACTCGATCTCCACGACCACGCGCCCTTCATGACCGGGCGCGATCGTCGGAGGTCCTTCGATGACGCGAACCATGCCGACGCCGGAAAACGCGCGATAGGAACCTTCGCGCGGCGCGATCGGTGTCAGGCGGCCGCCGGCGTCAGCGGGAAAGAGCAGGACGATGCCCTCGAGATAGCCAGTCATTGCCGCGATCCATGATACGGCAACGGGGATCAACCTCGCGGCTTGCGCAGGTTGAAAAGGAATCCGCGCGCCGGCGGCTTCGCGCGGCGCCTCGATGCCTGCCCTAACGCCTCGAGCACATAGAGGATCCGCAGCGCGTCGAAACGATCGCGAACGTAGCGCGCCGTCTTCATGCGCACCAGCAGCTCGCCCGAGGTGAGATCTTTCCGGCCACCGAACCGGTTGCGCACGCGCTCCACGCCGCGCTTGTCGACCAGGTTGAAATTGCCGGAGAGCGGTCCGGACTGTGTCACCAGGATGAAGTAGTTCGGCGCCTCGAAGACAGAGTAGGTCAGCCGATCGCCGACCACCTCGCCAACCAGTGTGGCTTCGCGGAACAAAGCCAGCAGCGCTTTCGCTCGCATCGAATGTGAATATCCTACTGCAGAGTTGGCTTCGCGCGCTCCAGAAGCCGGATGTCGTCGTTCGCGAAGACCACGCGATAGCCGATTACATTCCGAACCTGTGCGCCACGCCAGACCACGACGTAATCGGGCGGGAGCGAGGGCGGGTTGGACCGATAGCGGAGCGGGAAATCGGGGAGCAGCGCTTCGTAATCATCGAGATCGACGACGTCGGGGCGCAGCGCGAGATACGCGGTGAGGTGCAGCGTCGGCGTGACCTGGGGCGACACGGCGGTCGGCGGAAAAAGAGTCCGGACCGTCGAATGCGGCCGGATGAGACTTCCGGCGGCGGCGATGTCTCGAATGCGCCCGTTGATGCGCGCGGCCTGAACCGACATCAAGCCGAGATGCGCGGCGATGGCGATCAGCATCAACGCGATGCCCATGGCGGGCCGCGGAACTGCGATCCACGCCGGCAGCGTGAGAAGAGTCAGAAAGAGCAGCCGTTCGTTCAGCCACCCCGCTTGGATCCAACCACCGGCCACGGAACCCCAAGGCGCGATCCAATAACCGGCGAAGAGCACCGCCGACACGAGCGCCAGCGCGTTCGCGCTGCGGCGGGCGATCGCCGCGATGATCGCAATCACCACCAGCAGCAGCACCATCGCCGAGACGGCGACATGCCCTGCGGCGAAGAAGGTCACCAACTGGCGCAGATGCCATGGAAAGCTTCGATACGATGCCTGCCCGCTCGCGCGCGCGGCGACCTCGAGTGCCATCAGCAGCGCGGCCGGTGCGATTTCCAGGAGCACGCGCCAGCGCCGCGTGGCCGCCGCCAGCACCGCGATGGCCATCAGCGTCGAGGCGAACGCCAGTCCATGGCTGCAATAGATGACCAGGAACAGCGCGTAAAGTGGAATCAGGTAACGTCCGTCTCTGTGCCGCCACCACCATCCGACAGCGAAGGTGAAGAGCGCGGCGCCGAGCACGAAGTTGAAAAATCCCATGAAGAAGAGATAGCCGTAGGCCAGCAGCACGCCGAGCAGCGCGGACGCATCGGCAGCAGGTTTAAACGACTTCTGCAGATAGAGCACCGCCGCGGGAACGCTGATGACGCAGAGCGAAAGCACGATCTGCTGTACGACCAGCGGAGGAAAGATTCGCGTCAGCGGCGCCATCAGCAGGTACGTCGTCCAGTTCGGAAACGGGCGGAGGTTCAGCGCGAAATAGGATCGTACCGTAGTGTAGTAACGGCTACCATAGTGACCAAGAACGAACGCGTTGTAGAGATGGCTCGGTCCGTCCTGCGTCGGAAAATAGCGGAAGAGCCAGAGCGGAACGAGCGCGGCGGCGGTGGCTGCGGCGCAGAGACGCTCGACGGTGGAGCGCATCCTCAGATCTGACCGCTGGCCGGCGGATAGTCATCGGCGCGGACCAGAATGTCGCGCGGCTTGCTCCCCTGCGATGGACCGACGACGCCGTGAGCCTCCATGATCTCGATGAGCCGCGCGGCGCGCGAGTAGCCGAGCTTGAGCCTGCGCTGCAGATACGACGCCGAGGCCTGCCCGGTCGAGAGCACCACGCGCACGGCCTCGTCATATTTCGGATCGTCGAGATACTCGATGCCGCTCGCGGCGCTTCTTTCCTCCGCCATCCGCGTGATCTCGCCGAGGTACTTCGGTTCGCCCTGATTCTTTTTCACGAAGTCGACGATCTCGTTGATCTCCCGTTCGGAGACGTAAGCGCCGTGAATGCGGCGTATGCGCGCGGTCCCCGGCGGGAGGAAGAGCATGTCGCCGCGGCCGAGGAGCTTCTCCGCGCCCTGCGTGTCGAGAATCGTACGCGAGTCGACCTTCGACGCCACCTGGTAGGCGATGCGCGATGGGAAGTTCGCCTTGATGACGCCGGTGATGACGTCGACCGACGGCCTCTGCGTGGCGATGATCAGATGGATGCCCACCGCGCGCGCCTTCTGCGCCAGACGAGTCACCGAGTCCTCCACGTCCTTCGGCGCGATCATCATCAGGTCGGCGAATTCGTCGATGACCACCACGATGTAATGCATTGGCTCCGGCGGCGGAGCGCCGTTTTCCGGAGCTTTGCGCGCGCGGCGATGCGCCTCGGGATCCTTCAGCAGCGCGTTGTATTGATCGATATTGCGCACGCCGCATTCCGCCAGCGTTCGATAGCGATTCTCCATCTCCGCGACGACCCAGATCAGCGCGTTCGACGCCAGCTTCGGATCGGTGACGATCGGATGCAGCAGATGCGGGATGCCTTCGTAGATCTTCAGCTCGACCATCTTCGGATCGATCATCAGAATCCGCAGTTGCCGCGGCAGCGCCTTGTAGAGCATCGACACGATCATCGAGTTGAGGCCGACCGATTTCCCAGCGCCGGTCGCGCCGGCAACCAGCAGGTGCGGCATGCGCCCGAGGTCCGTCACCACCGGGTCGCCGTGAATGTCCTTGCCGAGCGCAACGGTCAGCAGCGTCGTCGACTGCGCGAAGGCATCGGTGTCGACGATGTCGTGCAGCAGAATCGGCTCGCGGTTCCGGTTGGGAACCTCGATGCCAACCGTCGACGAGCCGGAAATCCGCTCGATGCGGATCGATTCCGCCTTCAGCGCCAGCGCCAGATCGTCGCCCAGATTGACCACCTTCGCGTATTTCACGCCGGCCGACGGCTTGAACTCAAACGTGGTGACCACCGGCCCCGGGTGATAGGCGGTGACCTCTCCCTCGACGGCGAATTCGCGGCAGCGCGCTTCGATCAGACGGCCGATTTCCAGAAATTTCTTGTGCACCTCGTCATCGATCGAATCCTGCTTCGGGCCCGCGATCAGCAGGCTCACCGGCGGGAGGAGATCGTTCCCGGGCCGCGGATCGCGTTTCGCCTCGTGCGCCGTGCGTGTGGCCGGACGGGGAATCTGCGGTTTGGGTCGCGGCTTGAGAAATAGAGGTGGCTCGAACTCTTCGGTTGGAGCATCAGGCTCGGACAGGCGGGACGGCTGGCCGCCACTCTCTGCGTACAGGGCGAACGGATCGGGTTTTTCCTGCTGCGCCAGCGCCTCGGCGGCCTTGCGCAGATCGGCCTTGGTCACTTTGCGGATCTGGAAACGCCCCACTCCCCTGACTTCGCGCGCCAGCGGCCCCGCCTCCATCGGCACGGAGAGATCTGGCTCCACGAGACGCAGCAGCGGCGCATCGCGTTCCAGATGCTTGCGCACGATGGCCTGCTTCATCCGGTCTTTGCGGCGCCGCTCGGTCAGCCGGGACCACTGCAGCGAGAGCGCCCGCCCCAATCCGATCAGCCACTCACGGATGCCGACGAAAATCGCCGCGAGGCTGATGCGCGTCGACAGCAGAATGCCCACCAGCAGCATTGTGCCGAACACGATGCCCGATCCGCCGCGATTCAGATTCGCGGTGGCCGCAAGATCGATCTGCTGTCCGAGATAGCCTCCGGCCACCAGCAGGGCGCCGCGAATCCACACCTTTCCAAACACCAGATCGAGCAACGGCGGAAGGGCAATGATCAGCGTGATCCATCCGATCAGCTTCGTCTGGACGAACTCCAACTCCTTCCCCCAGAAGCGCTGCCATCCGACGACGATCAGTCCCGCGGGAAAAAGGAGGCCGGCCAGCCCGAAAAAGCCGACGAAAATCCACGCCACCGTCGCGCCGTAATAGCCGATGGCGTTGGCGATTGAACTGTTCGTCGAGGTGTAGAAGGCGGACGAATCGTCCGGATGGTAGGTGACCAGCGCCGCGCCGAGGGTGAGTCCCGCCGCCAGGACGACGATCCCGATCAGCTCCCCGCCACGCCGGCTCTTTGCAAACTGCAGAAGCTCCATCACACCCGCCACGTTCTGCGCAGTCAACAGATTAGCAGAAACACGGCGGGTGTGTGCGGATCAGTAGCCCGGCCCGCCAGGATCGCTTGATTGCCCCACATTGAATGAGCCGGACATGCTGTTATGGCCGAACCCACACGATGAATTCGTGCAGAAGTAGGTGTACGTTCCCTGGGCGGTCACGGTGAATGTCTTGTCCACGACGTCTCCGGGACTGAAGATCGCGGACGGAATCACCGCATTCCCGTTCGGATCGTTCAGCTCGAAGCCGTGGGTCGAATCCTGGACGGTGATGTGGAACGTGACCCGATCGCCGATTTTGAGATCGTTGTTTCCAATCGACGGCGAGACTGTGATTTGGAAACTTCGCTCCAAAACGTTGTACGTTTTCGTCGCCGGCTGATTGACGATCGGCGTTCCGCCAGAATCGGCGGACATGGGG
>JBGPFD010000151.1:0-8660 GCA_041483175.1 Thermoanaerobaculia bacterium | reverse complement strand
TCGCGTTGCCGCTGTTCACGCCCTGCACGATCGCCGACGCGAGGGGAAAGTTGAAGTTCATCGGCACGTCTGCGAAATACGTCGCCAGTGTCTGCGTGTCGACAGTGTTCTCCGCGACGAGCACGGCATCCGGTTTCGTCTGCTGCACCTCGGCGGAGAACTCTTTGAGGAGTTGACGTGTCTCCGGGGTGTCCGCCTGTCCCGCGCCCGCTCCGTCCTCGACGAGATAGCGGGTCGCGTCGAGCCGGAAGCCGTCGACGCCCTGCGCCAGCCAGCTCCGCGCGATCCGGAACATCTCCTCCTTCACCGCGGGAGTGCGGTAGTTCAGGTCGGGCATGCCGCTCCAGAAAACGGCGTAGTAGAACGCGCCGTTGAGGGGATACCACGTCGGAGTGTTTCCACTCCACGGCTGCGTCCAACCGGGATTGGTCGCGCTCCAGATGTACCAGTCGCGCTTCGATGAGGTCGGCGAGGATGCCGAATCGAGGAACCACGGATGCTCTGAGCTGGTGTGGTTCATCACCAGGTCGACGATGACGCGGATGCCGCGTTTGTGCGCTTCTTCGAGAAGGCGCTGGAAGTCGGCGTTCGTGCCGTAATCCTTCTCGATCGTCTCGTAGTCGGTGGTGTCGTAGCCGTGGTAGCTGGCCGCCTGGAAGACCGGCATCAGCCAGATGGCGTCGATGCCGAGGTCGGTGGACGTGGCGGGATCGCCGTCGTTGAGATAGTCGAGTCTCGAGATGAGGCCCTGGAGATCGCCGTTGCCGTCGCCGTTCGAATCGGCGAAGCTCCGGACGAAGACCTCGTAGAAAACGGCGCCGCGCGCCCATTCGTGATTCGGCACCGAACGGACCGCCCGCTGCCGTCCGGCAAAAGCGTTCGTGCTGCCACAGGAAGCAACAAGGAGCAGGGCGGCGGCGAGGCCGGCGCGGAAGGAGGGGCGGAGAGGCATCGTCCGATTGTAGTCTTTGGAGTGCGGTGCCCTGGCACCGAAGGGCGTGCAGGGGCGCGCTCCCGCGCGTCCGGCAGGCGAGGACGCCTGCCGCTACACTCGGCTGTGATAAAACCACGACTCGCAGGAGGAACGATGCGCATCACCAGACTTGCCATTGTGATTCTGATTGCCGCTGCGTGCGTGAAGACGCCGCAGGAAACGTCGACCGCCGGCGCGGCGGCGCACGGCGGGCCGGTGCGGATCGGCTTCTCCATGGACACGCTGAAAGAAGAGCGCTGGCAGCGCGACAAGCGCCTGGTCGAGCAGCGGGCGAAAGAGGTTGGAGCGGTGCTCGACGTTCAGGTGGCGAATGGTGACGACGCCGTGCAGACCGAGCAGGCGGACAACATGCTGGCCAAGGGCGTCGACGTGCTGATCGTCGCGCCGCACAACGGCGACATCGCCGCGTCGATCGTCGAAGTCGCGCATCGCAAGGGAGTGCCGGTCATCTCCTACGACCGGTTGATCCGCAATGCCGACGTCGACCTTTACATCTCGCACCAGGTCGAGCGGATCGGCGAGATGCAGGCGGAATACGCGCTGCAGCACGTGCCGAAAGGGAACTACGTGCTGATCGGCGGTTCGCCGACGGACTACAACGCGCTCCTGCTGCGGAAAGGGCAGATGAAGATCCTGCAGCCGGCGATCGACCGCGGCGACATCAAAATCATCTCCGACCAGTTCGCTCGCGAGTGGAAGGCCGAGGAGGCGTTGCGGATGACCGAGGATGCGCTGACGCGGACCAACAACAACGTCCAGGCCATCGTCGCCTCGAACGACGGCACGGCCGGCGGTGCGATTTCCGCGCTCGAAGCGGCGGGGCTCGCCGGAAAAGTTGTGGTCACCGGGCAGGACGCGCAACGAGACGCCGTGCAGCGGATCGTGAAGGGGACGCAGACGATGACCGTCTACAAGCCCATCAACCCGCTCGCATTCGGCGCGGTCGACGCGGCGATCAAGCTCGCGCGCAAGCAGCCGGTCAACGCGCCGGACAAGATCAACAACGGGAAGAAGGACGTTCCGGCCATCCTGCTCGCGCCGGTCGTCGTCGATAAGAGCAACGTCGACGCGACGGTGATCAAAGACGGCTATCACACGCACAAGGACATCTACGGGCAGTGAAGATGAGGAACCCCTCACTCGCCGCGGAGCCTGCCCTGAGCGAAGTCGAAGGGCGGCACCCTCTCCCCGCTGCGCGGGGCGAGGGAGTTCGCAACCCTTCTCCCCTTGGGCGGGTAGAAGGTGGCCGAAGGCCGCTGCTGGAGATGCGCGTCTCCTTCAAGCCTTCTCCCCGCGGGCCGGGAGAAGGTGGCCCCTTCGGCTTCGCTCAGGGCAGGCTCCGGCCGGATGAGGGGTGCAGATGATCACGCCGCTGCTGGAGATGCGCGATATCTCCAAGCGCTTTCCGGGTGTCCTGGCGCTCGACCGCGTCTCCTTCGATCTCCGTTCGGGCGAGATTCACGCCCTCGTCGGCGAGAATGGCGCGGGCAAATCCACGCTGATGAACGTTCTCGGCGGCGTCTTTCCGCATGGCACCTACGAGGGGGAGATCCGCGTCGACGGCGAGGTGCGCCGGTTCGACGGCGTGCGTGCGGCGGAGGACGCCGGGATCGCCGTCGTCCATCAGGAGCTGTCGCTGGTTCCCGAGTTCTCGATCGCCGAGAACATTTTTCTGGGCCGTGAGCCGCGCCGCTTCGGCGTCATTCAGATCGAGGAGCTCTACAGCCGCGCGCAACGAGTCCTCGACGAGCTGCAGTTGAAGCTCGAGCCGTACGTTGCGGTCGGAACGCTCGGCATCGGGCAGCAGCACCTCGTGGAGATCGCCAAGGCGCTCGCGCGGAACGCGCGGATCCTCATCCTCGACGAGCCGACCGCGGCGCTGACCGATTCCGAAGCGGAGGTCTTGTTCGGCATTCTCGGGCGCTTGCGCGAAGGCGGCGCCGGCATCAGCTACATCTCGCACAAGCTCGGCGAAGTGCTCCGCCTCTCCGATCGCATCACCGTGCTGCGCGACGGGCGGACCGTCAGCACCGAGCCAACGAAGACGCTCGATACGCAGCGAGTGATCGCGCGGATGGTCGGCCGTGAGGTTGCCGAGATTTTCCCCAAGGGACGACGTAACGCCGGCTCTCCAGCCGGCGCGGAAGGTGAACCGGCTGAGAGCCGGTTCCACGTCTTCGAAGCGCGAGGGGTGACCGTCGAGGATCCGAGCGTGCCGGGCAAGCTCCTCGTCGATCACGTGAGCTTCAGCGTCCGCCGCGGCGAGGTCCTCGGAATCGCCGGTCTGGTCGGCGCCGGACGCAGCGACCTGATGATGGCCATGTTCGGCGCGCATCCCGGCAGAACGGCCGGCGAATTTTTCGTATCCGGATCGCGCGTGCACATCGATCAGGCATGGGAGGCCATTGCCGCAGGCATCGGGTTCGTCACCGAAGACCGAAAACGGTTCGGGCTTTTTCTCGATCAGACCATCGTCGCCAATCTGACGCTCGCCGCTCTCAAGCGGCTTTCCGGACCGGTGGTCACTCACCCTGACGCGGAGACGGCGGCCGGGCAGCGTTCGATGAAGGACCTACGCATCAAGGCCGGCTCGGTATTCACGATCGCCGGAACGCTCTCGGGCGGCAATCAACAGAAGGTCGTTCTGGCAAAGTGGCTGCTGACCGAACCGAAGGTGCTCTTTCTCGACGAGCCGACGCGAGGGATCGACGTCGGCGCGAAGCAGGAGATCTATCAGCAGATCGACCGGCTCGCTTTGGAGGGGCTGGCGATCGTGCTCGTCTCCTCGGAGCTGCCGGAAGTTCTCGGCCTGTCCGACCGGATCCTCGTGCTTCACGAAGGGCGGATCACCGGCGAGTTCCAGCGCGAGGAGGCGACCGCGGAGCGAGTCATGGCCTGCGCCACCGGCCACGTTGGCCAGAGGATCTCGGCATGAGCAGAGTGGACCGCGAGGACGAAGAAGCGAGTCTGGTCAGTCCGGAGCTCGGGAAAACGCGCCTCGGACGCTGGCGCATCTCCACCGAAGCGCTGCGCGCGTACTCGATGGTCATCGCGCTCATCGCCATCTGGCTTTTCTTCCAGTGGAGGACGGTCAGCGACCTCTACCCGTACGGACTCTTCCTGCATCCGGTGAACCTGGCCAACCTCCTTAAGCAGATGTCGGTCACCGGCGTGGTGGCGGTCGGAATGCTGTTCGTCATCGTCGCGCGGCAGATCGATCTCTCGGTCGGCTCGCTGCTCGGACTGGCCGGTGGGATTGCGGCGATGACGCAAGGATGGGGACTGGTTCCATCGCTGGCATCAGCGATCATCATCGGTATCGCCGCGGGTGCATTGCAGGGGTCGCTTGTCGCCTACCTGAGCATTCCGTCATTCATCGTGACGCTGGGCGGGTTTCTTACCTGGCGCGGCGTCATCCTTTATCTGAGCAAGGGGGAGACGATTCCGGTTCGCCTTCCGGTCTTTCGCGCGCTCGGAGTGGCGCTGCTCACGCCGGCGTCGGGCCTCGCGCTCGCGGCGATTGCGATCGCCGCCGTGGCCTGGCTGACGATCCGGCGGAATCGCGCGCGACGCCGTCACGGTCTGGCGGCGCCGGGCGTCGCGGCGACGGCGACGCGGATCGTCGTTCCGACGGTCCTCATCGCCGTGTTTATCTACATGATGAACCAGCAGGGAGGAGTCCCGCTGCCGGTCATCATCCTTCTCGCGGTGGCCATCATCGGGAGTTTTCTGACGCAAAGCACAACGTTCGGACGCTATCTCTACGCGATCGGCAGCAACCCCGACGCCGCGCGGCTTTCGGGCGTCAATTCACGGAAGCACATTCTCGTGGCGTTCGCGCTCCTCGGCGCGCTGACGGGAATCGCCTCGCTGCTCCACACGGGCCGCGTCGGCAGCGCGTCGCCTGACGCGGGCACACTGATGGAACTCGATGCCATCGCGGCGTGCGTCATCGGCGGGACGAGCCTCATGGGCGGGCGAGGGAAGGTGTCGGGGGCGCTGCTCGGCGCGCTGGTCATGGCCAGCCTCGACAACGGCATGTCGCTGCTGAGTGTGGAGAACGCGACGCAGTACATTATTAAAGGAGCGGTGCTCGTGGCCGCCGTCGGCTTCGACATGGCGGGCAGAAGGAAGAGCTAATAGACGTCAGGAGGCAAAGGCCTGACACTTAAGGCGCGCGCCGCAGTACCTCGCTGTGAAGCGGCGGCAGCGTGCGCAAGTAGCGGTAGATCGCGCGCAGGTCGTCATCCGACATCCGCCGGACCTGACGCCACGGGAAGAAGGGATGCAGGGAAATACCCTTCGGATCGACTCCCGTACGAATCGTCTGCAGGAAATCGGCGTCGCTCCATTGCCCGATGCCTGTCGCACTGTCCGGCGTCAGATTTGAAGGATTGGCTGGAAAGTCCTTCGGCGGATGCGCCACGCCGGCGAACAGACGGCTCTTGTCCGCCTCGGATCGAAGTCCTGTACGCGGAGTGTGGCACTCGGCGCAAAGGCCGACGTGCTGTGCGAGATAGCTGCCGTATTCCGCCGTCACGCCGCGCGGAGGCGCAGAGAGTGAAACCGCAGCGTTCGGACGGAGGAAGAGGAGTTTGCCCAACTTGAAGAAGGAATCCGGGCTCTGTACCACCTCACGGCGAACGGGGGGAAGAGTCTTCAGGTAACGGGCAACCGCAAAGGCGTCCTCATCGGACATGTCATGAAACCATCCGTACGGCATCACCGGCGCGAGCAGGCGTCCATCTTTCCGCTCACCGTTTCGTAGCGCGCGCACGATCTCCGCTTCGCTCCATGTCCCCAGTCCGGTTTCGGCATCCGATGTGAGATTCGCGGCGCGCGCCGTACCGATGCGCCAGTCGTGGAAGTCCTTGCCTCCGCTCAAAGGACCGTCGACGTCGTGTTGTGGATCCGCGGCATGACATTGCCCGCAGACCGCCACGTTGCGCACGATGGATTCGCCGCGCGCGGTGAGCGCCGTCGTGTCGCCCACGACCGCTTGTGGCAACACCGGCAGCGGGACCTGCGTGTGCCCACAGCTCAGTGTGATCAGGGCGTAAATGGCGAGGGCGGGCGTGATCGCATGTCGGCGCAATTTCATGCCGCCCTGAGCTGCAGAATCAACGCCAACAACATGGGCCGATTCGTGCATGGTTGCATGTGGAATGACGCGGCCACACCGGCGGACGATTGCCTGCAATCGCAGGCTCTCTGCGTGGCCACCCGCCATTCGACCAGGAGGATTCATGAAAAAGCTGTTCGTTACCGCCCTCTGCGTGATCGCCGCAGCGCCGCTGATCGCAGGCGAGATCCACGGGAAAGTCGCGGCCAAAGGAATGCGCGACTCATCGGACGCCGTGGTCTACATCGACAAGGTGCCAGGAAAGACGTTTGCGCCACCGTCCGAACACGCCAGAATGAATCAGAAGAGTCTGCAGTTTCTTCCGCACGTTCTGCCGGTGGTCATCGGCACGACCGTCGACTTTCTGAACTCTGACTCCGTACTCCACAACGTCTTCTCGCCCGATGCCTGTACGGACCGGTTCAATCTCGGCACCTGGCCGCAAGGGCAGATTAAGAGCTTCACCTTCAAGAAGGAATGTTTCGCAACGTTGCTTTGCAAGGTTCATCCGGAGATGGAAGGATTTGTCACGGTGCTGCCGACCTCATATTTTGCGGTCACCACGCCTGACGGCTCCTTTGAGATCAAGGATGTCCCCGATGGAACATACACCGTCAAGGTGTGGCACCCGACGTTAAAGCCGGCCCAGAAGAGCGTTGTCGTGAAAGGCGCGACGGAGGTCAGCTTCGCGATCGCCAAGTAACTCGCCACTCCGGGGGAACGGCATGCGAAGCGCAGTGTTGTTGCTACTCGCACTCGCCGTGGCGTGCCTGACAGCCTTTGCGGCAATCGGTCGGACGACATCTCACGAACGAACTTCCGCTCTAAGCTCGCCGCCGCAATCGGCGCTTGTGACGCCAGTGGAAGGACCGAGCAACTTCCACCGCCTGGGCGTCGCGTTCGACTCGTCAAGCATGGGTCGCACGGGCGTCTGGGGATCACCGCCGGAGTCTTACCAGCCGCCTCCGACGGACTTTGTGGTTCCCCAGGGAATCACGCGAGCCGTTGTCTTGACCGGCGCGGACCTATACCGCCTCGAGTGCCGGCCGTGTCACAAGGCCGATGGCAACGGCGCGCCGCCTGAGATCCCTGCGATCATGGGTCCGGTGCAGGCGACGTCAGCAACTCTGATGGAGGCTCGGATGAAAGAGCGGGGACGGCCGATCAGCGCGGCGTTCGCCCGTGAGCTTGCGTCCGGGTCCTCGAAAGATCTTCTGGATCGTTTGAAGAATGGCGGCCAGAAGATGCCGTCATTCGGTTATCTCACGGACGGCGAGATTCGCGTGTTGATCGGCTACCTCGACGTTCTCGCGGGTGTACCCGGCAGTGGAAAAACAGCAACCGTGACCGAGCCGGCCGCGCGTGTCGGCGAGCTCCTGATGAAGGGCACCTGCCATATCTGCCACGATGCGGCGGGGACGTGGCCCGATCCGGAGGAGTTCCTCGAAGGTTCGATCCCGCCGATCGCCGGGTTCACGGCGAAGAAAACGGTGCCGGAGTTCATCTGGAAAGTGCGCCACGGCGCTCCGGTCGTGATGGGCTCGCTACAGTTGCAGTACCGTGGCCGAATGCCCGTCTTCGACTACCTGAGTGATGACGAGGTCGCCTCAGCGTACCTTTATCTCATGAACCATCCGCCGCAGAACGCCGCCGGGCTTCGGCAACCGCAGCGCTGACACGCGAGTTCGGAGGCGAAACGTTGCGGTACTGCACGCGTCCAATACGCATGTTCGAATCTGCCAGCCTGAGAGCTCGGTTCATGCTCCTTTTGAGTCTGTTCCTCGTACTGCCGTTGACTGCACAGTCGAGAAGAGGAGGCGGCGAGCGCAGGCCTTCGGGTCCGGGCACAGGCAATCCGGAGCAGCAGCTGGCCCCCTGGCGGTTTGTGGAGAAGGGCGCGGCGCCCGTCACCGGGCCGCTCGTCCTTTATTGGCTGCCCGCGTCATCCGAAGAAATGGATCATTCTCCGCTGCTCGCGTCTCGCGCGCTTCTCGAAAACTCCGTCCGCTGCGTGGCGTTGGAGGCGATTGTTCCCCCGAACGCGGCGATCATGGAGAAGCTCGGCGTGACCGGCACACTGCCCGCCGCGGTGCTGGTCGACGGACGCGGGAACGTCATCCGACGGATGGAGAATGCTGGCGGCGTCCTTCGATCATCCGCGGTCGAGCAGATGGTGAGCGAGGAGCTCAGTGCACGGGATAAGGCCATGTACCGAGACATCACCGAAGCGAAACGGCGGGCGGACGCCGGTGACAAACAAACGGCCATCGATCTGTACCGGCGAATCTGGGACGATCATTGTCTCTTTCCTCTCGCGGGGCGAGAGGCGCAGAGCGCATTGAAAGCGCTGGGCGTCGTGGTGAAGGAAACGCCCGCGCCGTCGCCGGTCGATCCGAACCTCCAGCCGGCCCCGATGAAACGTAGCGCCGGCTCTTAGCCGGCGCCGAGCCGACTGAGAGTCGGCTCTACGTTTTTCGCCCGTGCCGAACGTAGCGCCGGCTCTTAGCCGGCGCCGAGCCGACTGAGAGTCGGCTCTACGTTTTT
>JBGPFD010000150.1:0-8681 GCA_041483175.1 Thermoanaerobaculia bacterium | reverse complement strand
GGCGACGAAAAGCCGCGCCAGCAGGCGCTCCCCTCGCGCCACCAGCGAGTCTTCGGCCCGTCGCGTCAACTCCCGCAGAACGGAGATGCTCTGGCACATCGATCGAAGTTCTCGCGCAGATTCCGCGATCTCGTGCCGGAGTCGTTGCGCACGACGCGGCTGGCGCACAAGCCCGGTAACCAGGGCGGCGTGGCGCCGCTCGAACTCCGTGCACGCCCGGCCAAACGCGCTTCGTTCGCCGCGGGCCGCGGCGTGCGCGGCGCCAAGGAGAAGATCGGTGACACCCTGCATGGCAGAGACAATCACCACCAGAGGCGATCCCGCCGCGCGAACGTGCCGGCCGGCCACACGGATGGCCTCCGCGCTTCCCAGCGCCGCGCCGCCGAATTTGTAGACCTCTACCGAACGGCTTCGCACACTGCGAGCATACAATCTCGGGCATGTGGACCACGATTCATAAATTCAAGGACATCAAGTACGAGCGCACCGAGGACGGGATCGCCAAGATCACCATCAACCGGCCGGAGGTGCACAACGCATTTCGCCCGCTGACGGTCGGGGAGCTGCGGAAGGCCTTCGACATGGTCCGCGACGATCCGGAAATCGGCGTGGTCATTCTCACCGGCGCAGGAAAACAGGCGTTCTGCTCGGGCGGCGATCAGCGCGTGCGCGGGAAAGCGGGCTACCTCGACTCCAAAGGTGTTCCGCGGCTCAACATCCTCGACGTGCAGAAACAGATCCGCAGTCTTCCAAAACCGGTCGTGGCCATGGTCGCCGGATATGCGATCGGCGGCGGGCACGTGCTGCACGTGG
The DNA here is from genome assembly GCA_041483175.1 of Thermoanaerobaculia bacterium. GTDB lineage: Bacteria > Acidobacteriota > Thermoanaerobaculia > Gp7-AA8 > Gp7-AA8 > Gp7-AA10. The sequence continues at coordinate 7,868 of JBGPFD010000150.1, read as the reverse complement.
TCTGCGATCTGACCATCGCCGCGGACAACGCCCGCTTCGGCCAGGCCGGCCCCCGCGTCGGCTCGTTCGACGGCGGACTCGGGTCGGCGTACCTCGCGCGCATCGTCGGGCAGAAAAAGGCGCGCGAGATCTGGTTCCTCTGCCGCCAGTACGATGCGAAACAGGCGTTGGAGATGGGCCTGGTCAACACGGTCGTTCCGCTGGCGAAGTTGGAACAGGAGACGCTGAAGTGGTGCCGCGAGATGCTGCAGCTCTCGCCGATGGCGCTCCGCTGTCTGAAGAGAGCGATGAACGCCGATTGCGACGGACAGATCGGCCTGCTCGATTTCGCCGGCGACGCCACGCTTCTCTTCTACATGTCCGAAGAGGCGCAGGAAGGACGGAACGCGTTCGTGCAGAAGCGGAAGCCGGATTTCAAGAAGTTTCCGAGGCTGCCGTGAATGGTGTAGGGGCCGGCGTCCTCGCCGGCCCGGAGGGCGAGACGCTCGCCGCTACACTGATGACGACATGAATCCCTGGCTTCTCGCTGCCCGACCGAAAACGCTCGCGGCGGCAGCCGTTCCAGTGCTCGCCGGCACGGCGCTGGCGTACAACGCGACGGCGAGCACGCACTGGATCGCGTTCGCCGGCGCGCTGTTCGGCGCGCTCTTCATCCAGATCGGAACGAATCTGGTCAACGACGCGCTCGATTTCCACCGTGGCGCCGACACCGTCGAACGGCTCGGGCCGCTGCGGGTGACGCAGGCGGGGCTGATCCCGCTTCCGGCAGTCCTTCGCGGAGCGACCGTCTGCTTTTTTCTGGCGGCGCTCTGCGGCGTGCCGCTCATCATTCGAGGCGGATGGCCGATCGTGGTGATCGGCATTGCGTCGATCGCCGCCGCCTACGCTTACACCGGCGGACCGTATCCGCTCGCCTACAACGGGCTCGGCGAGCTGTTCGTCATGATTTTCTTCGGCTTCGTCGCCGCCGCCGGCTCGTATTACGTGCAGCGGCTGACGATCGACGCCGCAGCGCTCTTCGCCGGCTTCGCCTGCGGCTCTCTCGCCGTGGTGCTGCTGTCGGTGAACAATCTCCGCGACGTCGCCAGCGATCGCGCCAGCCGCAAGAGAACGCTGGCCGTGCGATTCGGCGAGCGCTTTGCGCGCGGCGAGATCGGTGTCATGGCCCTCATGCCGTACGTGGCGCTTCTGGCCATCGCCTTCCTGCGCGACTGGCACCTTCTCGGCGTGTTGATAACCTTGCCACTGGCCATCGTGTTGATCCGCTGTGCCGATCGCAGCGAAGGAGGCGCGCTCAATCGCTGCCTGGCGATCGCCGGAATGCTCGAGTGGGCGTTCGGCATCACCTTTGTCATCTTCGCGGTGATCTGATGTGGATCTGGCACTACACGCTCGTCCCGCGCCGGGCGCTCAGTCCAATCGCGGGGGCGCGCCCGCGCGAGGGGGCGCTGCTGCGCGACGGCGACGGTTTCGCCGATATCCATCCGTGGCCGGAGCTCGGGGATGTGCCGCTCGGGCAGCAACTGGCGATGCTCGCGCGCGGCGAGACCACGCCACTGACGCGGCGCTCGATCGAGATGGCGCGGATCGACGGCGCGGCGCGCGCGCGCCGCGTGAGCCTCTTCGATGGACTGATCATTCCCCGGAGCCACTGGCCGGGTACTGATCCGCCGCCGGGCTTCGACACCGTGAAGCTCAAAGGAATCGATCAGATCCCATCCGGCGTCCGCCTGCGCATCGACTTCAATGGGTCGCTCTCTCCTGAGGCATTCATGCTCATCGCGGCGGGATTGCCGTCGGAGCGCATCGACTTCGTTGAGGACCCGTGCGAGTACGACGCCGCAGTCTGGACCGCGCTCCGCGAGCAGACCGGCTTGCGCCTCGCTCTCGATCGGCCTTCGATGTGCGGCGGCTCGCCACCGCCCTCAGCGGTCGACGTCCTGGTCGTAAAGCCGGCAATTGAAGACGTCCCGCGCGATCCGCGCGAAATCGTCATCACCTCCACCATGGACCATCCGATCGGACAATTTGGCGCCGCGTACTTCGCCGCAAAATTCGGCGCCGCGCGCTGCGGCCTGTTCACGCACGTGCTCTATCAATCCAACGAGTTCATCGACAGGATCCGCAGCGACGGCGCGCGATTGCTGCCGCCCGAAGGAACCGGAATCGGATTCGATGATCTCCTGGAACGGTTGCCATGGAAAACGCTGGCGTAATCGACTGGTCGAGCGAGGAGACGCACGTCTTGTTGAATCCGCGGCTGCCCGCGGACGAGCAGCGGCGCCTTGAGCGGCTCGCGCCGCCACTTCGCGCGCACGTCCTGATCGCCACGTCGGGAACCTCCGGATCGATCAAGCTCGTCGCCCTCTCCAAGGAGGCGATCCTCGCGTCGGCCGCCGCGGTCAATGAGCGTCTCCATTCGAGGGGCCACGACGTCTGGTGTCGCGTCCTGCCGCAGTTTCACGTCGGCGGCCTGGGCATCTTCGCGCGGGCCCATCTGTCCGGCTCGCGCGTGATCTCGATGGATTGGGATCCGCTCGCATTCGCGACGGCCGAGGCCACCCTCGCTTCACTCGTTCCGGCGCAGGTGCACGATCTCGTGCGCCAGGGCCTGCCGCCGCCGCCGCAGCTTCGCGCCATCCTTGTCGGCGGCGGCGCATTCGATCCCGATCTCATGGAAGACGCGCGGTCGCGCGGCTGGCCCGTCCTGGCGACTTATGGCATGAGCGAGTGCTGCTCGACTATCGCCGTGTCGGACGCGGTCCTGCCGCATCTCGAAGCGCGCGCCGTAGCGGACGGGCGGCTGGCGTTTCGCGGCGCTTCGCTTCTGACCGGGTATGCGACGGACGAGGGACTCGTCGACCCGAAGGTCAATGGATGGTTCGTTTCGGACGATCTCGGCGAAGTCGAGGGACGCGTTCTGCATGTCTTCGGGCGCCGCGGCGATTTCGTCAAGATCGGCGGCGAGTCGGTCGATCTGAAACGCCTCGACCGCATCCTCGACAGCGTGCGCGGCGGAGTTGACGCCGCGCTGATCGCGATGCCCGATCTACGCCTGGGTCACGTCATTCATCTCGCCACGACGGGTAAGGCAGAAGAGATCATCGAGCGGTTCAATGACCGCGTGCTGCCGTTCGAGAAAATTCGCGACGTCCACTCCGTCCGTTCCATCCCCCGCTCCAGCCTGGGCAAGCTGCTTCGGGGGGAGTTGATGCGCCGCATGACATCGGAGCGCTAATGGTGTTCGAAGCGTTCGTGACGTTCCTCGGGATCGCACTGCCGTCGCTCCTGATTGTGCTTGCGATGCGGCACTGGTTCGAGCCGGTCCCGTGGCCAGTCTGCGCGTTTCTCTTTGCTCTCGTTCTGATCACCGTCGGCCGCGGCGTGTTTTCGCCCAACATGCCGGTTGCGCTGGATGAAGTCGTACGGGGCTATCCGTATCGCGGTGTTTTCGGTGCGGTGACCAGCAAGAACCCGGACACGAACGACACGGTCAAACAGATGCTGCCGTGGATGCAAGTCGTGCGCGAGGAACTGGAGCACCGCCGTGCGCCGCTATGGAATCGATATTCCTTTTCGGGCTATCCATTGCTCGCCAACGCGCAGTCGGCGCCGTTCTCGCCGTTTTTCCTCCTCACGCTCTTCGTTCCGCTACCGAAGCAGTTGGTGGCGATGGCGGGCGTGAAGTTGTTTGCCTGCTTGCTGTTCGCGTTCCTGGTGATTCGCCGTGAGGTATCGCCAATCGCCGCGGTTTTTGGAGCGACCGTGTATTCGCTCTCCATTTTTCAGAACGTCTATCTCTACTATCCGCTCTCCGCGGTCACGACGCTTCTGCCGGCAGTCTGCTACGCGGTCCTTCGCGTTCTCGACGACGGCAGATGGCGATCGTTCGTCCTGTTGGCAGTCGTCGTCGCGTGCACGCTCGTCGCCGGCCATCCCGAAAGCGCGGCCCACGTCGCGGTCGGAATGTTGCTACTGATCAGCATCGAGTGGGTGGCTCCGGTTCACGCGTTCAATTTGCGCCGTCTGTCGACGTCGATCGGAGCCGTGATTGCCGGCACGTGTCTCGCGGCTCCCGGCTTTTTTCCGGTCGTGCAGCAGGTGCTCCAAAGCCAGCGGCTCGCGGCGATGACGGGGGGAGTACGGAAAGCGATCAGCTATCCGGCGACGGCGTTCTGGCTGGTGCTCAATCCCGACGGCTTCGGCAATCCGGCGCTTGGCAACTGGCACTGGTACATGCACTACATCATGGCCGCGCCGTCGTACACCGGTCTGATTCCCCTAACGTTGCTGCCGCTTGCCTTTTTTCCCGTGGTTTCTCGCCGGGATCGTGCGCTCCTCGCCGTGATCATCGTGACATTCGTAGTTGCGATGAATTGGACCGTGATCGGCCGCCTCGTTCACTTGATTCCGCCGTTTTCATTTGCAGCGAACGATCGATTGCGATTCGTCACGATTCTCTTCGTCGCAATCCTCTCGGCACGGGTAGTGGATCGTGTTGCGCAGATTCGCTCCGCCCTCGTGCTTCTCAGTCCAATCGTCGTACTGGCGCTGGCGGGCTACGTGTTCGTCCGGCAGTTCGGAGTCACGCTGTCCGCGATCTCCGCGATTGGAATGGTCGCCGTCGTTGTATTCTGGGGCGCATGGCTGGTCCGCCGAAATCCCACCGCGCTCGCGATCGCCGCCGTGATCGGCACGTCGGTCGAACTGATGATTTTCAACTGGCCGTTCAATGCGATGACGCCGAGGAAATACTATGAGCCACGGCTGCCGATTATCGATGCACTGCATCGCATGCAGCCCGTGGAGCCGTTTCGGATCGTCGGGGCGGACTGGATGTTCATGCCCAACGCTTCGGCACAATACGGTCTCGAGGACATTCGCGGCAGCGATCCGATGGCGTGGGCGCCTTACACGGAATTTTTCCGACTGATCCAGGCGCCGGGTCAGGCGCTCGACGTCGGCCGCGTCATCAATGTCACCCATCCGGCAGTGACGTTTCTCAACGTGCATTTTTTGCTCGCCGAGCCGGATTCGAACTTTCCACCGCCATGGCGGCTCGTCGTTCGCGGCAAAGACGGTGATCTCTATCGGAACGAGCGACCGATCGCGCGCTTTTTCGCGCCGGAAAGAATGGTCGGCGATCGGTCGCGGTTACGGACCATCGGCGACTTCGCGGAAGTGTGCGTCGTTGACGGCCTCGCGCGCGGCGAGACGCGGGAGAACGGACAGCTCACAGGAATGTGGCTGCGTCAGGTGAATCCGCGGCGGTTTCGGATGGCGATCGACGCGGTCGGTCCGCTGTTCGTCGCGTCGAGTCAGCCGGCTGCGCCGGGATGGATCGTGAAAGTGAACCACCGCGTCGTCCCGATCGTTCGCGTCAACGGCGCGTTCATCGGATTCTGGGTCCCGCCGGGGAAGTCGCAAGTGTCAGTTGAATATCAGCCGATCGCGTTTCGTGCCGGCGTCGTCCTGTGCGTTATCACGATTGCAGCGATGATTGCCGTTCCGTACAGGAGCCAGAGAGGCAGTGCGAGCATCGCCACGACCGGACGGGGGAGTCAGTCGATCTGAAGCGGCTCGATCGGATCCTCGACGACGTTCGCGGATCGACCGACGCCGCGATCTTCGCGGTCGTCGACGATCGTCTCGGATCTGTGATCCATCTCGCCTCGGCTCGCGAACCGGGAAGCATCGTGGAGGCTTTCAACGAGCGCGTCCTTCCATTCGAAAAAATCCGCGCCGTGCACCACGTCGATTCAATTCCCCGTTCCGGCCTCGGCAAGTTGCTGCGGCGGGAGCTCGCTTCGCGGCTGTCGGACGGCAACGACGATCGCCCAGCCATAGAGGATCCAGAGGGGAACGGCGAGTTGCGCGACCAGCGGGCGGAGCGGGTTGGGGGTCGCCGCGTCGGCGAACCACCATGGAAGGCCGCGCGACCAGATGGTGTACGTGGCGAACAGAAACAGCGAGAGCGCCGCATTGAGAGCGTACGCGGCCAGGCGCGGCAGCGCGAATGGAAGAAATGCCAAAGGCCAGACCAGGTATTGAACGCCGAATGCGGGCGAAAAGAAGTTCATGGTCAACAAAGCGATGCCGATCATCGCCGGAAGCGCTGGACGGTGGCGATAGAAGCGGAGGAAGAGGGCGACCAACGCGGCAATGACCGCGAACTGCCCATAGTGCGAATAGAACCGTGCCCACTCGATGCTGTGCGAGAGATATCCGAGACTGCAGAATCCCCATTCGTATCCGCTGCCGCGGTAGCCGAAGACATTGTGCAACACCGTGAGGCCGCCAGTGGCGACCGCAGGGATGAAAATCGTCGCGAGAACCGCGGCGGATGCGATCCCAAAGGCGACGCGGCGTCGCCAGGGCAGATCGAAAAGAAAAAGCGGCATCAGCGGCAGGGGAGCGATCTTGATCCCGGCGGAGGCGCCGAAAAGTGCTCCCGAGGTGGCAGGGGCGCGCGTGGCGCACCAGGTTGCTGCCAGAAGAAGCGTGATCATGGTGGGGTCGGCGTTGCAGTGGAATCCGGAGAGCATGACCGCGGCGGGGGAGGCGAAGTAGAAGGCGGTGACTTCGCGAGGGCGGCCGATCCGCTTCCCGAGTTGGTAGAGCAGCGCGGCGCTGAGAACGTCCGCGGCGACCTGAAGGATGCGGAAGGCGTCGGGGAACTCGAGTCCGATCCGGCTGCCGAGTTGGTCGGCCCAGATCATGATGAGCCCCGAGAGGGGTGGATGATTGAGGTACGCTGCATAGTGATAGGCGGGTCCGAGGCCGAAGCGTTCGGCAAGGTGGGTATAGGCCATCAGGAGGAGGGCATCGGTCGAGCCGAAGGTGGAAGCCACGAGGGCCAGTCGGGCGGCGAGCGCGGCCACGATCAGGGTGGCGAACGCGGCTTTGGGCATCGAGAGGAAGGGTAGCAGTTCGCTAAGCGCCCTTTGCACAACAATTTGTGCACCGGGGGCGTGGAATAGGAGAGGGGGAGGGGCCGTTGTGCTGGGTTCCGGACGGCAGCAATTCTGGAACGGGCGCAGGAAATAATCAAGCGTATCAAGAAGTTATAACTGTACCCGACGCAATGCGGCAGTCAAGCCAACCGGGTGCCGCCGCCGATCTTTTCAGACGAAAATCCGAGGGGTCCGAGTCAAACGGAATCTCTTCTGCCAGCAGGAGATATTTCGCTTGACACGGGCGCGAGGGTCTGGCAATCTAGCCGCCCTTTCGCGGACGTCGGTTCCTTGACAACTGAATAGGATAGGTAAGACAGACAACGTGATTCCTTTCGAGGTTCGCAATGCGAATCTCATCAGAACACGACGGCTCGTCATGAGACGAGTCGACCGAATAACATCAGTCGTTCAACGGCTGATGCCAAATCAGACTCTAAGTTGAAGCGGTCGCAAGACTGCAAAGTTAAACTGGAGAGTTTGATCCTGGCTCAGAATGAACGCTGGCGGCGTGCCTTACACATGCAAGTCGAGCGAGGCGGGTAGCAATACCCAGTCGAGCGGCGGACGGGTGAGTAACACGTGGATAACCTGCCCTGAGGTGGGGGATAACCCGGGGAAACTCGGGCTAATACCGCATAATACCGAGAGGTCAAAGGGGGCTCGCAAGGGCTCTCGCCATAGGAGGGGTCCGCGTCCGATTAGCTAGTTGGTAGGGTAATGGCCTACCAAGGCGACGATCGGTAGCCGGCCTGAGAGGGTGATCGGCCACACTGGAACTGAGACACGGTCCAGACTCCTACGGGAGGCAGCAGTGGGGAATTTTGCGCACTGGGCTAACGCCTGACGCAGCAACGCCGCGTGGAGGATGAAGGTCTTTGGATTGTAAACTCCTGTCAGCAGGGAAAAAGCGAG
>JBGPFD010000149.1:0-8717 GCA_041483175.1 Thermoanaerobaculia bacterium | reverse complement strand
GGCGTTCGGCGTTTCGTTATGCAGCCGGGACATAGCGCCGGCTCTCCAGCCGGCGCATGAGCCGACTGAGAGTCGGCTCTACGTAGAGCCACTACGTGAGCACGCGGATCGGCAGCACGATAGCCTGCAGGCCATCGAACTGCAGCCGCCGCTGGATGGCGTTCGGCGTTTCGTTATGCAGCAGTCGGTAGTACCACTTTTCCTCGCGGAAGATCAGCTTGCCCATGAAGAAAATCGCGCGCTGGTATTCGTCGGCGATGCTCTTGCAGAGTTCGGTGACGCTCTCCACCGGCTCGGTGCCGATGGCCATGCGGTAATCGGCGGTCATGCCCTGGCTGCGAGCCCAGGTGACGTACTTCTCGAGATTCGCACGCGTCTCGCTCTCGAGCCGCTCGAGTTCCTGCGTTCCCTTGAACGTGCCGGAGTCGACCACGGCCGCGCTGACGAAGATGAAATTCTTGAACATGCGCGGGAAGAGGCGATGGATGGACAGCACTTCGTGGATTCCGAACCCGGAGAACGACTTGACCATGATCACCGCGGTCGGCGCGTTCTTGTCGAGCTGCTTTGGCGCCTCGGGCGCGGCGATGGCCGGAACGCTCGTCAGGATCTCGTCCAGGCTGCGCATGCCGGCGCGTACGCTCTGGTAGTGCTTATGGATGGCGAAGGCGAACGCGATGATGATGCTGGTGATGACGATGGTCATCCAGCCACCCTGCGTGAATTTCTCGAAGATGGTCACGCCGAGGATGCTGATGCACATCACGAATCCGACGCTGTGAATGGCCAGCCGCCTGCGCCACTTCGGCTCTTTGCGCCGTCCCTGAATGAAGTGCCGTGACATTCCGAGGAGCGAGAGCGAGAAGGTGATGAACACGTTGATGGAGTACATGACCACCAGCATGGTCACGTCGCCGCGGGTGTAGAGGAGCGCCGCCAGCGCCGCCAGGCCCATCATCAGGATGCCGTCCTGCGTCACCAGGCGGTCGGAGAGCTGCGCGAATCGATGCGGCATCCACGAATCGATGGCCATGTTCGAGAGGATTCGCGGCCCGTCGAGGAAACCGGTCTGCGCGGCGACGAACAGCAGGGCGGCCTCGGTGATCAGCGTAAAGATGACCATGCCGATCCCGACGGACCATTGGTTCCATTTCCAGGCGCCGAAGAGGTTTTCCAGCAGGACCGCGTTCATCGTTCTGCCGGCCACCGGATGGGAGTCCGTGAGCAGGTAGCCGAACATGATCCCGCCCGCGGTAAAGGCCAGCGAGACGGCCATCATCAGCATCGTCTTGCGCGCCGTGGCTACGCGCGGCTCGCGCAGGATGGACACGCCGTTGGAGACCGCCTCGATTCCGGTGTACGTGCCCCCGCCCATGGAGTACGCGCGCAGGATGAGGAGCATCAGCGGCAACCAGCCCAGAGATTGCCCTGTGGCGTGAAAATCGCGCGCAGCTCCATGGAAGATCTGCGGCATCTCCGCGAACCTGGTGCTGATCGCGTAGAAGATGAGGATGACATGCATAATCAGAAAGGCGACGAAAATCGGCATCAGGAAAGTGACCGATTCCTTCACGCCGCGCAGATTCAGGATTACCAGAAAGGCGATGAGCACCACTTCGGTGATCAGCTTGGTATGGCTCCAGCTCAAAGGGAGGAACGACCAGAGCTGATCGCAGCCGCTGGCGATCGACACGGTGATGGTCAGCACATAGTCGACCAGCAGCGCGCAGCCGGAAACGACGCCGACGCGATTGCCGAGCATCTTCGTGGCCACCAAATAGCCGCCGCCGCCGCCCGGGAAATACTCGATCAGATTCGCGTACGCGGTGGAGATCACGGCGATGGTCAGCGCGGTCATCGCTGTGAGGATGATGGCCAGATGGTGATGCCCGCCGAGCGCCTTGTAAGCCTCTTCCGGGCCGTAGGCGGATGACGACAGACCGTCGGCGCCGAGCCCGACCCAGGCCAGAAAAGCGATCAGCGAGGTGTGGCGGAAAATCTCCGGATCGGTGACGTTGCGCGCCCGGCCGATCACGATCCGGCGCAGGCGCCGGACGGCTGTTTCGTCGGACTCCTTCGGCTCCCGATCGTTCATTACATTTCGATCTGCGCGCCCAGCTCGATCACCTGATTGGGAGGGAGGCAGAAGTATTGGGATGCGCTGCTGGCGTTGCGCACCATCCGGCGAAGAGGTGGTCGCGCCAGATCGCCATGCCCGGCGCGCGCGTGGCGATCAGCGTCTCACGGCCGAGGAAGTAGCTGGTGGACATCGGCGGGAACGTCACCGGACCCTTAACCCGCGACAGCAGCTCCGGAAGATTCGGATCTTCCATGAATCCGTAGTGCACCCTCAGGCGATAGATCCCATTGCCGAGATCCTGCCAATCGTACCTTTGATTGTCAGCGATTCGCGCTGTCTCTTCCACGTCCACGGTCAAGAGCACTACGCGCTGGTGTACGACTTTGTTGTGTTTCAGATTGTGCAGCAGCGTGAGCGGCATGCCGCTTTCGTTCCGCGTCATGAAGATGGCCGTTCCGGGCACGCGCGGGATGACATTGTTGGCCAGGTCGCGTAGAAAATCATCGATCGAGAGCGCCTGCTTTGCCAGCCGGTGGTTCAGGATCCGCCGGCCGGTATGCCAGGTCGCCATTAGAGTGTAAATGGTTACACCGACCACTAATGGAAACCAACCGCCATCGGCAATCTTGACCATGTTCGCCGCGAAGAAGGAAAGATCGATCAGCAGAATCGGGGCGGTCACGGCGATCACCAGAGACATCGACCAGTTCCATCGCTCGCGTTCGACCGTTGCCAGCAGGGCGGTCGTGATTGCCATCGTCGCGGTGACCGCAACGCCGTATGCCGCGGCGAGATTCGTCGAGGCGCGGAAGGCGATCACTAGTCCGATCGCGCAGAGCATCAACACGAGGTTGACCGACGGGATGTAGATCTGACCGATTTCGCGAGCCGAGGTGTGGCGGATCAGCAGCCGCGGAGCGTATCCGAGCTGTACCGCCTGACGTGTCAGCGAAAATGCGCCCGTGATGACCGCCTGCGAGGCGACCACGGTGGCCACCGTAGCGAGTATGACCAGCGGAACCTGCGCCCAGCGCGGGGCCAGCAGAAAGAACGGATTCTCGGTGGCACGGGGGTCGTGCAGCAGCAGCGCCCCCTGCCCGAGGTAGTTCAGCGTCAGCGCCGGAAAGACAAGTAAGAACCAGGCGAGGCGGATCGGTCGCGCGCCGAAGTGACCCATGTCGGCGTACAGAGCCTCGCCTCCGGTAACCGCGAGGAACACCGCTCCGAGCACCAGAAAGCCTCGGCCTCTGTTGGCGAAGAAGAATTGCACGGCGTGGCGGGGGTCGATGGCCATCAGCACGTGCGGCTCCTGGACGATGTGAACGACGCCCAGCAGGGCGATAACCACGAACCAGAGGAGCATGACCGGACCGAACATCGCGCCGACGCGCGCCGTCCCGAATCGCTGCACGGAAAAGAGGACCACCAGCACGGCGACGGTGATCGGCACGACGAATGGAGAGAATACTGGCGTCGCCACCTCCAGCCCTTCCATCGCGCTGAGCACCGAAATCGCCGGCGTGATCATGCCGTCGCCGTACAGGAGCGCCGCGCCGAACAGTCCGAGGCCGGTGAGCACGAATCGGCCCGGACCGCCAGTGCGGCGTGCCCCGACGAGCGACATCAGCGCCAGGATCCCTCCCTCACCGCGGTTGTCGGCGCGCATCACCAGCGCCAGGTATTTCACGGAAATGATGACGATCAGCGACCAGACGATCAGCGACAGCGTGCCGAGGACGTTCTCCTGCGTCGGCGGCACGCCATGTTCGGGACGAAAGCACTCCCGCAGCGCATACAACGGGCTGGTGCCGATATCACCGTAGACGACGCCAAGCGCGCCGACCGAGAGGATCAGGAGGTAGCGACGGGGGCTCTGCTGGGCTGCAGCTTCCATCGATCGGACGATGGCGAAGGTACCACAGGCGCACAAGCGTCGGCAGCGGCTGGTTGCTATACTGCGGCCGCTCCGTCGTTCAACAGAGAGGACGAGGGTCATGAGACGTCGGCAGGGGATGTGGATTTCAGCAGCGGTGGCTCTGCTGTGTACGGCAGCTCTGGCGGATGCCGACTGCCTCCCCACGTTTCGGGTCGTTTCGTCGATCGGCGTTTTTCCGAATCGTCTCGCGGGACCAGCCGCGACGAATGGTTCGATCCTGGGAGTCGCCAAAACGGAGTCCGATAACGCGGTCTACTTCGCGACGTACAGCAGCGATCTCGCGCAGCTCACCCCCGACGTCAAGGTCGCGGACGCCAGCCTGAATGGAGCAGCCGCCCTCCTGTGGACCGGCAGTGAGTTCGGGCTGTTCTACCGGGCGCCGTCGATGTCCCTGATGTTGCAGCGGATCGACGTGTCCGGAAACCTCATCGGTGCGTCGATCGCCCTTGCAAACCACGGCTGGTCCGCCGGAGATGAATTCGACGTCATCTGGGTACCGGCTCGAAACGGGTACGCCCTTGGCCGGACGGTGACGAACGGAGCCGATCATGGCCTGTGGGTGACGATCCTCTCGCCATCGGGGGCGGTGCAGTTCGACGTCAACGTGTCGGTGTTCGTCAGTCCGCCGACATTCCCGCATGTCGTTGCGCTGCCGGATGGGAAAGTCGAACTGGCGTGGGCTCGCTCCGGTGATGCACCGTTGCTGGCTCTCTCATCCGTGAGTCCGTCGGGCGCGGTCGGCATCGCGACCATCTCGCAACGAGCGATCGCCGATCTCCGTATGGCGGCCAGCGGCACTTCGATCCTGATCATCGATGCCGTCACGACGGCTGGCGGGACGGAATTGCGCTACGCGAGAATCGGCACGGCCGACAACGTGCTCACGGCCGACTCGCCATTCCTGACCGGAAGCGGAATTGACATCGCACCGCGGTCACTCATCTGGAACGCGGCGCTCTCGGAGTGGGCACTGGTGTATGTCGACGCGCCCGCCGGCTTGTCCGCTTTTCCCGGCGATACGCGGCTGCGCCGTTTCGCCTCTCCTACGGGATTCGCCAGCGACGCATTCCTTGCGCCCGACGCGAGCTACAGCCGTCTGGCCGCGCCATTCGCCCCCGTCTTCCTGAACGGCGGCTACATCGCTTCCATCGCCCGCCGTCTGTCGCAGGTCGAGGGAAGCGAGTCGTATCTGATCAAGTCGTGCCCGTTCATTGTCACCGCCAGCGCCGATCATCCGATCTGGCAACCCTACCTGCCGATCACCTTTACCGCGCATCCGAGCGGCGGACTGCCGGGGTTCAGCTACACGTGGAATCTCGGCGATCTGTCGACGCAGACCGGCGCGGTGGTCCAGCACGCATACAACGTACCGGGCGTGTACACGATCACTCTGAGCGCAACGGACGCCGCGGGGGCGCAGTCGATTTACACGTTCACTGTACAGGTGGCGTTTCCGCGGCGCCGCGCGGCACGGTGACGTCACCGACGTCGGCGTTCGTCAGAAGATCCGTGAAGCGGTCCGCCGGAACGGGCGCCTTGATCAGATACCCCTGCATCTGATCGCAGCCGTGCCGTTTGAGGAATGCCGCCTGCTCGGTGAACTCGACGCCTTCGGCGGTCACTTTCAACCGCAGGCTGTGGGCCATGGCCACGATCGCGGTGACGATCGCCGCCGTGTCGGGATCGTGCGTGATGTCGCGGACGAACGACTGGTCGATCTTGAGCGTGTCGATCGGAAAGCGTTTCAGATAACTCAGGGATGAATGGCCGGTGCCGAAGTCGTCGAGAGAAATGCGGACGCCGAGCTTCTTCAGCTCGTAGAGCGTCCGTACGCTGTTTTCCGGGTTCTGCATCGCGCTGCTCTCGGTGATCTCCAGCTCCAGCAACCGCGCCGGGAGCCCGGTCTCTTCGAGAATCTCCTGCACGCGCTGCAGCAGGTCGGGCTGTTGCAACTGGCAGACGGAGAGATTGACCGCGAGTGAAAGCGAGCGGAAGCCGGCGTCGTGCCATGCCTTCGCCTGGCCGCATGCGACGCGCGTGGCCCAGGTGCCGATCGGGATCATCACTCCGATGGCCTCGGCCAGCGGAATGAACACCGTCGGCGGGATCATGCCGAGGGTAGGGTGATTCCAACGCAGAAGCGCTTCCATGCCGCTGATGCGTCCGGTGCGGAAATCGAGAATCGGCTGGTAATAGACAGCGAGCTCGTTATTCGCCAGCGCTCTGCGGAGGCCGTGTTCGAGCGCGATGCGCTGCAAGGCCTTGGCATTGATGAAGGCGTTGAAGAGCTGATAGTTGTCGCGCCCCTGTTCCTTCGCCTGGTACATCGCCGTGTCGGAGTTCTTGATCAGCGTTTCGGCGTCCACGCCGTCGTCGGGATAGAGACTGATGCCGATGCTGGTGGTCATGAAGAACTCGCGTCCTTCGATGTGGAACGGATAGCGGACCGCGTCGATGATCTTCTGCGCCACCAAAGCGGCGTCTTCGCTGCGCGGCAGGTGGGGGAGGAGGACGGTGAATTCATCCCCTCCGAGCCGGGCGACGGTGTCGCTCTCGCGCACGCACGACTGCACGCGCGTCGCGACGGCCTGCAGCAACTGGTCGCCGATGTTATGTCCGAGGGAATCGTTGATGACTTTGAAGCGGTCGAGATCGAGGAACAGCACCGCGAGTTTGCTGCGGTCGCGCTGCGCGTGCGAAATAGCCACCGTCAGGCGGTCCTTGAACAACAGGCGATTCGGCAGACCGCTTAGGGCGTCGTGATAGGCGAGATGTTTGATCTGTTCCTCGGCGTAGGTGCGCTCGGTGATGTCGCGCACCACGCAGACCAGACCGCCGCCTTCGATGGCGCTGATGGAGATTTCCTGCGGGAAGATCAGGCCGTCATGGCGCAGACCGTTGGCCTCGCCGCGCCAGCGCCCGCGCTGGTGCACGATCGGCAGGATCGTGCTGGTGAAGCGCTCGTACGTCAGCGGTTCGTAGAGCGAATGCAGCGGCAGCCCGGTCATCGACTGCGGATCGGGATAGCCGTGCAGACGTGCCAGCGCGTCGTTGACCACGGTGAATTCGAGGCCCGGATTCAGAATGCCGATTCCGTCCATCGACGCGGTCATCGCCGCGGACTGTTTGCGCAGCGTCTCCTCGGCCTGCTTCCGTTCGGTCACGTCGTTGGCCACGTGAAGGAATCCCATGAGCCAGCCATCCGCGCGCCGCAACGCCGTGACCGAGAGCAGCACGGTGATGTTGCTGCCATCGTTTTTCACATACGTCCATTCGCGTTCTTCGAGACCCTCGCGGTCGGCGCGTTGGGCGAGGATGTCGAATCCGGAGAGGCGCTGGCCGAACTCCTGGAGCAGCCGCGCCGCATGCTCCTCGATCTCCTCGGGGCGATGCAGGTCCATGATGGACCGCGTCCCGATGATCTCCTGCGCTGTATACCCGAGCATTCGCTCCGCCCCGGCGTTGAAGACTGTGATGATTCCCTCCGCATCGGTGGCGATGATCGACACGCGCGTGGCGGCATCGAGCACCGCCTTGCGCTGTGCGTTCGCCGCGGCGAGCTGCTGCTCCGCGTGCTTGCGCTCCGTGATGTCGTAGACGAAGCCCTCGAACAACAGCTCGCCATGCGCATCGTGCATGGCGTGCGTGTTGAGCTGTACCCAGATCGGCGAACCGTCCTTCTTCTTCCAGAGGGTCTGCAGCTCGCCGGCATATCCGCGCGGGGCGTAGTGCTGGATCTGCTCCTCGCGATCTTCCTTGCGAAGGTAGATGTCCTCCGCGAGCCGGCGCTGCAGAAGCTCCTCGACTGAGTCGTAACCGAGCATGCGCGCCAGCGTGGCGTTTGCGGTGAGAAGCAGCCCCTCGCGCGTCGACTGGTAAATCCCGACCGCGGCGTAATTGAAAATGTTGCGATATTTCTCTTCCGAGTTGAGAAGTGCCTGCTCGGCCTGCCGCCGCTCGGTGATGTCGTGAATGATCGAGTAGAGATACTGGCTTCCACCGATCTCCACCGGACCGGAATGCACCTCGACCTCGCGGAGCTGCCCGTTCGCCAGCCGGTGGTGGAAGACGAAGTATCTCCGCTCCTGATCCGCGGCCCTGGCCATCTCGTCGCGGATGTGTTGTTCATCGAGTGTATTGATGTCCCAGATGTGCATCGAACGCAGTTGCTCGACGCTCCAGCCGTAGAACTCCGCGGCGGCGATGTTCGCGTCGACAATCGCCCCGCTCTTCGGGTCCAGGATGATCTGTACGGCACGGTTGTTCTCGAACATCTGCCGGTAGCGTTGCTCGTTTTCACGCAACGCCGACTCCTGCCGCTTCTGGTCGATGGCCCATGCCACCTGCTGCGCGACGAACATCAGGATTTCCTTGTCGCGCGAGCTGTATCGCTTCGCCGTGTCGTACGTCTGCACGCCGATGACGCCCCAGGTGCGATCGCCGGTCTTCAGCGGCACGCCGAGCCAGTCGACCGACGGATGGCCGACCGATTCGATTTCTCCCTCGGCCTGCAGGCTCTGGAACACGTCGGGAGTCGCCAGCAGCGGTTTGCCCGTCCGCAGAACGAAGGCAGTGAGACCGTGTCCCGGCGGCCGTCCTTCCGGTGGAGGATCGAACTGATCGACGAAATACGGAAAAGTGACGATGTTCCGCCCGGCGTCATATTCGGCGATGTAGAAGTTCGTCGCCTTCATCAGCGTG
>JBGPFD010000148.1:0-8795 GCA_041483175.1 Thermoanaerobaculia bacterium | reverse complement strand
GTTGCTGGTGCACGAATCGCGTCGCCTCCACATCGAGGCCGCGCGTCGGCTCGGCGGCGACGATGACCTCAGGATTACGATCGAGCTCGCGCGCCAGGAGAACTTTCTGCTGGTTGCCTCCGGAGAGAGATCCGGCGCGCTGCCGCGGCGATTCCGCACGGATGTTGTACGCGGCGATCAGGCGCTGTGCGCGGGCGCTCGCGTCGCGAGGTCCGGACAGCAGGGCAATGTTCTCGGCGATGCTCATCTCGGCGATCAGCCCGTAGCGAGCGCGGTCCTCGGGGATATGCGCGGTGGTCGCGCGCGGAAGTGTGTCGCGCAACATGACGGCGAGCTCCGACTGCCCGTTGCCGGCGACGCCGATGATCGCCACGATCTCGCCGCGGGAGACGACGAGGTTCTGCACGTAGAGCCGGCTCTCAGCCGGCTCGGTGCGTCGGCTCTCAGCCGGCTGGGTGCGCCGGCTAAGAGCCGGTGCTACGTCGGATTGCTGCTCCACCATTGCTCGGGCCATCTCGTCGGCGTCGCCGTTCTCGGCCACGATGCGTCCCCGCCGCATGACGATTGTTCGCGTGGCAACTTCGACCACTTCGCGGATCTTGTGGCTGATAAGAAGCACGGAGGTGCCGCCACCGGCAAGACGCCGCGCGATATCGAGCAGCTCCGCGGTTTCGCCGGGTGTCAGGACCGACGTCGGCTCGTCGAGGATGAGGATCTGCGGTTGGCGCGCGATTGCCTTGATCAACTCCAGCTTCGCTTTTTCGCCGACCGACAGCTCACGGACGCGCCGCTCGGGGCGGTCGAGACGGATGCCGCTCTCGGCGATGATCTCTTCCGCGCTCCGCGCCAAGCCGCGGACGAGTCCCAGGTTTTCGGCGATGGTGAACTCGGAAACGAGCATGAAGTGCTGATGCACGAAGCCGACGCTGCCATCGATGGTCATCGAGCCGGCGTCGGAGGCGATCTCGCCGCCGATGATGCGCATCAGCGTCGTCTTGCCGGCGCCGTTTTCTCCGACCACTCCGACGATCTCGCCGGGAGCGACATTGAGTGAGACGTCGTCGACGGCGACCGTCTGGCCGAACGACTTGCGGATATGCGACAGCGACAGCACGGTCAGGACGGAGTTTCGCCGACGATGCGGATGAAATTCGACGCCAGCAGAGGATCGTAAAAGGTTTCCGCTCGTCTTCTGAGAATTTCGAATGCCGCGGCACGCGCCAGCGGCTGCTGGTACGGGCGGACGGTGGACATCGCGTCGTAGGCGTCGGCGATGGAGGTCATCCTGCTGGCGAGATTGGGAACGCGCGGCGACCGAAGCACCGGATAGTTTGCCTGGCCGTCATAGCGCAGGTGGTGTTCGAAAGCGACGATGATCGAAAGCGGCGGCGTTCCTTCGATCTCGCTGAGGTACCACGCGCCTTGCAGCGTGTGACTTTGCATCGCCTCCCACTCCTGTCCTTCGAGCTTGCCCGGTTTGTTGAGCACGGTCAGGGGGACGGTCAGCTTTCCGATGTCGTGGAGGAGCGAGGCCATGCCGAAGGCGTGCAGCGTGGTCCCCTGGATACCGAACGATCGCGCCTGCGCCAGGACGAGCAGGGACACGTTGACCGAATGCACGAAGGTGTACTCGTCGTGCTCCTTCAACTTCGCCAGCGGCAGGACGGCGCGCGTGGTGCGGGAGAGGGAGTCGATAAAACTCCAGACGATCTCCTGCATCTGCCCGAGCGGCAGTTTTCGCTCCACGCGAAAACGAGCCCACGCTTCGCGAACCGTTTCCAGTTGTTCGACCGACAGCTCGCGTCCTTCGCTCCGCTTCTCATCCTGGTCGACGGCCACGTGCACCCGGCCGACGACGATGTGCTTCGACGACTCCAGCGGTTCGCCGAGGGCCATCGCGCCGACGAGCTGGTGGGCTTCGTCCTGCTGCAGGCCGGCCGCGAGCGTCAGCCGCTCGATGCCGCGCCGCTTGAGCAGGTCGATGAACTGGTGCACGGAAAGAGTCGTTCTGCGGATGACCTCCTGCTCGACCACGAGATCGTCGGCGACGATGAGGTAGGTCACCGAATCGCCGCCGCTCTGTTCGAGGAGCTGGTTGAGGGCCACGATGATCTGCGTGACAGTCTGGACGACCCGCGGATGATTCGCCGGATAGAGGTTCCGCATGGTGGCGGCGGCGGCGATCTGGGTGGCCAGGTGTTCCACGTTCATGGCTGGGCCATCCGCGCGCAGAGCTCCCGAACATAGGGGTTCCGCGATCGCTGTCCGATCTCCAGCAACTCCGCGCGCTCCGCGGGCGGATAGCTGGACAGCGATTCCCATGCGGCGAGGCGCTCTTCCCTGGCCGGCCACGGCAGAATCGAATCACGGAAGAATCGCCGCAGGTCGGGAAGGGCGGCAGGGTCGGCGAGCTCGCCGAGCGCGCGAATCGCCTTTACGCGCAGGGAACGCCGCGAACCGAAAAGATCGTTGCCGTCGAGAATGCGCAGCAGCGGTTGGAGGCCTTCGCGGATCCCGGAGCTCCCGATCAGGGCCACCGCAGCCTCGGACACTTTCAGATCGGGATCGCGGATGAGGTCCTCCAGCAGATCGATCGGAACGCCCGAATCGAGCGTGAAAAGACTCTTGATCGCTTCCATCCGCACGCGGAGGTCACGATGCTGCGCCAGTTTTCGGATTTCCGGCAACGACGTCTGATCGTTGACCGTTCGCAGAAGCACGATCATGTTGCGCAGCACATACCAGCGCGAATCGTTCAGACAATTGATGACCTCCGGTGCGATCACCGGCCCGAGCGAGGCGATGAAGTCGAACAGCCGCCGCCTCCGCGAGCGATTGGATTCCTCGGACAGCGCGATCAGCAGGTTCCGCCGGGCCCCCGCGCCGAGCACTTCAATCAGGCGCTGGATGGCGCGAGCCTTCTCCGGCGGCGAGCTGTAGAGGCTCTGGATGAGCGCCTGGATCGTTTCGCTGGCCGCCAGCCGGCCGATCGAGGCGTAAGTCGCGTGTCGCAGCTCGTCGCCATCGGTGGTGGTGGCGATTTCCTGAAGCCGGTGGATCACCTCCAACGCGTCCTCGAAGTCGCCGGTGCTCAGATACGAGCGGAACAGCCCCTCGATACGCGCCAGAAGCGCTGACGGGGGCCGCGACGGCCCGATGCTGGCGAGAAGATCGATGATGGTTCTCGCCAGCTGCCGCGTCAGCGCGTCGTCGGCAACGGTCTCAGCACGCGAGCCGAGCCGCTCGAGCGCCTCGGCTCCCTCCTGCGGCACGGTCGGCATGTGAATGGTGACTTGTTCGAGCAGCGCTGCGTGATCGGCCGGGTTAAAGCGATCGATATCGTCCTCGCCGAAGAGGTGCACCAGATCTCGGATGACGTCCGCCGATGGCGGCTCGGCTCGCGAGGACGTGTCCAGTGACGCGAGGGACTGCAGAAGACTCAGTGCGTGCGTCGACAGATTTCCCATCGACGACAGGTAGCGCAATGCGTCGAGCACTTCATCGCGCGGCAGCTCGGATACGAGTTGCCGCAGCAACGGCTCCGCGCTGTCGTCGGTTGCCAGGGTTGCAACCATCTTGCGCAACACCGTGCCGCGCAGCGGCTCAGGAAGACTGCGGAGCAACTGCACCGCCTGCTGCAGCATGCTGTGTTTCTTTGGCCCGGTCGCTTCGGCGAGCATCCGGCCGACGGCGTCAGCGACGCGCTGGTGGATCGCTTCCGACGCCTCGGGGCGGGCCAGCATGCGGATGCCGAACGTGGCGTCGGGGTCGAACGCCGGCTTGGCGTTCACGGCGTTGTCGACGTATTTCAGGATCATCTGTGTGAGATCGTCGGCCGATTCCGGGTCGTGTGACAGCCATTCCGCTTCCGAGGAGAGTTCGCGTCCTTCGATGAGCGCGCGAAGAATCTCGTCCCACAGCGACGGCTCTTTCTGCGGCGGCGTCGTGAGATCATCCGTCACCTGCACGGAGGAGTAATTCACCGGCTGCAGGTTGATGTGCATCACGCCCGCGGCGGTCAGCTCCTCCCAGATCGGACGCTTCTGCTCTCCCGGCGCCGCTGCCGCCAGGAGGCGGAGAAACATCTCGATGTCGCGCGCTTCGGTCTCATTCGCGAATCGAAGAACGGCGACGCCGCGGGCGTACAGCGCCTGGGCGAACTTCTGCGCCGTCATCGAGTCGATCTTTTCGTTTCCGAATAGGAGGCCGTTGTTGGCGATGCCGAGGACTACTTCGCCGGCCGGCCCGCGAAGATCGGCCAGCCTGCGATGGATCACCTCGAGGGCGTTGACCAGGGCCGGATGGCCGGGCGGATACGCGGCGAGATTCTTCCATCCGAGCGCCAGCGCACGCACCAGCTCCGCAACCTGAGTGGCCCCTGCGGTCGAGGACACGACCGCAATTCTAAACGAGCTAGAACTTGCCGCGCGGAACCTGCAGTGCGCCGCTGCGGATCTGCTTCCCCACGCGATCGACTTCGGCCACCGTGGCCGGCGAAATCGAGCGTTTGAGCTGCTCGTTCCACACCAGCGACACAATTCCTTCTTTCATTCCCAGCCAGTAGATCTGCGGCTGAAACCGATGATCGCGGACGATCCTGGCCATGTGCACGAACGCCGTGGGGATGTCGAGAACGGCCGAGGCGAGGATGACGTCTGGGGCCAGATCGTTCTGGTTCTTGTTCGATCCCAGGCAGCGGACGTTTTTCTCGCTGCAGGCCTGGAAGACTCCGCGTCCGGCTTCGTTGACCTGATGAAAGATGAAGTCGCAGCCGGCGTCGATCAGCGACCGGGTAGCCAGGTGTGCAGCGCCGAGGTCGTCAAAGTTCCCGGTGTAGATCTGCTTCACTTCGAAGTGCGGGTTGACCGACACCGCGCCCGCCTTGAAGGCGATGAATGTCGACTCGATCGACGGAAGCTTGATGCCGCCGACGAGCCCCGCCTTTCCGCTCTTCGACTCGCGAGCGGCGATGATTCCCAACAGGTAGGTGGCCTGCTCAAGCTGGAAAACCATGGGAGCGACGTTCCGCGCCACGGAGCTGCCGGAGGTGGTGATGAAGACCGTGTTCGGATACTGCGCTCCCGCTTTCAGCGCCGCATCCTGGAACTCGAATCCGTGGCCGAAGGCGAGATCGAAACCTTTCGCGCCGTACGAGCGGAAGCCTTCCTCGAACTCCGCCGGTGTTTTCGTCTCCTGATGCGAAATCTCCGCGCCGAGGTCATTCTGAATCCGCAGAAGGCCCTCGTAGGCGATGGCGTTCCAGCCGTTGTCGTTGACCGAGCCCGGCGTGAGGAGGCCGACCTTCATGCGCTGAACCGCCGGACGGGGTGCCTCCGGCTGGCCGCATGCGACGAGAAGGCAAAGGACGAGGGCGATTCTCTTCATCGCTGCGGATTCTAGCGAGTTGTGATAAACCCGGCCGCGCAAGGAGATGCATATGGACGACGCCGAGCAGAACGGCAATGGTTCCGAGGATGACGAGCAATTCGAACAGATGATCATCGAGAACAGCATCCTGCTACACAGCCTCGCGACGCTGCTCGTGCGCAAAGGCGTGCTCCAGCAGGAGGAGCTCGACAGCGAGATGGACAAGCTGTACGAGGAGATGGAGAAGTTCGATGAAGAATAGGTTGTCCAGTCGTCGGGTTGTCAGGTTGTCGAGGCGTCCGCGGTCGAAAGCCCGACAACTCGACAACCTCACGATTTTGCGGAGATGCGCATGAAAACCCGAAACATCCTGATCGCGTTGGCGATCATGGCGACCGCGACAACCGGTTTCGCTCAGCTCTCGATGGCCAAGGCGGACTGGGCCCGTGGCCCGGTCCAGTTCCTGATGACGCCCGAGGAAAAGACGCAGTGGAACGCGGTCAAGAGCGACGCGGGAGCCGATCAGTTCATCGCCCTCTTCTGGGCCCGTCGCGATCCGACGCCGCGAACGCCGCAGAACGAATTCCGGGAGGAGTTTGAGCGCCGCGTACAGTTCACGGATCAGAACTTTGGCGGGCCGCGCGTGCGCGGGTCGATCTCCGATCGCGGCAAGATCCTGATCCTTTTCGGCGCGCCGACGCGTGCGGTGCGCAGCGGCGGCGGCCCGAGCCAACTCGCGCGGCCGACCGCTCCGGGGGCAGGCATTGTCGGCGGTGAGACGGATACCGAAGCGGAAGACACCACCAACGCCGAGCGTCAGCTGTGGACCTACGAGGGAGCGAACGCTGAGAAAATGTTCGGCGCGCCGCATGTCGAGTTCCGTTTCATCGATCGCATGAACAACCGCGATCTGAGGCTGGAAGCGCCCCGGATCGATCTTTCGGCCGCGCAGCAGAAGGTGGCGGCCGCGGCGATTACGCAGCCGAATCTGACTGAGCCGCCGACATTCCAGCGGCAGCAGCCGCCGGCCGCGCAGCAACCGGTGCCCGCAGCTACGCCGGCGCCGGTCACGACGCTGAAAACGGCCGCGCTGGAGAGCGCCGTCGCCGACGCCAAGGCGGGAAAGATCGGCAACAAGGGAGCGATGATTTCGTACGCGGAGTTTGTCGCCCCGACAGGCGAGTACTACGTTCCCGCCGGACTCTACATCCCCGCCTCTGCAGGCCTGAGCGCCGATGCGGCGGACACATTCTTCGGAGTGGTGGAGGATGCCACCGGCAAACGCGTACTCGCCTTCGAGGAGCCTGCGAAACTGATCGCATCCAAAGGCAATTTTCTTGCCGACAAGACACTCGATCTTTCCACCGGAAAGTACAACGTTGTGTTCGGTCTGGCCAAAGCGGGCACGCCGCTGCTGGTGGCTTCGGCGGCTCTTGAGCTGACCTCACCGACAAAGGATGCGGTCGGAACCTCGGGGCTGGTGTTGTCGAACGACATCCAGACGACCCCTGAAGCCGCGCCGGTCAAGACGCCCTTTGCTTTCGGGCAGTTACTGATCATTCCGAAGGCGGATCTCCAGTTCACCAACAAGGACGAGCTGAATTATTTCGTGGAGCTTCACAATCCCGGCATCGACCCCACCACGAAGGCGCCGAAGCTGCAGATGAAGATGGAACTGGTCGACGCCAAAGGAACGACTGTTGCCGGACGGCCTCTGTCCGATGTGGAAACCGCCCCGTTGTCGGGACAGCTCGGACCGGGAGAGTATGCCATCGTCAACGGCATTCCTCTGGCGCTGCTGAGCAAGCCGCTCATGCCGGGGCAGTACACGCTAAAGATGAAGATTATCGACACGGTGAGCAAACAGTCGTACAACGTTGAGCAGAAATTCAAGATCACGGTGTAGGATCGGCTTGAGCCGGTCGGCCGGCAAAAGCCGGCCTTGCACTGTAAAATTCAGTCATGCCATTTGCGACGATCGAAGAGGCCGCCGAGCTCTACCGTCGCGGGAAGTTCGTCATCATCGTTGATGACGAGGACCGCGAGAACGAGGGAGACATCTGCCTCGCGGCAGAGAAGGTCACGCCCGAAGCGATCAACTTCATGGCCAAATACGGCCGAGGCCTGATCTGCCTGGCGTTGACCGAAGAGCGCTGCCGGGATCTCGACCTTCCGCTGATGGTGGAGAACAACACCTCGCCGTACGGCACGGCATTCACGGTGTCGATCGAGGCGCGGGGACGGGTGACCACCGGAATTTCGGCGTTCGACCGCGCGGAGACCGTCCGCGTGGCAATCGATCCGAAGACGCGGCCGCAGGACCTGCTGCGCCCGGGACATCTCTTTCCGCTGCGCGCGAAGAAAGGCGGAGTACTCAAGCGTGCCGGCCAGACGGAGGCGTCGATCGATCTGGCGACCATTGCCGGGGTCACGCCCGCGGCGGTGATCTGCGAGATCATGAACGAGGACGGCACGATGGCCCGCCTGCCGCACCTGCGTGAATTCGCCGCGCAGCACGGACTGAAGATCATCTCCGTGGCCGACATCATCCACCACCGCATGCAGCACGAGAAACACGTGCGCTGCCTCGCCTCGCCGCGGCTCCCGACTCCGTATGGCGAGTTCCGCGTCTACGCATACAAGAGCGACGTCACCGGTGAAGAGCACATTGCGCTGGTGATGGGGGAGATCAAAGAAGACGAGCCGGTGCTAGTCCGCGTGCACTCGTCCTGCCTCACGGGGGACGTCTTCCAGTCACACCGCTGCGACTGCGGCGATCAGCTCGCGCGCGCGCTGGAGCTGGTGGCCGCCGAAAAGAAAGGCGTCGTGCTCTATCTGCTGCAGGAGGGGAGAGGGATCGGCCTGATCAACAAGCTGAAAGCGTACGAGCTGCAGGAGCAGGGACACGACACGATCGAGGCGAACGCGAAGCTGGGCTTCGCTCCCGACATCCGTGACTACGGCACTGGTTCGCAGATCCTTCGCGACCTCGGCGTGCGCAAGATCCGGCTGATGACCAACAATCCGGCCAAGTACGTGGCCATCGAAGGCTTCGGCCTGGAAATCGTCGAACGCGTCCCTCTGGAGATCGCCCCCACCAAGGGGACGAGGAAGTATCTCGAGGCTAAGAAGAACAAGCTCGGACACATGCTGGAACTCGTGTAGTCAGCGACCCCTCAATGCCCCACACCGGTCCCATTCTCCAGCGCCTGACGTAGCGCCGGCTCTCCAGCCGGCGCGAACCGGCTAAGAGCCGGTTCTACGTGGAGGACGGACGGCACGAAAAGTAGAGTCGAAGGCTGACGTAGTGCCGGCTCTCCAGCCGGCGCGAACCGGCTGAGAGCCGGTTCTACGTGGAGGACGGACGGCGCGAAAAGTAGAGTCGAAGGCTGACGTAGTGCCGGCTCTCCAGCCGGCGCGAACCGGCT
>JBGPFD010000147.1:0-8847 GCA_041483175.1 Thermoanaerobaculia bacterium | reverse complement strand
GCCGCGGAGCCTGCCCTGAGCGAAGTCGAAGGGCGGCACCTTCTCCCCGCACGCGGGGAGAAGGATGTCGCGCCAGACCCCTGGCGAAGGCGGGTGAGGCGTGCCAACAATGACTGCCCGCGTCGGAATCGTCGGCACCGGCTATCTCGGCCGCCTGCACACGCGCGTACTGAGCGAAATCGGGAGCGCGCGTATCGTCGGTTTCGTCGACGTGAACGACGCCGTCGCACGCGAGGTCAGCAGCGCGTTCAACATTCCGCGATTCGATTCCGTCGCCGCTCTTGCCCGGGAGATCGATTGCGCGGTCGTGGCCACACCGACCACCACGCATTTCGCGGTGGCCCGCGAGCTGATCGAGGCCGGCCGCGACGTCCTGGTGGAGAAACCGATTACCGCCGATCCTGCCGACGGGCAGCGGCTGGTCGATCTCGCGGCCGATCGAAAGCGCATCCTGCAAGTGGGCCACGTCGAGCGCTACAACCCGGCCATCACCGCGGTCGCGCCGCTGCTGCGCGATATCCGCTACGTCGAGGCGGAGCGGCTCGGCGTGTTTGTTCCGCGTTCGCTCGACGTCGACGTGTTGCTCGACCTGATGATCCACGATCTGAATCTCGTCTTGTCGCTGCTCGATTCGCGCGTGGTCGAGGTGCGCGCCGTCGGCGTGCCGGTGCTGACGGAAAAGGTGGACATCACCAACGTGCGGTTGGAGCTGGAAAGCGGCGCGGTGGCCAACTTGACCGCCAGCCGCGTCTCGCAGGAACGGGTGCGGAAGGTTCGCTTCTTCAGCAGCGAGGCGTACATCTCCGTCGACACGAAGGAGCAGGAAGTGAAGGGATTCCGCCTGGCCGGCCGAACCATCGAACCGATCAGCGTGGAGGTGGAGCGGAAGGAGCCGCTTCGCGCCGAGCTGGAGTCGTTTCTCGACTGCGTGCGTGAGCGGAAACGCCCGCTGGTCGATGGCCACGACGGCGTCGCCGCGGTGGCGCTGGCGCGCGAGGTTGCCGTGGCTATCGAGGCATCGATGCAAAGGTGGCGGCGATGATCCAGGCCGGGATGGGCATCATCGGCGGCTCCGGCCTTTACGAGATGGACGGACTGCACGTCCTGGAGGAGCGCGCGATCGAGACGCCGTTTGGCGATCCATCCGATCCGTACGTCGTCGGCGAGATCGATGGCCTGCGCGTCGCGTTTCTCTCGCGCCACGGCCGCGGGCACCGGATTCCTCCGAGTGAACTGAACTACCGCGCGAACATCTTCGGCATGAAGGCGCTCGGAGTGCACACGATCCTCTCCGCGAGCGCCGTGGGGTCGATGAAGGAGACGTATCGTCCGACGGACATCGTCTTTCCGCACCAGTTCATCGACCGCACGCGGCATCGTCCGGACACATTTTTCGGCGGCGGGATCGTCGCGCACATCAGCTTCGCCGATCCGATCTGCGTCGGCGCGTCGCTCGTCACCAGCGCGGCCGCGCGCGCGGCCGGCGCGCGCGTGCACGAGGGTGGCGTCTACGTCTGCATCGAGGGGCCGCAGTTCTCCACGCGCGCCGAGTCGCATCTCTATCGCTCCTGGGGCGTCGACGTGATCGGCATGACCAACCTGCAGGAGGCGAAACTCGCGCGCGAAGCGGAGATCTGCTACGTCACCATGGCCCTGGTCACGGACTACGACTGCTGGCGCGAGTCGGAGGAAGGCGTGACCGTCGAACAGATCCTCGGCACTCTGAAAGCGAATGCCACCTTGGCGCAGCGAATCCTGCGCATGTCCATCCCGCGCATCGCCGCGCGCAAACGCGACTGCGCATGCACCAGCGCGCTGCAATACGCGATCGTCACCGATCCCGCGCGGATCCCGGCGAAGGTGAAGAAGGATCTGGGGCCGATCATTGGGAAGTATGTGACTTGAGGCGTCAGGTGCTAGGCGTTAGGCGTTAGATCTCGCCTCCCACCTAACGCCTAACGCCCAGCACCGAACGCCTGGAGACACCATGTCCATCCTCGTAGTCGGCACCGTCGCTTTCGACACCATCCAGACTCCGTTTGGAAAAGCGGAGCGCTGCCTCGGCGGGTCAGCGACCTATTTCTCGGTGGCCGCCTCGTTTTTCACTGACGTCGATCTGATCGCCGTCGTCGGCGAAGACTTCAGCGACGACGACATGCGCATCTTCCAAGGCCGCAACATCAAGATCGACACCCTGCAGCGCGTGCCGGGAGCGAAGACGTTCTACTGGAGCGGCGAGTACGGGTACGACCTCAACGTGGCCAAAACGCGCGACACGCAGCTCAACGTCTTCGCCGATTTCCACCCGAAGCTCAACCAGGAACAGCGGGGCACGGACGTCCTCTTTCTAGCCAACATCCATCCCGAGCTGCAGATGGACGTGCTCCATCAGACGCGCCGGCCGCGGCTGGTGGCGCTGGATACGATGAATCTCTGGATCAACACCAAGCGCGATGCGCTGGAAAAAGCCTTTCGCGAAGTCGATCTGGTAGTGATCAACGAGGCGGAGACGCGGCAGTTCTCCGGCGAGGCGAACCTGGTCAAAGCGGCGCGCGCCATCCTGGTGCTCGGGCCGCACACCATCGTCATCAAACGCGGCGAATACGGCGTCCTGATGATCAATCGCCAGGAGGTATTCGCGGTTCCGGCGTATCCGCTGGAAAACGTCTTCGATCCCACCGGCGCCGGCGACACCTTCGCCGGCGGCTTCCTCGGCTATCTCACCTCGCGCGGTGATCACAGCGGGCGCGAATTCCGCCGGGCCATCATCTTCGGCAGCGTGCTGGCGTCGTTCACCGTCGAAAAGTTCTCGCTCGACCGGCTGCGCGAAATCACGCTCTCCGATATCCACGAACGCTACCGCGCGTTTCGGCGGCTGACCCACTTCGAAGATTTCGAGGTGTAGCCCGAGACGACCGGTCTATCTCTCCGGTGCCTCTTGCGCCGAATCCCACATGCGATCGTACTCGTCGCGCACGGACGGATCGATGTCTTCACGCAATTCGCGGGGAAGCTTCAGGGCGATGATCAAGTCCTGCACGTCGGCCAGGTCTCGGAGACGCCGATGTTCGGCCGAAAGACCAGAAGCGAGCTTCAACTCGATGAGCTTCGCTAGCGAGATGACCTTGACCCCGCCACGATCAACCGCAACGTCTTTCGGAACGGGAAAGCGGACCGGCTTCGGCTTGCCATCGCCCGGATACTCCCCCGCGGTGATCAACTCCACATCGATGCCCGTTTCCGTGTCGCGCAGCTTCTTTCTCGACCCTTCGAACGCCGGCCGATAACCGCGCCCGATCAGGCGTTCATGAATCCTCACCAGCCCCTCGGGCGTGGTCAGCAGATGCACGTCATTCGTAAACCTGACATATCCGTGTGCGACCAGAGCCATTCCTCCGATGAGGACATAATCGATGCCCTCCTCTGCAAGCCGGCTGGTCACGCGAGCGAGCGTCTCCTCAACCGCCTCCCGGCGGCGCGCCGCTTCCCTCAGCGTCCAGTCGAACGGGGCGTCGCGTACGATCCAGGGCATCGCGTCATTTTACGCTCCGGTAAACGATCTCCCCGCCGACGACTGTGTGGCGCACCTTTGCCTTGAACAGATCCGACTGCGGCATGGCATAGAGGTCGCCCTCGACGATGGTGAAATCCGCGAGCTTGCCCGGCTCGATCGTGCCGCGCGACTCTTCCTGAAACGCGGCGTACGCGGCTCCTTCAGTGAAGAATCGAATCGCTTCGGCGAGCGTCAGCTTCTGCTCCGCGTACCAGCCGCCGGGCGGCCATCCCTTCTGATCCTGCCGCGTGACGGCCGCGTAAATTCCTAAGAACGGATTCACCGCTTCGACGGGGAAATCGGAGCCGAAGGCCATCCGGATCCCGCTGCGCAGCGCCGTGCGCCAGGCGTACGCCCCCCTGACGCGCTCCGGCCCGAGGCGATTCTCGGCCCAGTACATGTCGGAAGTGGCGTGTGTCGGCTGCATTGAAGCGATGATGCCGTCGCGCGCGACGCGCGCGAAATCGATTGGCGCGACGACCTGAAAGTGCTCGATGCGGAAGCGATCCTGCGGAGTCACACCCACGGCCGCATACGCATCGATCGCGTTGCGCACGCCGCGATCGCCGATGGCATGCGTGTTGACCTGGAATCCGGCGGTTCGCGCGCGTCGCGCCACATTCGTCATGTGCTGCACCGCCGACACGATCAACCCCGAGTTGCCGGGATCGTCGCTGTACGGCGCGAGGAGCGCCGCGCCGCGGCTGCCGAGCGCGCCGTCGGCATACAGCTTGACCGAGCGCACCGTCAGCCGTCCGCCGTAGTCGATCAGCCCCCCGCGGGCGAACCACTCCTCCTCGGCGCGCGCGTCGTCGGAGATCATCGCGTAGACGCGGATCGGAAAGCGTTTCTCGTCGATCAGCTCGCGCACCGCGCGGATGGTGTCGGGATCCGCGCCGGCATCGTGCATCTCCGTCAACCCGTTCGCGGCGATCATCTGCGCCGCGGCGAGCACGCGCGCCTTGCGCAGCGCGAACGACGGTTCCGGCACCGCGTGATCGATCAGCCCCTCGGCGGCGTCGACGAACACGCCCGTCGGATTGCCGGCGGCATCGTGGATGATCCGCCCGCCGTCGGGATCGGGCGCCGCGGCCGTCACTCCCGCGGCGCGCATGGCCGCGCTGTTCGCCAGTCCCGCGTGGCCGTCGACGCGCCGCAGCCACACCGGGTGATCTGGAATCGCGGCGTCGAGCGCTTCGGCGGTCGGAAATTCCTTGACCGTCCAGCGATTCTGGTCCCAGCCGCGCCCGAGGATCCATTCGCCCGGATGCGCGCGCGCGGCGCGCTCCTTCACGCGCGCGATCACCTCATCGTACGAATTGGCGCCTACGAGACTCACCGTATCGAGCGATAACCCCAGCCCGTAGAGGTGGCCGTGCGCGTCGGTGAGGCCCGGCAACACCGTCGTGCCGGAAACGTCGATCACGCGCGCTTGCGGATGCGCGCGGCGGATCGCATCCGCGGGACCGATGGCCACGATTTTTCCGTCCGCGACATCGATCGCGTAATTCGCCCGCGGAGTCTGATCAGCTCCGGCGATGACCCATCCGCCGGAGACGATGACCTCGTTCGTAACGGTTGCCGGCGGCATCGTGCAGCGAAGCGCTGCGAAGGATAGCGCAGCCAGCACGCACGAGGCCCGCGTTAGCTCTCTCCCCATTTCAACTTGTTCCGCAGCACGTCAAAGTAGTTTTTGTTCGGCGACTGCACCAACAGCACCGTCTGATCCGATTTGCGAACGCAGACGCGATCGTGTTCTCGCAGAGGAAGCCCTTCCTGCCCGTCGAGCGTCAGGAAGATCTCCTGGTCTTTCGTGACCAGTTCGATCTCTACGTCGAGATTGTCGGGAAGGACGATCGGGCGATTGCTCAGCATGTGCGGGCAGATCGGCGTGATGATGACCGCTCCCATCGTGGGGTAGACGATCGGACCGCCGGCCGAGAGGTTGTACGCGGTCGAGCCGGTCGGCGTCGAAACGATCAAACCATCCGCGCGGAAGGTGGTAACGAACAAGCCCGAAACCCTGACCTTCAGCTCCACGATGCGCGCAAGCGCGCTCTTGTTGATCGTCGCGTCGTTCAGAACGCGATAGGAGCGCTTTTCGCGTTGCTGCCCCTCAACGAAGACTTCGAATGTCACGCGTTCCTCGGCTTCGAATTTCCCCGACAGCACCGCCTCCAGCACGCTCGGAAACTCCTCCATAAGCACTTCGGTGAGAAATCCGAGCGTTCCCATGTTCACGCCGAGGACCGGCACGCCCTTCGGCGCGTAGCGCGCGACCGAGAGCAGCGTGCCGTCGCCGCCGAAGATGATCAGCAGGTCCGCGCGCTTGCCGAGGTCTGCTTTCGAAGAGCATGGGCCACGGTCGTTGAGTTTGTCGGCCGTGCCGAAATCGAGGCAGATCTCGTAGCCGCGCTTGCGCAGATCGCCCGCGACCTGCGATGCGTAGTCGATGGCGGCCTGAGAGGAGAGCTTTGCTGTGATACCGATGGTGCGCATGATCGCTAACAGCGAACCGTTAACAGCTAACCGGAGCGCAGCATAACCTCGGTTAGCGGTTAGCGGTTAGCTGTTCGCTTGCAAAGCGATCGCGCGCCGCACGTCCTCCGGCTCGATGGTCACCCGCTCGCCCGCCCGTTCGGGGCCAACGAAGAGAATCGGGTGCAGCACCTTCTCCAGGATGGCGCGGAGGGCGCGCGCGCCGAGCTTCTGTTTCACCGCGGCGTTGGCGATTTCCAGGAGCGCGTCATGGGAAAAATCGAGCTGAATCTGATCGAGCGCGCAGAGCCGCTGGTATTCCGGAACCATCGCTTCGCGCGGCTGGGTGAGGATGGTCACCAGATCGTCCGCGGAGAGCGCGTCGAACTGCACGCGCACCGGCAACCGGCCGAGAAGCTCCGGAAGGAAGCCGTACTTCACGAGGTCCTCGGTGCTGATCTCGCGCTGCGGCGAGGCGTCGTCGCCGAAGAATCCGATCGGCTTGGTCTCGCTCGGTTCGTCCAGGTCGGAGAACGATCCGGCACAGATGAAGAGAATGTTGGAGATGTCGATCTCCACGTAGTCGTACTTGTTCCAGTGCGCGGTCACGTTCAGTGGAACGAAAATCTTTTCCCCTTCGAGAATTTTCAGCAGCGCCTGCTGCACGCCCTCACCGCCGATGTCGCGCGATCCCGCGCCTGTGCGCGCGCCGCCGGAGCGGCGGGCGATCTTGTCGATCTCATCGACGAAGACGATCCCGTTCTCCGCCGCGTTGACGTTCTGATTGGTCGCGTAGAGCAGCCGTCCGATGGCCACCTCCACGTCTTCACCGTAATAGCCGGCCTCGGTGAACGCCGTAGCGTCGTTGTAAGCGAAGGGGACGTCGAGGATCTTCGCCAGCGTGCGGGCCAGGTACGTCTTGCCCGACCCCGAGGGGCCGCTCATCAGGATGTTCGACTTGCGAATGGAGACTTCGCCGCCGAACTTGAGATATTCGATCCGTTTGAGGTGGTTGTACGCGGCGATGGCCAGCACTTCCTTGGCGTGCTTCTGGCCGACGACGTACTGGTCCAGTTGCTCGAAGATGCGCCTTGGAGTGACGTGAAGAAAGCGGTAGATGTCGCGCTTTTCCTTCATGCGGCGCCACGTTTCAGTATAGCGCGGAATCCGGCAGTCATGGCCGCGCGTACAATCGCGGATTCATGTGCGGCATCAACGCGATCTACGCGTTCCGACCCTCCGCGCCTCCGGTCGATCCCGACGAACTGACGCGCACGCGCGAAGCGATGCGCTCCCGCGGGCCCGACGCGGCCGGACTGTGGGTCTCCGGCGATCGGCGCGTCGGATTCGGACACCGGCGCCTGTCGATCATCGATGTCGGCGATCGCGCCAACCAGCCGATGCGCAGCCGCGAGGACGATCTGCGCATCGTCTTCAACGGCGAGATCTACAACTATCCCGCGCTGCGCGCGGAGCTCATCGCCGCGGGCGACCACTTCGATACCACGTCGGATACCGAGGTCCTCCTGCGCATGTACCGCCGCGAAGGAGCGGCCATGCTTTCGCGCCTGCGCGGGATGTTCGCCTTCTGCATCTGGGACGAACGGAATCGATCGCTCTTTCTGGCGCGCGATCCATACGGCATCAAGCCTCTCTACTACGCGAGCGACGGCGCCACCGTGCGCATCGCCTCGCAGGTGAAGGCCCTCGTGGCCGGCGGCGGGATTTCGACGGCGCGCGATCCCGCCGGCATTGCGGGCTTTCTGCTGCGCGGCAGCCTCCCGGAACCATTCACGATGTATGCGGTCATCCGCGCCGTACCGGCCGGCAGTTGGATGACCGTCACCGCAGCCGGCCCGTCCGAGCCACAGCAGTACTTCTCGATCGCAGCGGTCCTGCTCGACGCCGTGCACACACGCCCGCACTCGCAGGGCGAGCGGCAGGAGATCATCCGCCACGCGGTCGCGGAATCGGTCCGCTACCACCTTGTCAGCGACGTTCCCGTCGGCGCGTTCCTCTCATCAGGACGCGACTCGAGCACCGTCGTCGCCCTGGCCACCGAGACCGGGACGCCGATGCGGACGGTCACGCTGCGATTCGATGAATATGTCGGGACGCGCAAGGACGAAGCGCCCCTCGCCGAGCTGGTCGCCCGGCAGTACGGCACGCAACACGCGACCTCCACGCTGACCGGCGAGACATTCCGCGACACGCTGCCGAAAGCACTCGAGGCGATGGACCAGCCCTCAATCGACGGGATGAATTCGTATTTCGTCTGCAAGGCTGCGGCGGAGCTCGGCTGGAAAGTGGCGCTCTCCGGCACCGGAGGCGACGAGCTGTTCGGCGGCTACTCGACGTTTCGCACCATTCCGCGCTTCGTGCGCGCGTTCGGCATCTTTCGCCATCTCCCCGGCGCCGCGCGCGCGTTCGAGCGGACGTACCGCAAGCTCATGCCGAAGCGGCGCGGACGTTCGAGCCCCAAGACGGCGCATACGCTGAAGTACGTCCATTCGTACGAAGGCGCATACCTGATGAAGCGCGGACTGTTTCTTCCCGAAGAGCTGCCGGCGCTGATCGGTGCGGAGATGGCGGAGGAAGGGCTGCGCCGGCTCGACGTGCTCGATCTCATCCGCAGCGCGATCACTCCCGATCCCGGCACGCCCTTCGCGCGCGTAGCGGCGCTGGAGTCGGCCCTCTTCATGCGTAACCAGCTCCTGCGGGACATCGATTGGGCCAGCATGGCCCATTCGCTCGAAGTACGCGTGCCGCTTGTCGACCCCTTTCTGTTGCGCGAGGTGGCCCCCGCGGTTTTCTGC
>JBGPFD010000146.1:0-8858 GCA_041483175.1 Thermoanaerobaculia bacterium | reverse complement strand
GCTCGGCGGGATTCGCATCCTCAGCGTCAGCAGCAGCGATCTTCCGTTTACGTTCCTGCTCATTCTGATGTTCGTGCGACTCAGCGTCCGGCTACCGGAGGCGTGGCGCGGCGGCCTGCGCCTGCCGCTCGCGTTCTGGATCGGGACTCTCTGGGTCGCCATCGGCCTCCTCGGCTCCTTCGGCGTGCACGGCTTCTTTCATTCGATGCTCTACCACCGCCTCGAGGCCTTTCAGGGAATTCGTGTTCCGGCGCGATGGGCATCGATTGCCTACGTCGGACTGGCAGTCACTGCCGGTTTCGGCGCCGTCGCGCTACTCGAGAGGCGCACCAGATGGCGGCGCCAGATCGGGTTCGTGATCCTGCTGGCAATCGCCATCTTCGACATGCGCCCGCGCGTCCGGTGGGAGCAGGCGATCCCTGATGTCGATCCCGTATTTCGGTGGTTACGCAACGCACCCTATCGCGGAGCGGTTCTCGAGCTGCCGGTCGAAGAGGGCGGCGTGCAGTTTCTTTACATGCTGAGTGACACGGCGCATCACCGGCTCATGCTGAACGGCACGTCAGGATTCGAGCCGCCCACCCACTGGCACCTGCGCGAGCTCAGTTTTCAGAAGAAGTGGGACGGCGAATTCACCGCCTACACCGCGCAACTGGGATGCTCTCTGGTGATCGTCCACGACGACTGGCTCCGTGGCCAGACGGAAAAGGTTCACGACTGGCTACAGCGCGAGCTGGCGAACGGCCGGCTGATGTTCATCCGCCGCTTCGACCACCGCGTCGGCGGCGACTATGTATTCGGCGTGCGCGCGAACTGTGCCGACTGCGCCCGCCTCCGCCCACCCGACAGCGTCGATCCGGCCGGCCTTCTTCCCGATCAGAATCTCGATCGCATGCTGCACGGGAAGCCGACGTACATGAATCGCACGTTCGGCACGGTCGACGCGCCGCAGCAGAACGAACGGGTCGGGCGGAGCCTGCAGGTGTACGGCTGGGCGCTCTCGCCGAACGGCATCCGCGGCGTCGACATCCTCCTGCACAGCGCGACCACACGCTACCACGCGGCGCTGGTCGAGCGTCCCGATGTGCGCGCGCAGTTTCCGTGGTATCCGCGCGTGCAGCGCGCCGGTTTCACGCTGACCATCCCGAAGCGGCCGCACGGCGTGCCGAAGTACACCGATGTTCAGGTCGAGATCATCGACGGCACCGGCGCGCGCGTGCGGCTTCCCGATCGGATGATCGAGTGGTGAGCGCTACTCGATCTTGATGCTCTTCTTGGTCTTCTCGCGGCGCTGCGTTTCCTTGGCCTTGTACTCGTCGACGCACGAATCCTTGTCCACCATTACGCAGCCGAGGTAATCGCTGATCTCGACCAGGCATGCGCGGATCGCCTTTCCGGCCGGCGTGTTTTCGTGCTTGGCCAGATTGCCGCCGAATCCACCGCGATAGAGCCCGACGTTTATGCCGTGGCTCTCGGAACGACCCTCCACCGTGCGCGTATGAACGACCTCGCCCGTCGTCGTGTCAACGACGCGGAGATCGACGGCGATGTAGGCCTCCTGTTTCTTTCCACCGAGGTGGACGCCGCCAAAGCTCACGCCCCCACCACCGCCCGCGACGTTCTCCGTGTATGAGGAGACCGTTCCCATGACCAGATACTTCGCGCCAGTGAGCTTCCCGATCTTCGCCGCGCTCGACTTACTGACGCGTCCCGAGGCCGCGAGGTCCTGCTCCTCCAGAACGGGAGCGAGCTTCGAACGCTCGACGAGGCGGAACTTCTCGGTCGAGGCCAGCTCGTTGGTCAACATGCCGCTGAGTTCGCGTCCCGCGCCGCCATACCACCAACCGGCGGATGTGTCGTTGGTAAAGTCGGCAACGCCGATCGAGGGCTTCTCGGCGAACGCGACGGTGCCGACCAGAGCGAGAAGAATGGTAATGAGAATTCGGGCGCCCTTCATGAAATGCCTCCTAAGAAAATTCGATTTGGAAGGCCGCTATTGTATCCCGGGCGCGGCGAAAAGGCGCTCGATCAGGGCACGCCACGCGGGATGTTCGTCGCTGACGACGTATGTTTTGCCATCAATCGTGATTTCGTACTCAAAGGCATCAGGCATCCGTGGCCGCTCCGCAGGCTGGGCGCACGCGCGCCGGGCCAGCCGCTCGAGCTCATCCCGTCCGGCAAGTCGCGTGGTATCGATTTCGCGGTGGATCGTCGTCCCCGCGAAGCCGCCACTGCGTGATACGCTGATCCGCATCGCTACGCGTGCGGGCGCGTGGTCCGGCGCGACCGCGGCAACTCCGCCGGCAGTTCAGCGGCCGCCATCGGCGGAGTAAACGCCAGATCAAGCGACGCCAGGCGCTGCCCGCCATCGAGAGCGACCCCGCGGACCGGCACTCCGACTTCCTTCCACGCCTCGGCCACTGCCTGTTGGGGAGCACTACCCGCTCCAAACAGCTCGCCAGCAGCTTCCACAGTCCCCTCGGCGCAGTCGCGAAACTGCGCGGATGTGTTCAGTTTTTGCGTCAGCGTCTCGTACCAGATCCGACCCACAACCTCCCACGCCTTCCCCCCGATCAGCGTCGCCGCAAGATAGAAGGCGTGATTCGGAATTCCGGAGTTGACGTGCACGCCACCATTGTCGCTGCGCATCCGCTTGTAATCGCGCATATGTGCCGGCTGCGGATCCTTGCCGAGAAGTGGGTCGTCGTATGCCGTGCCGGGCGCCTTCATCGATCGAACTGCCTCTCCGTGAACGCGTTTGCCCAGCAGGTCCGCGCCGATCAGCCAGTCTGCCTTCGCCGCCGTCTGCTTCAGCGCGTACTGCTTCACCAGGATGCCGAACACATCGGAGAAGCTCTCGTTCAGGGCGCCGGACTGATCGGCGTAATCCAGGTTCGCCGTGTACTGCGTCACTCCGTGCGTCAACTCGTGCCCGATGACGTCGAGAGACTTGGTGAATCGCTGAAAAAGCCGCCCGTCGCCATCGCCATAGATCATCTGCCGCCCATTCCACTGCGCGTTGTCGAACTTGACGCTGTAGTGCACGGTGGAGTCGAGACGCAGGCCGCGGTCGTCGATCGAATTGCGGCCGTACACATTCCAGTAGAAGTCGTAGGTTTTTCCGGCGCCGTCGTACGCTTCGTTCACCGCGGCATCGCGGCTGCGGGGATCACCTTCACCGCGAACGAGCTTCCCCGGCAGGCTCCGGAGGTGGCGCGCGTCGTACACCGTCCGCCGCTTTTCGCCAGCCGGAATCGCGAGCTGTGCGACCAGCATGGCCACCGCGCGTTCGCCGCGAAGCTGCGCCGAATCCTCGAGCGTCGCCTGCGCGTACTCGCGCAGATCTCCCTCGGCGTGCTCCGCGATGTGCCGGAGGATGTGGGGAGGGAGGAAGCAATGCATTCGAGTTAACAGTTAACAGTCAGCAGTTAACAGGGTCAGGTCTGACCCCTCAACAACGACGAAGCGTGCTGCCCCCCTGTTGACCGTTAACTGTTACCTGTTAACCCTGAAATTAGGTCCTAAAACCCGAAAACGCTACTGCCGCAAGATTTCCGCGATCGCCGCCAGCGCTCGCGGATCCTTCTTCTGCCCCAGCCAGAACGCCATCAGCGTGTCGGTCGCATTGGCATGGAGCGACAGCGCGAGCAGCGCGCCGCTGCGCCCGTGCTGGCCGCCCGTTTCACAAACGAAGAGAGCGAGCGCGAGCGTCTTCAGCTTCATGCCGGCTTAGACTGGCTGGCTGGCGCGCGGTTAGCTATACTTCTGCGGCGTATGAAACGGACCACGACCACTCGTCAAACGCGAACGACGACGGCATCACCGCCCTGTCGATGAATATCTTCTGGATTCAATTCGACAGGGCCGGAAACGGCCCTGTTTGATTTTGAGAAGAATTAAGAATTTCGAATTTCGAATGAAGAATTAAGAAAGACTGGCGGCTGGAATTCTTCATTCGAAATTCTCAACTCAGAGGTTCTGATGCAAGTTGAACTCCCCGACGGCTCCAAGAAAGACGTCCCCGACAACGCCACCGTTGCCGAAGTCGCGGCCTCGATCGGCAAACGGCTGGCAAAAGATGCTCTTGCCGGAAAAATCAATGGCCAGGTGGTCGACGTCTACACGAAGGTTCCCGCAGGGGCGAAGGTGGAGATCGTCACTCCGAAATCGGAGGCCGGGCTCGACACGATCCGCCACTCCACCGCGCATCTGATGGCCATGGCCGTCCAGGAGCTCTTCCCCGGGACTCAGGTGACCATCGGGCCGGTGATCGAGAACGGCTTCTATTACGACTTCGGCACGGATCGCCCGTTCACCGACGAAGACCTCCGGCGTATCGAAGAAAAGATGGCGGAGATCGCCAGGCGCGACCTCCCCATCCGGCGCGAAGAGTGGAGCCGCGACGAGGCCATCAAGGTCTTCAACGACATCGGCGAGAAGTACAAGGTCGAGATCATCCAGGGAATCCCGGGCAGCGAGACCCTCTCGGTCTACCGGCAGGGCGAATGGTTCGATCTCTGCCGCGGACCGCACGTCCCCTCGACCGGCCGCCTCGGGGCGTTCAAGCTCCTCTCGGTTGCCGGAGCGTACTGGCGCGGCGACGAGCGCAACGCGATGCTGCAGCGCATCTACGGCACCGCCTGGGCCGACGAAAAGGAGCTGCAAGGCTATCTCCAGCAGATCGAGCAGGCGAAAGCGCGCGACCACCGCAAGCTCGGCAAGGAGCTGGCCCTGTTCCATTTCTCGACCCTCGCGCCGGCCATGCCGATCTTCCTGCCGAAAGGGACGGTGATCTATAACGGACTGATCGACTTCGTCCGCGAGTTCTACCGGCGCGACGGCTACTCGGAAGTGGTCACTCCCCTGCTGTGGGACACCGAGCTGTTCAAAATCTCCGGCCACTACGAGAACTACCGCGAGAACATGTTCTTCTCCGAAGCGGAGGAGCGCGAATACGGGCTGAAACCGATGAACTGCCCGGGCGACATTCAGATCTACGCGATGGAGCGGCGTTCGTATCGCGATCTTCCCATCCGGCTGGCAACGTTCACCCGACTGCATCGCTACGAGCGCTCCGGCGTCACTCACGGTCTGACTCGTGTACGCTCATTCGCTCAGGACGACGCCCATCTGTTCGTGACTCCGGAGCAGATCCAGCCGGAGATCGAGCGCGAGCTGAATCTCATCAAGGAGATCTACGACGTTTTCGGCTTTACCGACGTCAAGATCAATTTTTCCACCCGCCCCGAGAAGCGAATCGGCACTGACGCGATGTGGGACGCGGCGGAGAGCGCCCTGGAACAGGCCTTGAAGAAGAAGGGGCTCGACTACCGCCTCAATCCCGGAGACGGCGCGTTTTACGGGCCGAAGCTCGATTTCCACGTCACTGACGCGATCGGACGTCCGTGGCAGCTCGGAACCGTTCAGCTCGACTACGGGCAGCCGGAGCGCTTTCAGCTCACCTACATCGGGGCCGATAACGCCGAACATCGCCCGGTCATGATCCATCGTGCAATTCTCGGATCGATCGAGCGGTTCATCGCCATTATCATCGAGCACTTCGCAGGAGCGTTTCCGGTCTGGCTGGCGCCGGTGCAGGCGACAGTGCTGCCGCTGTCGGAGAAATTTCTGGTGTATGCGAACGACACCGCGCGCAAACTTCGCCAGGCCGGCCTGCGCGTGGAGATCGACGAGAGCAACGAAAAGCTGGGGGCGAAAATCCGGAAGGCCGAACTCGCAAGAGTGCCGTACATGCTCGTGATTGGCGAGAAAGAAGCGTCGAGCGGTACCGTCAGCTTGCGCGAGCGGACCGGGGGGGATCAGGGCTCGACTCCAATCGACCGATTCATCGAGGAGGCGAAGCAGCGGATCGCTGCGCGCGCCTTGACTTTGTAGGGCGGCTTCCCCGAAGATTCCCGCCCAAACAGGAGGAATACGTATTTACCCGCCACGTAGAGGATCACGATTCGACCGCAGACCAGCAGAACCCCAATCGAGAATCAACGAAATGATCCGGGCCGTAGAGGTCCGGCTGATCGACGCAGAAGGCAAACAGATCGGCGTCGTTCCCATCCAGCAGGCCCAGGACCTGGCCCGAGAAAAGGACCTTGACCTGGTGGAGATCTCGCCGACGGCCAACCCGCCCGTCTGCAAGGTCATGGATTACGGGAAGTACGTTTTCCAGCAGAAGAAGAAACAGACCGAGGCAAAGAAAAAGCAGAAGGTGATCGTCGTCAAGGAGGTGCAGTTCCGACCTCGCATCGACGAGCACGACTTCGAGTTCAAGAAGAACAACATCATCCGGTTCCTGCAGCACGGGGACAAAGTCAAAGCGTCGATCCGCTTCCGCGGCCGCGAAATGACGCACATGGAGCTCGGCAAGGCGGTGCTCGACCGCCTGCTCAAGGAGATCAAAGAGTTCGGGGCGGCCGAGAGCCCGGTGCCCGATATCAAGGGAAACCGGATGAATCTCGTGATTACGCCGAACAAATAGGCGCGGGGCGTCAGGTGGAATTCATTCACGGCTCAGTAAGTTAGGACTGCCGCTATGCCGAAGCTGAAGACGCATCGAGGGGCCGCCAAACGGATCACGAAATCCGGGACCGGAAAACTGCAGCGCAGCCACGCCTTCCATTCGCACATCCTGACCAAGAAGCGCCCGGGCCGCAAAGCGGCGCTGGCGTCGGAGACCGAGGTCTCGAAAGCGAACAGGAAAACCCTGAAGCGAATGCTGCCCTACCTGTAGCGGTAATCGAGCGCGGCGCGGTTCGCCACACCTCCTGACCCGCCCACTCACGAAAAACAAACGAGGAGACGTCATGCCCAGAGTCAAACGAGGTCCCAAGAGAAAAAACCGTCGCGCGAAGATCCTGAAGGCGGCCAAGGGCTACTTCGGAATGAAGTCGCGCGGGCACCGCATCGCCAAGGAGCAGGTGGCGCGGGGCCTCAATTTCGCCTATACGGGCCGGAAAGATCGCAAGGGCGATTTTCGCAAGCTGTGGATCGCCCGGATCAATGCCGCCGCGCGCGCGAATGGCATCACGTACTCCAAACTCATGGCCGGGCTGAAGGCCGCCGGAGCGACGGTGGACCGGAAGATTCTCGCCGATCTCGCCGTGCGCGACAGCGCGGCCTTCTCCGCCTTCGTGGAGACCGCCCGCGGCGCGCTGGACAAGTTGAAGTAGCCTTGTCATCCTGAGCCGCGCAGACGGCGAAGGATCCCCCGCGACTTGCGGTGGGGATTCCTCGCCGTCTCCGCGGCTCGGAATGACAAACCCATGCTTGACGAAATCGGCAAAACCGGTCGCGATTTTGATGCCGCACTAGCCTCCGCCAACACAGCACAGGAACTGGACGAGCTTCGCCTCCGCTACTTCGGCCGCAAGGGCGGCCTGATCCCCGCGCTGTTCGCGCGCCTGAAGGAAGTTCCGAAAGAGCAGAAGAAGCCCGCCGGCGACGCGCTGAATAAGCTGCGCGATCGTATCGAATCGGCGCTGAAGAAAAAATCGGAACGCGTGCATGCCGAAGAGGCGGCGCGCCGCGAGACGCAACAGACCCTCGATGTCACCCTCCCCGCGCGCATGCCGCGCCTTGGCCATCTCCATCCGGTCACGCTCGTCCGCCGCGAGATGGAAGAGATCTTCCTGGAGATGGGCTACTCCATCGACCCCGGCCCGGAGATCGAAACCGACTGGCACAACTTCGAAGCGCTCAATTTCACCCCCGAGCATCCCGCGCGCGATACGCAGGACACCTTCTTCGTCGATGTCGACCAGCTTCTGCTCCGCACACACACTTCCAACGTGCAGATCCGATCGATGGAGCGGTGGAAAGCGCCGGTGAAGGTGCTCTCATGCGGGCGGGTCTACCGGCGCGACGAGATCACCATGCGCAAGTCGCCGATGTTCCACCAGGCCGAGGGACTCCTGGTGGACAAAGGCATCCACATCGGGCACCTGCGCGCCACGCTGGAGCACTTCATCCGCCGCATCTTCGGCCCGGGATTGGCCATGCGCATGCGGCCGAGCTACTTCCCGTTCACCGAGCCATCGGCAGAAGTCGACATGTCGTGCGTCTTCTGCAGAGGCGCCGGCTGCGGCACGTGTTCGCGCACCGGCTGGATGGAAATCCTCGGCTGTGGGATGGTTCACCCGCAGGTGCTGCGCAATGTCGGCATCGATCCCGATCAGTGGAGCGGCTTCGCCTTCGGCCTCGGACTCGATCGCATGGCCATGATCAAGTTCGACATCCCGAACATCCGCGCGCTGTTCGAGAACGACCTGCGCGTCCTGCAGCAATTCTGATGCTGCGCACCGTTTCCACGGCCGCCGTCATCTTCGTCGCCGTCGAGCACCTCGGCTTTCTGGTCCTGGAAATGTTTCTCTGGACGAAGCCGGCCGGGCGCCGCATCTTCGGACTCACGATGGACGTCGCGCAGTCGTCGAAGGCGCTGGCCGCGAATCAGGGCTTGTATAACGGCTTCCTGGCCGCGGGGCTGATCTGGGGCCTGCTCTCGGGCACACCGGCGATCGTCTTCTTTCTCGGCTGCGTGATCGTGGCCGGGATCTTCGGGGCGATCACCGCGAAGCGATCGATCCTCTGGGTTCAGGCGCTTCCGGCGGCCATCGCCCTGCTGCTGGTCATAATCGCCCCGCGATAACCCGTTTCTCGCCGGTCGCCGGATTCCAGACTACGATCCCCGACGCAGAATTGCAGATCAGGCGTGCGCCGTTGCGGCCGAGAAGCGCGTGGCGAGGATGGCGCTCCCGCCGAACGGTGTGGAACGTAAAACCGGCTCTCAGCCGGTTCGCGCCGGCTGGAGAGCCGGCGCTACGTCGCGCCATCGTTCACATCGCTCG
>JBGPFD010000145.1:0-8960 GCA_041483175.1 Thermoanaerobaculia bacterium | reverse complement strand
GCCGGGGCGTTCGTGCGTGGGGTCAGGTCTCCACATTCCGGTGGCAGGCCACTGGAGACCGGACCCCGTTCATTTAGTTGGCCAGGATACAGGTCAGCGCGGCGACCGCGGCGGCATCCTCGGCCAGCTCGTGCGGATCGATCTTGTCGAGCGTGTCTGCAGGAGTGTGGTGGTAATCGAAGTAGTGCAGCGGCTCGGGAACGAAGCTGAATCCGGGCACGCCCGCTTCGACGAGAAATGAGGTGTCGGCGCCCGTGTCCGCCGCGCTCTCGAAATGCGCCGCGCCGATCGCGGCAAGCGGCTGCGCGCGTTTCTCGAAATCGGCCAGCGCGTCGCCTTTCAACGTGGTGCGAAAGCCGGTCGGCGCGGCGGCGCCGGCGTCAGTCTCGATTGCGGCGACATGCTTCTCGTTCTTGTGCTTCGCGAAATACGCGCGCCCGCCGTTCAGACCGTTTTCTTCGTTCATGAAAAGCACGCCGCGGATCGTTCGCTTCGGCGTCAGGTTCATCTCCTTCAACAGCCGCATGGTCTCCATCACCATGACCACGCCCGAGCCGTCGTCGATGGCGCCAGTACCAAGGTCCCAGGAATCGAGATGGCCGCCAATGACCACGATCTCGTCCGGTTTTTCGCTTCCGCGAATCTCGGCGATGACGTTGGCCGATGCGACATCGGGCAGCGTGCGCGGCGTAAGCACGAGGTGCATCCGCACGCGCTCCCCTTTCTGCAGCAGGCGGTCGACGAGCATGGCGTCTTCGGCGGTCATCGCCGCGGCGGGGATCCTCGGTACTTTCGGGTCGTAGTGCAGCGAGCCGGTGTGCGGCGTGCGCAACGAGTCGGAGCCGACCGAGCGAATCAGCGCGGCGACGGCGCCGTATTCGGCCGCGCGGCTCGGACCCTCACTGCGAAACACGACCGCTTTGCCGTATGCCTCGAAGCCGCGGCGCGCGCGCACGAGCTGCATGTCCATCGGGCTGTTGTAGAAGACGATTTTCCCTTTCACCCTCGCACTTAGGACTTGGAGATCGTCAAAGGAGTTGACCTCCACGACGTCGGCGGTGAGGCCCTTGGCAGGCGTGGCCACGCTGCCGCCTAACGCGGTGAGCACGATTTTCTGATTGTGATGCGACACCAGCCCTGCCCGCTCCGCGCCGCGCACCCAGTGCGGGACGATCACTTTTTCCGTGCTCACGGGAATGCCCCACGTTTCGAACGTCCTCACGGCCCATTGCAC
Source organism: Thermoanaerobaculia bacterium (assembly GCA_041483175.1). GTDB lineage: Bacteria > Acidobacteriota > Thermoanaerobaculia > Gp7-AA8 > Gp7-AA8 > Gp7-AA10. The sequence goes on along the minus strand of JBGPFD010000145.1, from coordinate 7,726 downwards.
CGCGGCCGCTGCTCCGCTCGATCCACTCAGCCGCGGTCCGATGTCGTCGGTGAGGACTTCGAGGGTCTCGTAGGCTCTCGAGCTGGCGAGCTCGCGTTTGATGATGTCGTCAGCGGTCTGTGCGAAGGCAGACGTGGCAAGCAAGGTGAGAGCCAGAGCGGTCGTGCAGCGCATGCGCATTGTGTAGCGGCGGGCGAGACGCCGGTGGCCTAGGACGGCCACCGCTACACGCTTCAATGATACTTCTTCGGATTCTTCTCGAACTCGCGCTTGCAATGTTCGCTGCAGAAGTAGTGCGCATGGTCGCCGTGCTCGATCTTCGCCGCGGCTTTCTCGACGTCAACGATCATCTTGCAGACGGGGTCCTGCGCCTGTTTCGCTGTGCGCCGGCTATGAACATCTTCTGCCATCACAGTTCCTCCGTGTCGATCTGGGCACGCTGGAGTGATCCAGAATAATCGATGTAAATCGATTTCCACTCGCTGAACACGTCGATCCCCGCCACGCCGGCCTCGCGGTGCCCGTTGCCGGTCTGCTTGGTCCCCCCGAACGGCAGGTGCGTTTCCGCGCCGATGGTTGGCGCGTTCACGTAGAAAATCCCGGTGTACATGTCGCGCAAGGCCAGGAAGGCCTTGTTCACGTCGCGCGTGTAGATCGACGACGACAACCCGTACTTCACGCCATTGCCGATGGCGATCGCTTCCTCGATCGAATCGCATTTCATGACCGCGGTGACCGGTCCGAAGATTTCTTCCTGGGCGATGCGCATTTCCGGCTTCACGTCGGCGAAGACCGTCGGCTGATGGAAGTGGCCTTTGGCGTATTCGCCGTCGGTCAGCGCGGCGCCGCCGGTGACCACCTTCGCTCCTTCATCCTTGCCGATCTTCACGTACTTCTCGACGGTCTTGAGCTGCGATGCGGAAATGCTCGGTCCCATGTCGACGTTCGGATCGAGCCCGTTGCCGACGCGCATCTTTTTCGCCCGCCCGGCGAGCTTCTCCACGAAGGCGTCATGGATCTTGCGGTGCGCGACGATGCGCGACGATGCCGTGCAGCGCTGCCCCGCGGTACCGAACGCCCCCCACAGCGCGCCGTCAACGGCGAGATCGAGATCGGCGTCGTCCATCACCATGATCACGTTCTTTCCGCCCATCTCCAGATGGACATGCTTGAACTGCGGCGCGCAGGCGACGCTGATGTCGCGGCCGACATCGGTCGATCCGGTGAAAGAGATCACCGCGACACGCGGATGCTTCAGCATCGGCTCGCCAACCTCGCCTCCCCCGCCGGTGACCACGTTAAAGACCCCCTTCGGCAGCCCGGCCTCCTCGAAGGACTCGGCGAGCATGATCACCGAGAGCGGCGTGAGCGATGCCGGCTTGATGACCACCGTGTTCCCGCAGACGAGCGCCGGCATCGTCTTCCACGCCGGAATGGCAATCGGAAAGTTCCACGGCGTGATGAGGCCTGCCACGCCGAGGGGCATGCGGACGGCCATGTTGAACTTGTTGGGAAGCTCGGACGGGGTGGTGACGCCGAACAGCCGCCGCCCTTCGCCGGCCATCAGGTAGGCCATGTCGATCGCTTCCTGCACATCGCCGCGAGTCTCCTCGAGGACTTTCCCCATCTCGCGGGTCATCTCCCGGGCGATCTTTTCCTTGTCGCGCTTCAGGATCGCGCCGACCGCGTACAGGTACTCCGCCCGTTTCGGCGCCGGCGTCAGCCGCCAGGAGTTGAACGCCCGATCGGCCGCTTCCACCGCGGCACCCAGATCGTCGGCATTCGATGCCTGAAACGTTCCAATGAGGTCTTCGCGATCGGCGGGATTGCGATTCTCGAACGCCTTTCCGGACGACGAACGCACCCACTCGCCGTTGATGAAATTCTTGTATTCGCGGGGCGAGCGCAATTCTCCAAACGCTTTCCGTTCTTGAACTGCGGATTTGGGCATGGAACCTCCAAGTTAACAGTTAACGGTCAACAGTTAACAGGCTGGCGTCGCCGCTGTTAACCGTTAACTGTTAACTGTTAACTCTTCTTCGCCGCCGGCTGCTCGGTGTGCACGACGGGCTTCGCCGATCCCATGTCGACGCTTCCGCGGAAGTGTGCGCCGTCGGCCACGACGATCTTCGGAGCCTTGATGTTCCCGTCGACGTTCGCGCTGGCAATGAGCTCGACGCGCTCGTCCGCGGAGACGTCACCGTTGAGCCGCCCCTCGACGATCACGTTCTTTGCGTGCACCTTCGCCTCGACGCGCGCCTGCGTGCCGATGCGCAGATCTCCGGTCAGCTTGATATTCCCCTTCACGTGTCCTTCGATGAGCACCAGCTCGGACCCGGAGACCGTCCCTTCGATGCTGACGTTCGGACCTAAAAATGTCCCTTCGAAGGCCGGCTGAGGGTCGTTGGGACGGGGCTGCGGACGCGGCGCAGGAACTTCCTTGGTGAACAACGCCATGGGGCGGGAAGAATAACAGAAGTTCCCGGTTGCCAGTGGCCGGCTGCCGGAGGGCGGAAACAAAGTGGTAACCGGGAACCGGGAACCGGCAACTCACTGTAAACTTCCGCCCCTTCAACGTTTTCCCAGCGTTGTCGTGCCGAGAGGGGATTTTCACACGTGCGACGAACCGGAATCCTTTTGATCCTGATCGCGGTGGTCGCCTGCAGCGGTAGCGGCGCCAAGGACCAGCAGTACCGGACCGAGAAAGTCGATCGCGGCGATGTCACCATGACGGTCACCGCGACGGGCACGCTGTCAGCCGTGATTACCGTGCAGATCGGCAGCCAGGTCTCCGGCGTGATCGCGCGCCTCTATGCCGACTTCAACAGCCACGTGAAGAAGGGGCAACTCCTTGCGGAGCTCGACCCGACGCCGTTCCAGGCACAGGTCGAACAGCGTCGCGCCGATCGGACCAAGGCGCAGGTCGATGCCGCGAACACGAAGATCAGCTCTGATCGCCAGGCGCGCCTGCTGCAGTCGGGGCTCGCCTCGCAGGCCGACTACGACGGCGCCAAAGCGCAATACGACGGCGCCCGCGCACAGGTCGAGCAGGCCTCCGCCGCGCTGACGCAGGCGGAAACGAACCTGCAGTACACGAAGATCCTCTCTCCGATCGACGGCGTGGTCGTCGATCGGCAGTACGACGTCGGGCAGACCGTCGCCGCGTCGTTCCAGGCGCCGACGCTCTTCTCCATTGCCCAGGACCTGACCAAGATGCAGGTGCAGGCCGACGTCGATCAGTCGGACATCGGCCGGGTGAAGGTCGGCCAGCTCGCTCGCTTCACCGTCGATGCCTATCCGGATGAAGAATTCCGCGGGCGCATCGCGCAGATCCGGCTCAACGCCACGGTGACGCAGAACGTCGTCAGCTATCCGGTGATCATCGAAGTGCCCAATCCGGACGAGAAGCTGCGGCCGAAGATGACCGCCAACGTGACCATCGATGTTGCCGCTGTGCACGACGTCCTGCGGATTCCGAACGCGGCTCTCCGTTTCAAACCCGAACCAGGTGCCGCGGGCGTGCCGCAGCCGGCCGCGGGACAAGGCACTGCCGGCGCGAACCGTCCCGTCCAGGGAGGCGGCGCCCAAACTCCCGAGGGCGCAGCCGCGCAGATGGGACAGCGCGGGCGCGGTATCACCGGAGCCGGCGCGGCGTTCACGCGGCCCCAGACCCCACGCGCGCAGACTGTCTGGATTCTCGGCGCGAACAAAAAGCTCACGCCGGTCGAGATTCGCACAGGAATCACCGACGGGCACTACACCGAAGTGGTTTCAGGCAACCTGAAGCCGGGCGACAACATCGTCGCCGGTCTGGCCACGTCGAAAGTCGAGGGACCGCCGCCGCCGGGATCGAATCGCAGCCCGATGGGCGGTGGAAGAGGGCGGTAGTGCCAGAAGCTCCGAAGGTCATCGAGATCGGCGATCTGGTAAAGATCTACGAGATGGGCGAAGTGCAGGTCCGCGCGCTCGACGGCGTCGACCTCACGGCGGAGAGCGGCGAGTTCGTCGCCGTCATGGGGCCGTCGGGCTCGGGAAAATCGACGCTGATGAACATCATCGGCTGTCTGGACCGGCCGACGTCGGGCGCCTACATCCTCGACGGCGTGGATGTCTCCAAGCTGAGCCGCGACGAACGTGCGGTCATTCGCAACGCGAAGATCGGGTTCGTGTTTCAGAGTTTCAATCTGCTGGCGCGCACTTCGGCGCTGGAGAACGTCGATCTTCCTTTGCTGTACGGCGAGCTCGGCTGGTCGGCAGAACAACGGCATCAGGCGGCGCGCGATGCGCTGCGCCGCGTCGGCCTCGCCGGACGCGAAGGACACTATCCGTCGCAGCTCTCCGGTGGACAGCAGCAGCGCGTGGCCATCGCCCGCGCGCTGGTGACGAACCCGGCCATTCTCCTGGCGGACGAGCCGACGGGACATCTCGACTCGCGAACCTCCGAAGAAATCATGGGCATCTTCCAGGGGTTGAACGATGACGGAAAGACCGTCGTGCTCATCACGCACGAACCCGACATCGCCCAGCACGCCAAACGCGTCGTGCACATGCGCGACGGCCGGATCCAGAAGGACGAACGCATCGAGCAGCACCGCGTCGACTTGAAAGGCATCGCGCCGCAGGTGCGAGAGGAGATGTCATCCCGAGCGTAGCGAGGGAACTGCGGGGGGGCAGCGGCACACGATCACTCCCCACCCGGCCGGGCCCCACGCTGACGCTCGGGGTGACAAAAGAATGACATGAGAACCTCCGTCCAGCGCCTCGGCAACATCACCGTCGTCGGGCTGAAGGCCATCTCCCGGAACAAGCTCCGCTCGTTCCTGACCATGCTCGGCATCGTCATCGGCGTCGGCTGCGTGATCGCGGTGGTAGCCATTGGCAATGGCGCGACGAAGTCGGTCGAGAACACCATCAACTCCCTTGGCACGAACTTCATCATGATCTTCCCCGGCGCCTCGACGCAGAGCGGCGCCCGCATTTTCACCGGCAGCTCGACGCTGACCCAGGAAGATGCCGAAGCGATCAAGACAGAGTGTGCGGCGGTGGCGTACGTCTCGCCGATGGTACGCAGCGCGGCGCAGGTCGTGGCCGGTGAGCTGAACTGGGGAACGTCAATCCAGGGCGTCGGTGTCGATTACCCGCTCATTCGCTCGTGGAATGTGGAGCGGGGCGACTTCTTCACCGATGCGGACGTTAAAGCGGCCTCGAAAGTCTGCGTCCTCGGTGCGACCGTTGCGGAAAATCTCTTCCCAAACGGGAATGCAGTCGGCCAGATCGTGCGCATCAAGAATGTTCCCTTCAAAGTCGTCGGCGTCCTCGAGCGGAAGGGCGGCAACATGATGGGACAGGATCAGGATGACACCATCATCGCCCCCTACACCACGGTGATGAAGCGAGTGGCCGGCAAGACCAAGATCGACATGGTCCAGGTCTCCGCTGTCGCCGCCAATCAGGTGCAAGAGGCGCAGAACGAAATCGACGCGCTCCTGCGGCAGCGCCACCGGATCCCGCCGAACGGCGACACCGATTTCATGATGCGCTCGCAGGAAGAGATCGCGCAGGCCCAGGCGCAGCAGATGGGAATCCTGCGTACGCTTCTGCTGTCGATCGCCGCGATCTCGCTGCTGGTCGGCGGCATCGGCATCATGAATATCATGCTGGTGTCGGTCACCGAGCGCACACGCGAGATCGGCATCCGCATGGCCATCGGCGCCAAGGGGCGGCACGTCCTGCTGCAGTTTCTTTTCGAGGCCGTTACCCTGGCCATCGTCGGCGGATTGATCGGGGTCGTCCTCGGGGTTGGCGCCTCGATGGCTGTCGGACACTTTCTGAAGTGGCCGATCGTCGTCACGCCGACGTCGATCGCGCTGTCGTTCGGCGTGGCCGCCTTCGTCGGGATCTTCTTCGGCTTCTACCCCGCGCGCAAAGCCTCGCGGCTCGATCCGATCGAAGCGCTGCGGTACGAGTAGTGCGCAGGACCGGCTTTCGCTAGCCGGCCGGCTGAAGCTGGCCCCTACACAGTCCGAAAAATGGACGGCTTTGCGATTCCCGAACAGCGCCCCAATGCGCCTCGAATGTGCTAAGCACCGGTTTCGAAGCGAGTTGCGGCTCAAAATCGCCTGGTGCATTCCTTGCCGAAGGAATAAGCGCTATGAGCGAGCCAAACTTCTCATTCGTCTCTCTCCCCGATTGCCTGATGGCCGACATCGCGCAGCGAATTGAAGGGCTCAGCAACGAGCTGCAGCACGCCAATCCTGCTCCGATGGTCGAGCCGCTCCGGAAATTGAGTCACGTGCGCGGCAACTTCGCGCTCGACCTGATCAGCAGCATCGCCTGGGCGGCGGAAACGGTTTGCGGCGCGGCGGCGGCCGCGGAGCGCGCGCTCGATCGTGTCGAAGTGCAATCGCTGCAGCACGCAATTCAGATCATGGATCGGGCGCGGCGTACCGCGGTACTGTCAGCCATGATGTAAGCCGGCGCACCGATCACGGTATTTTCTTCTTCTTCGAGCCGCGCGGTAATCAACGCGCGATCAGCATGGCCACGCCGAGGGCGAGAATCAGCGCGCCTACGGTGCGGCGAAACATCTTTTCGGGAAGCCGGCCGAGGAGCACGCGGCCGAGAAGCGTACCGGCGCTGACGCTGACGACGGCGATGAGAAGCAGAGGCCAGATCTCCATGAGCCCGCCGCCGACGCTGACGGCGTAGACCGGTAAACGCGCGCCGTCCACAACGATGGCGATCGCGACGGTGGTGGCAACGAAAACTTCCTTGCGGACATCGAGCGCCAGCATTGCCGCCGCGCGGAGGCCGCCCTGGTATCCCACCAGTCCACCGAGAAATCCCGACGCGGCGCCGACGACCGAAGCGCCGCGGTGCCCGACGCGGAGGCGGTCGGTCCAGCCGGCGGCGCCGAGCGCGCCGGTCACGATGAGAACGATCGCCAGGACGATTTTCAGGGCCGGCGTAGCTGCCACGGCGTGGAGCAAAGCGCCAAGCAGCGCGCCGGCGGCACTCATCAGCCCGAACGTCTTCAACACGGTCTTGTCGACGCGCTGACGCAACGTCCAGAACCGGACGATGTTTCCCGCGAAGTGCGGAATCGACGCCGCGGCGACGCCGAGCCTCACGCCGATCCCTAGGGCGAACAACGGCGTGAGGATGCTTCCGATGCCGAACCCTGCTATGGAATTGATCGCGCCCGCAAGAAAGGCGACGATCGCCAGTGCGATGGCGAACGTCATCCGCTCGTCCGAGCCCTCATGAACTCCGGCTTCGGCGCGTCGTCCAGCGGTGGCGGGAGGCGCCGCGCGCAGCAGGCCCGCTCGAGCTGCGCCAGATCCCGTTGCATCTGGCGGTCGGCCGCGAGCGCGTCAAACGTGCAGTCGAGCACGCGCGCCGTCTCCGGCTCAGACGGGCGCACGATGCGGTAGTGCATCCACTTTCCTTCGCGGCGCGCGGCGACGATCCCTGCCCGCCGCAGGTAGGCGAGGTGTCGCGAGATCTTCGGCTGCGATTCGCCCAGGATTTCCACGAAATAACAGACGCAGATCTCGCCGCCGGTCATCAGATGCAGAAGGCGAAGGCGGGTGCGGTCGCCGAGGGCCTGAAAAAGCGATGCGAGGTCATTCTTCACCCCGCCAGTGTACATTCGCTTCGGCGAATTCGTCGTTCTAGTGTCCTGTAATCGGGAAATCGGTACCAGGATCGCGCCGCCGCAATCGGC
>JBGPFD010000144.1:0-8985 GCA_041483175.1 Thermoanaerobaculia bacterium | reverse complement strand
CGGATGGTGGATCGTCGTGAATCTGCTTTCGCTCATCGGCCCGGCGATTCAGGCCCTGCGGAAATGAAGCGGTTGCGGCCGGGGATGACCTCGCAGGTGTCGATCATCACCAGCACGTCGCACGCCGCGCTGACGGTTCCCATCCAGAGCGACGTCGAACGCGTTCCTCTGTCTCGGGCGAAGAAAAAGAGCGATGCCGTGGAAGTGACGAAGGAAGAGCCGAAGAAGAGCGAGGCGGAGTGATGTCGTCGACGAACAATTCGCATCTGATCGCCATGCACGATCTGACGCGCGTCTATCAGCTTGGCCCTCAGGAGATCTATGCGCTGCGCGGCATCGACATGATCGTCGATCACGGCGAGTACGTGGCCATCATGGGGCCGTCGGGATCGGGCAAGTCGACGCTGATGAACATCATCGGCTGCCTCGACCGGCCGACCGCGGGGCAGTACATCCTTGATGGCACGCCGGTCGAGTCGATGGGAGACGACGAGCTGGCCGCCGTGCGCAACAAGAAGATCGGCTTCGTCTTTCAGACCTTCAACCTGCTGCCGCGGACCACCGCGTTGCAGAACGTCGAGCTGCCGCTGGTCTACGCGAAAATCTCGCGCGTCGAACGCCACGAATTGGCGCAGGCGGCCCTCGCGGCCGTCGGGCTGGCGGACCGGATGGGGCACCAGCCGAACGAACTGTCGGGCGGGCAACGGCAGCGCGTGGCCATCGCCCGCGCCCTGGTGAACAAGCCGTCGCTCCTGCTCGCCGACGAGCCGACCGGCAACCTGGACACCAAAACCGGGCGGGAGATCCTCGACCTCTTTCGCGACCTTCACTCCCGAGGCAACTCGATCATCATCGTCACGCACGAAGACGACGTCGCGCATGAAGCGAAAAGGATCGTTCACTTACGCGACGGAAGAATTCTCGACTGAGTGCGTATCAGGAAGTGCCCACGCCCACCGCCCCACCAAGCCCGGAACGTTCGGCACTTATCCGGCGGCCAAGGCCTCGAAACTCGACCCGATCGAAGGCTGCGATACGAATAAATCGCCCCTGGCACGCGGATCGAAATGGATTCGTTCGAGGAAGGGTTAGACCCCACGTGGAGCGACGATCTCTCGCCATTCTCCTCTCATTCGTGAGCGTCCTGGCAGCCGTCACGGCATCGGCCGAAACGATGCCACTGTCACAGATACGAAAGGGGATGCACGGCTACGGCGTGACCGTTTTCGAAGGGAACCGCCTCGAGAAGTTCGATGTCGAGATTCTCGGCGTGCTGCACAACATCGGCCCCGGTCAGAACCTGATTCTCGGAAGGATCGATTCGCCGGTGATCCAGCGCGCCGGCGTCATCGCCGGCATGAGCGGTTCGCCGATCTACATCGACGGGAAGGTGATCGGCGCGCTGGCCTACTCGTGGCAGTTTGCCAGGGAGCCGGTCGCCGGGATCACGCCTATCGAAGAGATGCTCAAGATCGCCGACGCGGGGCGGAACGCTTCGTCTGTTCTCGCTGCCGCCTTGCCGGAGACGAACGCGGCAGCGTTCCTGTCGGCCATCGTCAATGGCAAGACCGCGGAGTTGTTCGACAAGATGGCCAGCGGCCTCGGCGGCGCGTCGCGGGCGAGTGCGCTGAGCGGCATCAAGCCGATCGCCGTTCCGTTGTCGCTTTCGAGCTTCGCGCCCGAGACCATCGCTCGTTTTTCGAAATATCTCGACGGAATGGGCTTCGTCGCCGTTCCGAGCGGCTCCAGCGTTGGGGGTGAGCAGCCCCCGGCGGGCTCCGATGCCGGCTTCCAGCCGGGCGATCCGATCGGCGCCGTGCTTCTGAATGGCGATTTCAACGTCGCCGCGACCGGCACGGTGACGCTTGTGGACGGGCATCGCGTCTACGCCTTCGGACACCCCTTCCTGGACATGGGTTCGGTCAGTTTCCCGATGGCCAGGTCGGAGATTGTCACCGTGATGCCGAGCCTCGCCAGCTCGTTCAAATTCGCGAACACCGGGAGCATCGTCGGATCGTTCCGGCAGGATCGCTCCACCGGAATCATGGGCGTGATCGGCGATCAGGCGGACATGATCCCGATCGACCTGACGGTCGAGGGCTCGGGACCAACGCAGTCCTACCACGTCAACATCGTCCGGCATCCGATGCTCTCGCCGCTGATCCTGGCCATGGCCGCCGACACGGTGGTGGCCAACGCCCAGCGCGCGGCAGGGGAGCGCACGGTGATGCTTGAGTCGGAGATCAAACTCAAGGGATTCGACGAGCCGATCAGGCTGCGCGAGGGATGGGCGGGAGCGCAGGCGCGGCAGGCCATTCCGGCGTACCTCGCGGTGACCGCCGGCTACGTGATGTCGAATGAATTCCGCTCCGCCGAAATCGAAAACGTCAGGATTCATCTGCGCCACGACGATCAGATCAAAATCGCCAGGCTCCTCGAAGCGTCGATCGAGACGTCCGCGAAAGGGAAGATCAATCCCGGCGACGTGGTGAGAGTACGCACGGTTCTGAAGCCCTATCGCGGCGAGCCGTTCGTCGAGACGTTCGATGTGAAGATTCCCGACAATCAGCCGGCCGGGAGCGCTTATCTGCTCGTCGGAAGCGGCTCGCTGGCCAATCAGGTCGACTTCTCGCTCGTGCCGCCCGATCCGCGCACACTCGAGCAGGTGATCGCGGTGCTCGAACGGCTGCGCCCATCGACCGATCTCACCGTCGGGCTCTACTCGTCGGCGGAGGGAGCGGTCACGGCCGGCGTCTACCTGCCGAATCTTCCCCCGAGCATGCGCGCCGTGGTGACCGGCGACAGCTCAAATGGAGCCCAGTCCAGCGTTCGATACTATGCCGCGGAACATCTCGCCCATCCGCTCAGATACATCGTCGAGGGCGCGCTGAAGATCGATCTCGACGTGAAGCCAAAAATCTAAGTCCTGAGGTTCTCATGCGTATCTCAGTCGCGCTTGCAGTGAGCGCGTTTGCAATCAATGCCTTTGCGGTTGTCCCGCAGTTCTGGCGTGTTCGGTCTGCGGAGGATTTTCTTGCCGGCGACATCGATGGATTCGCGGTGACGTCGCGCGGCGAACTCCGTCCCGGCCCGGCAATGACGAAGCTGGCCGGATTCGACGATCCGTTCGTTCTGTCGCAGGCCAGCGCTCCGAACGGCGATCGCTTCTTCGGCACCGGCAACAACGGCAAGGTGGTTCGCCTCCGTGGCGCCGATCAGAAGCTGCTCTACAAAGCGCCGGAGTCGGAAATCTACGCGGTGAACTTCCGTGATGGCGCGCTCTACGTCGGTACCTCGCCGAACGGGAAGGTCTATCGCGTCGATCCGAACGACGGCAAGGCATCCGTCTTCTTCGATCCGAAGCAGGCCTATATCTGGGCCCTGGCCTTTCTCCCGGACGGCGATCTTGCCGTGGCCACCGGCGTTGAAGGGAAGCTGTTCCGCGTCAAACCGAACGGCGAGTCGAAGGTGCTGTTTGATTCGCCCGAGACGCACCTCCGATCGCTGGCCGTCAGGAACGATGGAACATTGCTGGGTGGAGGTTCGGCCAAAGGGCGAATCTACGAAATTCGTGGCGACGGCTCCGCGCGTGCGCTCTACGATTCATCTCTGAACGAGATCTCCTCGATCTACGTCGACAAGAACGGCGTCGCCTGGGCGGCTGGAGTCAGCAACGTGCTGCCGGCCACCGCGCCGGCGAAGGCGCAGACCAAACCGGCCGCCCCGCAGCAATCATCCACGTCGGCCTCGGCGGCAGGCGGCGGCCCGCCGGAGCAGAAGAAGGATGAGTCGGCCGGGAACGTCGAAGTGACCTTTTCCTTCGACGAGCAGATCGCGGCGACAACGCCGCAGAGCGGCAGCTCGGAACTCTACCGGATCAATTCCGACGGCTTCGTAGAGGTGGTCCGGAAATTCGATCGTGAAATGGTCTATGACATCAGCGGCGCGCCGAACGGCGGCCTGCTTCTCTCGACAGGACCACAAGGGCGCATCTACCAGTTCCGCGACGGCGAAGTCTCCCTGCTGGCGTCCGTGCCAGAAAAGCAAGTGGTCTCGATCTCGACCAGCGGAAACGAAACGCTGATCACCACCACGAACAGCGGTGCCGTCTACCGGATGGGCAGCGCTCCGTCGGCAAAGGCGGAGTTTCGCTCCGCCGTGAAAGACGTCGAGAGATTCTCGCGATTTGGACATTATCGAATCGAGGGCGACGACGTCGGCGATGGACATGTGGCGGTCGCCTTCCGCAGCGGGAACACGCGAACGCCCGATGCAACCTGGAGCCCGTGGAGCACGCCGTCGGCCGCGGCGCAGGGTGCCGTCAATGCACCTGCAGGGCGCTATCTGCAGTGGAAGCTGACCACGCCAAAGACGGCAGCGGGAATCGCCATCGACAGCGTGACCGTCGGCTTCGAGAACCGGAATGTCGCGCCGGTCGTCGATTTCGTGGCCGTCCAGGACCCGGCGGTGGTCTACATCACTGGCAGCTATCCTCCCGCGCCGCAGGTGGTCGAGGCGACCAATCCGGATGAATACGGAATTTTCACCAGCCTCGAACCCGCCCACGACAAGAACGAGCAGGGAAAGAGAGTCTTCCGCAAGGGATTCCGCACCGTCACCTGGCGGGCCCACGATGACAACGGCGACGCGCTCCGCTATTCGCTTTTTTTCCGGCGGAAGGGAAGCGACCGGTGGCTCCGCCTGCGCGAAAACGTCGATGAGACATCGATGAACTTCGATACCTCGCAACTGCCGGACGGCACGTATGAGCTGCGCCTCATCGCCAGCGATATCCCCGAGAATCCCGACGCGCCGCTGACTGACGCGAAGGAAGGGATCGAATTTCTGGTCGACAACACGCCGCCGTCGATTACGTCGGCGACGAGCGGCGATGAGGTGGTGATCCGCGTGACCGACAAGCTTTCGTCTGTCGGGAAGGTGGAGTACTCGGCGGACGCACAGCGGTGGGTCCGGCTGACGCCGAAGGATGGCATCTCCGACTCGACCGACGAGACGTATCGCCTGAAGCGCAGCGCGGTCCAGGGAAAATTCGTGATCGTGCGCGCCACGGACGCGTTTTACAACGTCGCCACGGCGTCAATCGACGCGAACCCGTAGCCGCAGTCCCTATAATGGCGGCGTGAAGCGTTTCGCCGCCCTACTGCTGCTGGCCATCGCCTGCAACAACGAGAGGCCGCTGCCTGTGGTCTCCTCGGCCGGAGACCAGTCCAAGCCGCAGGAGGGAGGGACGGTCGTCCGGCGTCTGCAGAGCGACGTCGTCAGCCTCAATCCCGTCCTGGCCAACAGCATCTACGACCGTTACGTCGACTACTACCTGTTCACGCCGATGGTGAACTTCGACTCCGACCTGCAGGTCATTCCCGGTCTGGCCGACAAATGGGAGATCAGTTCAGACGGCAGGCTGTACACATTTCATCTGAATCCCGAGGCGACGTTTTCCGACGGATCGCCGGTGAAGGCGAGCGACGTTCTCTTCACCTTGAAGAAGATCGTCGATCCGCAAACGGAGGCGCCGCAGATCGCGGGGGGATTCGAGAACCTCGATCTCCGGGCCACGAGAATCGTCGACGATCACACCATCGTGATCGGGTTCCGGGAAGCGCTGGCGCCGCAACTGACGCATTTCAATGATCTGCTCGTGCTGTCGGAGCACGTCTATGGGCAGGGCGATTTCAAGAGAGACTTCACGTCGCGCGCGGTCGGTACCGGACCGTATCGCCTGGTCCGCCGGATTCCGGGGAAAGAAATTCTTCTCGAACGGCGCTCGGAATACTGGGGACGGAAACCGTATCTGCAGCGCGTGCTGTTCAAGGTCATCGCGGATGACACGACGGCGTGGAACGCCATGAAGCGCGGCGACATCGATGAGACGATCCTTCCGACCGATACCTGGGTCATGGAGAGCAACCGTCCGGAGCTGCGGCGATTCATCGACTTCCGGCGGTTCTATACGCTCAACTACAACTACGTCCCGTGGAACACCCGCGATCCGATGCTGTCCGACAAGCGCCTGCGCCGCGCCCTGGCCATGTGCGTCGATCTGAAATCGATCATCGAGAACCTGTACCACGGGACCGCGCGGGCGATGACCGGGCCATTCACGCCCGACCAGTGGGCGTACAACCCCGATGTGCCGGTCATCGAATACAACCCGCAGGAGGCGCTTCGGATCCTGCACTCCCTCGGCTGGCTGGATACGGACAAGGACGGCATTCTCGACAAGAACCGGAAGCCGCTGAAGATCGAAATGCTGATCATTGGCGGCAGCGCGGCGTCAAATCCATTTGCCCAGCTCTTCCAGGCGGAGCTGAAAAAGGTCGGCGTCGAGCTGGACATCGCTCCGCTCGATGCCAGCGCACTCATTCAGCGAGTGCTGGCGGGCAACTATCAGTCCGCGTATCTCAACTGGAATCTCGACCCCGACCCCGATCCATTCACGCTCTTCCATTCATCGCAGATTCCGCCGCGCGGACAGAATTTCGTCTTCTATGCGAATCCGGTCGCCGACACGCTGATGGAGGATGGCCGGCGGGAGCTCGAGGAATCCAAGCGGAAGAGGATCTATCGACAGCTTCACTCCATTCTCGCCGATGACCAGCCGTACACCTGGACGCTTCAGGTCTCATCGAAGTGGGCCGTCAACAAGCGGCTGCAGAACGTGAAGGAGAGCCGAGGGTGGGGATTGTTCAATTGGTATCCGGGAGAGCTCGACTGGTGGATCCCGAGCAGCCAGCGGACGCATGACGCGCCGCCGAACCGGCGATAATCGATCGCCATGGTCTCGTATGTCGCGCGCCGGCTCCTGTACGGCGTCCTGACTTTCTTCGGAATCACCATCGCCGTCTTCGTTCTGCTGCACAGTGTTCCCGGCGATCCGATCTCGTTCTACATCGGCACGCACGGGTTGCAGCACCTCTCGCAGGCGGCCTTCGATGCCATCCGTCACGAGCACCACCTCGATCAGCCGCTGGCCGCGCAGTACCTCTGGTGGCTGCGCGGCATACTGACACTCGATTTCGGGCGCTCGATCGTCGACCAGCGGCCGGTCATCGACCGGATCATGGAGAAGCTGCCGAATACGGTCGAGTTGAACATCATCGCCTTCTTGCTGGCAGCGGCGATGGGCGTGCCGATCGGCCTCTGGAGCGCGACCCGTTCGGGCCGTCCGGCGGAGCGCGCCTCGGCGGTCTTCTTTTTTCTGCTCTATTCGCTGCCGAGCTTTTGGATCGCCCTGCTGCTGATGCAGTTCTTCTCCGTGAAGCTCGGCGTCCTGCCGTTGTTCGGAATGACCTCCGACAACTACCTCGAACTCGGGCCGTTGCAGAAGCTGCTCGATCACGGGCGCCACCTGGTCTTACCGGTGGTGACGCTCAGCTATGCGCAACTGGCGATTTTCGCCCGGTTCTCGAAATCGGCCCTGACGGAGGTGATCTGCCAGGACTACATCACCACGGCGCGCGCGAAGGGAGTGGCTCCACAGAGCGTCCTGTGGCGCCATGCGTTCCGCAACGCGCTCATTCCGCTGATCACGCTGCTCGGGCTGACCATTCCATATCTCCTCTCCGGCAGCGTCATCGTGGAGCAGATTTTCCAGTGGGACGGCATCGGGCGACTGTACTTCGATTCGATTCTGTCGCGCGATTATCCGAGCGTTCTTGCACTCACCGTCGTCACCGCGGCGGCCACGCTTTGCGCGAGTCTCCTGGCGGACATTCTCTACGCGGCGGCCGATCCGCGAATCCGTCTGGGGGAGATCTAGGCGTGAGAAGGGAGACGATGACCCCGACGGCGTGGCGTCGTTTTCGGCGCAGTGGCCTTGCGGTCGGGGCGCTCGTCTACGTGGTGATCGTCAGCGTGATCGCCGCGTTCGCTCCGCTGATCGCCAGCGATACGTCGCGCATGATTCCGTTCGGCCCGAACAGCATCGATATCGCCAGCCGCCTTCGGGCGCCCGATCACCAGCATCGCCTCGGCACGGACGATCTCGGTCGCGACGTGCTGGCGCGCGTCGTCTATGGCGCGCGGGTATCGCTGAGCGTGGGCCTCACCGCGACGGCCATCGCCCTGATCGTCGGCTCGCTGCTCGGTGCTCTCGCCGGATATTACGGCGGCGCGGCGGACTGGATCATCTCCCGCCTGATCGAGATCGTGCTCTGCTTTCCCTTCCTGCTGCTGGTGCTGGCCATCGTCGCGCTCTTTCGGCCGTCGTTTCTGACGGTGATGATCGCGCTCGGGCTCACGTCGTGGACCACCGAAGCGCGCTTTGTGCGCGCCGAGTTCCTGCGCATCCGGGACATGGAATTCGCTCAGGCGGCTCGCGCCAGTGGAGCCCGCGACTCGCGCATCATCTTCCGTCATCTGCTGCCGAACGCTTTGGCGCCGGTCCTCGTTTCCGCGAGCTTCGGAGTGGCCTCGGCGATCCTGATCGAGTCGGCGTTGTCGTTTCTCGGCATGGGCGTGCCACCGCCAACCGCGTCGTGGGGAAACATCCTCTTCTCGGCCGAGCAGCACATCGAATACGCGTGGTGGCTGGCCCTCTTTCCGGGCATGGCGATTTTTTTGACCGTCGCCGCGTTCAACATCATCGGCGACCGGTTCCGCGATGCGCTCGATCCGCGCGCGGAGTAGCAGGATGCCGGCCATTGCCGCGGGCGTGAAAGCCGGCCGCGCGGGCCGCCGGTGCCCTAGTGTGGTGAGTCAGAGATACGCAGCATTTCGCTGGTGTCGCTTGCGGCTGAGATGCAAGGAGCGAGGAGGAGGCGATGTGGCACATCGTTGACAACGAGCGACGCCGCAGATCGGCCGCAACCGGCACCAGCCCGGAGGGTTGCGGGCAACGAAATGCCGCGTATCTCTGACTCACCACACTAGGGCACCGGCGGCCCGCGCGGCCGGCTTTCACGCCCGCGGCAATGGCCGGCATCCTGCTACTCCGCGCGCGGATCGAGCGCATCGCGGAACCGG
>JBGPFD010000143.1:0-8992 GCA_041483175.1 Thermoanaerobaculia bacterium | reverse complement strand
CCGTATTCAGCGTTCGGGTCGGCGCCGCCCTTGACGATCTCGCGCACCGCCGCTGCGTTCCCGTCACGCGCGGCGGCGACGAGCGGAGGCATGTCTGGCGGCCCCGCGAAGCAACTCGCGAGAAGGACGGCGCAGGCAAGGAGCGCGAAGAGTCGCATGCTGGCCTGATCAATCTAGGCGCCTAGCCTTCGTCTGTCAAGTACTTTGTACGAAAAAGTATAACCGCTCCACACCTTCGGATCGATCAGCCGCGTCTCGTCCTCGAGAAACGCTACGGTCGGAAAAACAGGTAGCATCGATTTGCAACTGGCTCATGAAACAGCCAGAGGTGATCACTTCATGCAGGGCAAGCAACGAAAAATCGTACGTGACCAGCGCGGGCAGCTGTTGACTCTTCTTAACGGCTGGGATCCGGCCGGTCTACTCCATGCGGGCGCACCACGACACGAGTACGACTGGATCGTAGACAAGTTGTTAGGTCTACTTTCGCGGAACGCATCGAAAGAGGAGGTCGGTGCGTTCCTCGAGCGAGAGATACGCGACCACTTCGGCACCGCGGCTCCGGATGGATCGCAATTCGCGGCGAAGGCGGTTGCATGGTTCGAGATGGTTTCCCGCGAGCAGGACTAAGGAACCTCTGCACAACCGCTTCGTGTAGCGGTGGGCGCCCTCGCCCGCCGGCCCGGCGGGGACGCCGGCCCCTGCACCCGGAGGGGTGCACTTGCGCAGAGGTTCCCTAAAGGTCACCGGCCTCATGCGTTTTCTGACGTTTCCGTAGATTTCTTCTGTACCGTCTTTTTCTGCCTGCCCGCTGCCGGCTGTATCTCTGACTGCCGTGCACGATCCCTCATTCTCTGCACGTTCCGACGTCGCTTCTGGAGCGCTGAACGCGCCTTATCCCCGTTGATTCTCGACATTCGAGGCCTCCGCGGCGACTCTACCAGTTTCCCGACGGTTGTGGCCACGCCGGCCACTGCGTTGTTGCCGCTTCCATCAGTTCATCTCGTACAATCCCCGGGCGTGCCGTTCGTGAAGCTGTACCTCCGCAAGGGAAAGTCGCCGGATTACCTCCGCGCGGTCGCTGACGCAGTGCACGACGCGCTGGTGGCACAGGCGAACGTGCCACGGGACGACCGCTTTCAGGTGATTCGCGAGCTCGACGACGACGCGCTCATTGCAGATCCCGGCTACGGCGGCGTCAATCGATCAAAGGACCTGATCATCATCGAGATCACGCTCAACGCAGGCCGAACCGTCGAGATCAAGAAGAATCTCTACGCCGACATCGCCCGGCGCCTGCAACAGGCTGCCGATGTCAGGCCCGATGACGTGATCATCTCTCTTGTCGAAGTGACGAAGGAGAACTGGTCCTTCGGCGGCGGCAGAGCCACCTACGCCTAGGGCCGCCGCTGCCTACCACGTACGGCGGCGAGTTTGGGCCGGCCGCTGTGCCGATGCATGCCTGCGGGACCCTGCCTGCGGCGGCCTGTGCGGCGGCCTATGCGCCGGCTTGTACACGAGAATGGGCGCGACGTGCGCCTTCGCGTCGAATCCCTCCGCCACGCGGCGCGGGATTCCGCGGGTGATGAAGCGCTCCAGCGCGCGCAGGTTGGCCGCATCGTCGGGGGTCACGAAGCTGATGGCATCGCCGATGGCCTTGGCGCGGCCGGTGCGGCCGATGCGATGCACGTAATCCTCGGGCTGCGGCGGGAAGTCGTAGTTGATGACGTGCGAGATGGCCTCGACGTCGATGCCGCGCGCGGCGATGTCGGTGGCCACGAGCACGCGCGCGCCGCCGTTGCGAAACGTGCGCAACGCCTGCAACCGCTGGTTCTGGCTGCGATTGGAATGCAGCGTCGCGGTGCTGATCCCCTGTGCAACGAGCCTTCGGGCGATCTTGTCCGCGCCGTGCTTGGTGCGCGAGAAGACGAGCACGGAGTCGAGCGACTGATCCTTCAGCAGATGGAGCAGCAGCGGCAGTTTCGCCGACGGCGAAATCTCGTACACGAACTGTGCGACCGAATCGGCCGGCCGCGAGGTGCGCCCGATGTGCACCGACTCCGGCGAACGGAGGAACTCGTGCGACAGCGCATCGATTTCCTTCCCGAGGGTGGCCGAGAAGAGCAGCGTCTGCCTCTCCTTCGGCAGTTGGCGCACGATCTGCCGGATGGCCGGGAGAAAGCCGATGTCCAGCATCCGATCGGCTTCGTCGAGCACGGCGATCTCCAGATCGTCGTAGTGCACGTGCCCCTGGTTCATCAGATCGATCAGCCTTCCGGGGGTGGCGATGACGATCTCCGCTCCCTGACGCAGCGCGGCGATCTGCGGCCGCTCGCCGACGCCGCCGTAGATAGCGGCGATGCGGAAGTGAAGATGACGCGAGTACGCGCGGGCGTTCTCCTCGATCTGCAGCGCCAGCTCGCGGGTCGGCGCGAGGATCAGGCAGCGGATGGACCGCCGCCCGGAGGCCGATCCGTGCGACGAGAGCCGCTCCAGAATCGGCAGCACGAACGCGGCCGTCTTCCCGGTGCCGGTCTGGGCGATGCCGACGACATCGCCTCCGCGCATGATGATCGGAATGGCCTTCGATTGAATGGGAGTCGGTTCGGTGTAGCCGGCTTCGCGCACGGCCTTGGTGATCTTCGGCCCGAGGCCGAGGGATGTGAATGGCATTGGTCTCCGTCCTGTCTGAGGTAAAACTAGATTCACTCTGACCGGTGAGACCAGACGTGAAGCAGTAAACGGGCAAACCGGATCCGAGCCTCACTTATTCTTGAGCGCGCGAAAGTCAAATCGCGGGCTGCGCGCCGCGCCGCGCCAATCGAAGAACCGGATCGACAGGAGCTGCGGCGTGATCTCCACCACCGCGAATCCGCGAACCGCCGGGCCTTCATTCGCCCAGAGCGTCTGCGCGTGGCGCAGGACCGGCGGGATCGGCTCCGAGCCCGCCCCGCTGATGAGCATCAACGGACGGTCGCGGATCAGCTCCAGATGATGGTCATGGCCGGACATGTAGAGATCGACGTGCGCCTGCCGCATCGCCGCAATGAGGCGCAGCATCCGGTGGTGCTCGCCGCGGGGAAAGTGGCCGTGATAGCCCGACGAGAGCAGCGGATGATGCCCGACGGCGATGCGCCAGGCAGTGGTTGAACCGCTGAAGAGCGCGCCGATGTCGGGCGGCGGCGCGCGCCCTTCGGCGTAGGCCGTCGTATCGAGCATGGCAAAGTCCGCGGCGGCCGTTTGCACGACGTACTCCGTGGACGGAAAGCGCCAGTTGGGCAGCGGCGCGCCGATCTCCGCGGCGGCGTTGCCGCACCGATCATGATTGCCGAGAACCGGGTAGATCGGCACGCCGAGGCTGGCGAGCGGGCGGAGGAGATCCCATTGCGGATCGCTGGCCGATCGGACGCCGCAGGGATAGATGTTATCGCCGGTGGTAACGATCGCATCGAGCGGCGCGGCGCGATGGACAGCGGCGATGCCAAGCGCGATTTCCTTCGTTCCGGCGCCGATATCCCCGACGACAGCGATCCGCAGCGTGTCGCCTCGAATCTGGAGTGTGAGGGCGACGGCGGCGAGAATCATGACCGGATCGTAACCGGAGTCCCGTAGAATGTCCGCCGCCTCAGCCGTGTTCTGGGCGCGTGACTTCCAGCGGGAGTCAAACGTCCAAACGCAGTAGTTTTCTGTGGACCTCCATTTCATGACGCGATTTCTGGCCATCGCTCTCGCGGCAGCGCTCGGCAGCACAGCCGTGGCGCAGACCACGCCCACCCCACCAGCGCAGAAACCGAAGCCTGGCACGATCATCGAGCAACCCGGATCGGGCCGCATCGTCTCCGAGCCCACCCCGCCCGCCCCCACCACCCAACCGCCCACCTCCGCCACTCCGGCAACAGCCGGCAGCTTCGCGGGGCAGAAGATTCAGCGGTTCGAAGCGGTGGGGAACACGAGCGTCGCCAGTGACACGATCCGGGTCTACCTGGGCGTAAATC
The DNA here is from genome assembly GCA_041483175.1 of Thermoanaerobaculia bacterium. Classification (GTDB taxonomy): domain Bacteria; phylum Acidobacteriota; class Thermoanaerobaculia; order Gp7-AA8; family Gp7-AA8; genus Gp7-AA10. Next base: position 4,997 of record JBGPFD010000143.1, on the reverse strand, counting down.
CGGGCGAGTTCTACAATCCCCAGCTCCTTCAAAAGAACTTCCTGAACCTCTGGCAGACCGGGCTCTTCGACGACATCCGCATCGAGGCGGACCAGGGCGATGCGGGCGTGATCGTTCGGGCCGTGGTGAAGGAGCGGCCGCGCATCGGTGCGGTGGAGTTCCGCGGCAACAAGGAGCTGAACTCCTCGAAGATCAACGAGGCGCTGGAGAAGGACAAGATCGACATCCACGTCGGGAACACCATCGAGCAGACGCTGGTGCAGCGCGCTGCCGAATCGATCAAGCGCGCCTACGCCGAAAACGGATTCGAAGGCGTGACCGTCGACCCGACTACGGAAGGGATGCTCGAGCCCGGCGAGCAGAAGATCGTCTTCAACATCAACGAAGGAATCAAGGCCACGATCTCGTCCATCGAGTTCGTCGGCAATAAGAGCTTCTCCAGCCGCCGGCTCCGCGCGCACATGAAAGAGGTAAAGCCGAACGGCATCATCTCCTGGATCCGCAAGAAAAACCTCTACATCCCGTCGAAGCTCGACGAGGATCTGGAGAACGTCAAGAACTACTACCAGGACTACGGCTACCAGAACGTCACCTTCGGCGAGCCGCAGATCGTCACTGTGCGCAAGGGAAAGAAGCCGCGGGTGAAGATCATCATTCCGTTGCAGGAAGGAATGGTCCACACCTTCGGTGAGGTCAGCGTCGCCGGCAACACGGTGTTCACCAACCAGCAGATCATCGGGAACTGGCCGCTGAAAAAGGGCGAGGTGCTGCGGCGCAAGGCCATTCAGAACCGGCTCGACGCGTTCAGCGATGCCTACCGCGGACGCGGCTACATCTATTCGTACATCAATCCGGAGTATGTCGAGCAGCCGAACAACGTTTCCGACGTGCACATCCAGGTGTTCGAAGGCGATCAGTTCCATCTCGGCCGCCTGGAGTTTCAGGGCAACAACACCACCAAGGACAAGGTGCTCCGCCGTGAGATCTTCCTCGCAGAGGGAGACATCATGGACATGGAGACCTTCAAGCAGAGCATGTACAAGATCGGCCAGCTCGGGTACTTCAAGGTCACCGACAATCCTGATCTCAAGGTGAATCAGGACAAGAAGACCGTCGACATCATGGTGAAAGGAACCGAGGAGGGGAAGAACGACATCCAGTTCGGCGGCGGCTACTCGCAGGCGAGCGGCTTTTTCGTCCAGACGCAGTTCGCCACGCGAAACTTTCTCGGTGAAGGAGAAAACCTCGGCCTGAGCTTCCAGACCGGAAGCCGGCTGCACTTCTTCTCGCTGTCGTATGCCGACCCGTGGTTCCTCGACACCCCGAACAGCGTCAGCGTGTCGCTGTTCAATCGCACCACGAATTACCCGCTGGCGATTGGATACCAGGAGTTGAGCAAGGGCGGGTCCGTCGCCTACGGATACCGGTTGCACCGCTTCGACAGCCTGTCACTGGTGTACGGGCTGGAGCACGTCCGTAGCCACTACGAATTCAACGTGGCTCCCGACGTGAACGGAAACGTTCCCATCGCCGACATCAGCGACTTCAAGTACTCGCAGTCATCGATCGGGCCGGCGTACAACTTCGACTCGCGCGACAATCCTTTCGACACCACACGCGGCGCGCGGTTCTCGCTCGGCATCTCGTACTCGGGCGGGCCGCTCGGTGGGACGATTCACTCGGTCCGGCCGACCCTCGGCATGACCAAGTTCTTCAAGCTATCGCGCCGCAGCTCCTTCAGCTTCAACACCGAGCTCGGCTACATGCTCCCGCTGAACAAGAACTGCTCGAACACGCTCGACGAACAGCAGACCTCCGGCAAAGAGCTCTGCATTCCGAAAGGGCAGCGCTTTTACGTCGGCGGCGAGTACTCGGTCCGCGGATTCGAGTACGGGACTCTGGGGCCGAACGAAACCTTCAACGGCCAGACCGTGATCGCCGGTGGATACAAGCAGGCCATCTTTAATGCCGAGTATATTTTCCGGGTGAACGATCCGCTGCGGCTGGTGTGGTTCGCCGACTCCGGATGGGGCTACGGCTACCACGACAAAATCGAATTCTCAAAGCTGCGCTATTCGACCGGTGCCGAGCTGCGGATCTTTCTGCCCATTTTTCAATTCCCGATCCGGTTCATCTATGCGATCGATCCGGCGCGGAAGCCGGGCGACAGGTTCCAGAACTTCCAGTTCACCATCGGGAATACGTATTAGCGCGACCATGATTTAGGCAATGTCCAAAGGAGATTTCATGAAGAAGCTTCTCGTTCCGATCGCCATAGCGGCGCTTGCCACGCCCGTCTTCGCGCAAACCGCCGCGCCGCTGCGCCTGGCAGTGATCGATGTGCAGCGCGTGTTGAGCACGTCCGTCGCCGGAAAGGGGGCGCAGGACAGACTGAAGAAACTGCAGGAAGACAAGATGGTGCAAGCACAGAAACTGCAGGAAACGGCGAAGGCGCTCGACACCGAGATCAACACCAAGAAACTGTCGCTCAGCGAAGACAAGCTCACCGACCTGCAGAAGCAGCTCTCGGACAAGCAGCTCGCCCTCCAGCGCTTCGGCCAGGATGCCGATCGCGAGATGGGTGAAGCGCGCGACAAGGCTCTGCTCGAGCTGGAGGGCAAGATCAAGCCGGTGATCGACCAGATCGGCAAGGAGATGGGTCTGGCGGCGATCTTCAACAAGTTCGAGTCGGGCCTGGTGTACGCCTCCGACGCCATCGACATCACCGATGTGGTGCTCAAGCGCTTCAACGACGCGGAAGCCCCGCCGGCAGCGCCCGCCGCATCCAAGAAACAGTAAGCCTGTAGGGCACGGCTGCGCCGTGCCCCATCCCGGGGAACGGCGCGACGCAGTCGCGCCCTTACCCGATACAATGCCCCGCCATGCCGGAAGTGCCCATCGCGGAGATCGTCGCGCTCGTCGGCGGACGCTACGAAGGCCCGAGTGACCGAATCGTTACCGGCGTCGCCACATTGAGCGAAGCGGCCGAGGATCAGCTCAGCTTTCTCGGTAATCCGTCGTACGCGCCGCAGCTCGCCACCACGAAGGCGGGCGCGATCCTGGTGCCGAACGAATTCCCCGGCAACGACAAACGCTTCATCCGCGTCACAAAGCCGCATGCGGCGCTGGCCGATATTCTCGATCGCTGGTTCAATTCCCGACGCCGTGCGCCCGGTGTATCGCCGCAGGCATTGGTCGCCGCGACAGCGAAAATCGGATCGAATGTGAGCATCGGCGCCTTTTCTTCGGTCGGCGAGAACGCAGTGATCGGCGACGATACGATTCTCTATCCGCACGTGACGATCTACGACGGCTGCACGATCGGCCGGCGCTGCATCCTGCACAGCGGGGTGGTGATCGGATCCGACGGCTACGGCTTCGTGGCCATCAATGGCCGGCACAGAAAGATTCCGCAGATCGGAAGCGTGCGCATCGAAGACGACGTGGAGATCGGCGCCAATTCCGCGGTCGATCGCGGCGCGCTCGGCGAGACGGTGATCGGCGAGGGAACGAAAATCGACAACCTGGTGCAGGTCGGACACAACGTCCGCATCGGCAAGCACTGCCTGCTCGTGGCGCAAGTCGGAATCGCCGGCTCGACCGAACTCGGCGATTATGTCGTCGCCGCGGGCCAATCGGGCTTCTCCGGACACCTGAAGATCGGCGCGGGCGCGCAGATCGGCGGCGGGGCAGGCGTGTTTCACGATGTGCCCGCGGGAACGAAGGTGATGGGCAGCCCGGCCATCCCGTTTCGCGAGTATGCCCGGCGTGACGTTCTACTCAAACGCCTGCTATCGAAGAAGAGGAGCTGATGCTGACCATCACGGAGATCATGAAGATCCTGCCGCATCGCTATCCGATGCTGCTCGTCGATCGCATCGTGGAGATGGATGGCCCCGACAGGGTTGTGGGCATCAAGAACGTCAGCGCGAACGAGCAGTTCTTCCAGGGTCATTTTCCCGGTGCTCCGGTCATGCCCGGCGTATTGATCGTCGAGGCGATGGCTCAATGCGCCGCGGTGCTGATCCTCAGCGACATTCCCGACCGGGAGCGGAAGCTTTTTCTGTTCGGCGGCGTAGACAAGGCACGCTTTCGAAAACCGGTCGTGCCTGGCGACCAGCTCCGGCTCGAATGTGAAGTGCTGCAGCGGCGTTCCAACAGCATCCGCTTCCGCGGCGTGGCCAGAGTCGAGGGCGCGGTGGTCGCCGAGGCGGAGATGCTGAGCGTGATGGTGGAGAGGCCGCGCTAGTGGCCCGCATCCACCCCACAGCGATCGTCAGCAGCGACGCCGCGCTTGCGGATGATGTCGAAATCGGACCTTACGCGATCATCGGCTCGAGCGTGACGATCGGCGCCGGCACGACCATCGGTCCACACACGCGCATCGAAGGTCCCACGACGATCGGGAAACGCAACGCGTTTTACGGTCACGCGTCAATCGGCAGCCCCCCGCAGGATCTGAAGTATCGCGGCGAGCACACCGAGCTGGCCATCGGCAACGACAACGTCGTCCGTGAATTCGTGACTATCAACCGCGGCACGGCCGGGGGCGGCGGACGAACGACGGTCGGCTCGAACAATTTCCTGATGGCCTACGCGCACATCGCGCACGATTGCCATGTCGGCTCCTTCACGGTCTTCGCGAACAACGCCACGCTGGCGGGGCACGTGGAGATCAGCGATCACTCCACCATCGGCGCTTTCTCCGCCGTCCATCAGTTCTGCCGCGTCGGCGAGCACGCCTTCATCGGCGGCTTCACCGTAGTCACGCTGGACGCGCTGCCGTACGTGAAGACCGTCGGCGGCCGTCCGGCAAAGACGTACGGCATCAACGCCATCGGCCTGGAGCGCAAGGATTTCTCGAAAGACACGATCGAGGCTCTCGAGCGCGCCTATCGCATCCTGATCCGCTCCAAGCTGAAGCTGGAAGACGCGCTGCAGAAGATCGAAACGGACCTCGCGTTCGTTCCGGAAACGCGCACGCTCGTCGATTTCGT